>DASZWW010000001.1:0-6474 GCA_035546175.1 Polyangia bacterium
CCGCGAGGTCCGCCGCTCAGCCCAGGGGCCGCCGCCTCGCGGGCGGCGCGGACGCCCCGCGCGCCGAACGCCGCCTCCCCGCCCGCAAGCTCGCGCTCGCGAGCGCGAAGAAGGAGAAGCCCGCCGGCGATCACGAGGCCGCGCGCGCGGCGTACGAGCGCGGCAACGGCCTGCTCTTCGCGGGCGACGCCGCCGGCGCCGCGTCCTCGTACCGCGAGGCCGTGCGCCTCGCGCCCGGCGATCCGGTGGGCTACCGAGGCCTCGGCCTCGCCTCCGAGAAGGAGGGCAAGACCGACGACGCGATCTCCGCCTTCGTGAGCTACCTCAAGCTCTCGCGGCACGCGCGCGACCGCGAGGTGATCGCGCGCCGGCTCGCCCGGCTGACGCGCGCCCGCAAGTAGGGAGCGTCAGCGCCCGACGAGGGTGACGCGGTCGCGCACCGTCCGGCCCCCGACGACGGCCGTGGCCTCGACGACGTTCGCGCCCTTGCGGAGCGGCACGCCCGGCCAGACGAAGACGTGCCCCGGAGCGCTCTTCTCGGCGAGCGGCGCGCCCCCGACGCGCAGGCGCACCTTGCCGGCGTTCGAGTAGACCTTGATGTCGGCGGGCCCCGCCGGCCGCGGCGTGAAGCGGCCGCCCGTGACGTGCACGAACGGCTCGCGCGACCAGCTGGCCTTGAACCAGTAGAAGGCGTCCTTCTTGATCTTGCGGTCGTAGGTCACGAGGCCCTTGTCGTTGCGCCCGGGGTGGTCGCCCTCCTTGCGCCCGTCCGAGGCGAAGTCGAACATGTTCCAGACGAAGGACCCCCACACGAAGGGCCGCGCCGCGAGCGCCTGCCAGTACGCCTCGTGAAAGAGGAGCTGGTACTCCTCGGAGTGGTCCATCTTCTTGGGCGCCGCCGCGTGGATCGCGGGGCTCGCGCCCGCGCCGTACTCGCTGATGGCCATCCGGAGCTGGGGGCGCCGCGCGCGCATGACGTCGAGGCCCGGCGCGAACTCCTCGATCGTCTTGACGTACCAGCCGTCGTAGCGGTTGAAGCCGACGAGGTCGGTGATCCCGGCCGAGGGATCCGTGGCCGGGTAGAACGTCGCCAGCGAGGTCGGACGCGAGGGGTCCTCGGCGTGGGCGTGGGCGTTGAGGGCCGCGATGAGCGGCTCGACGGCGCCCGGCTCGGACTTGTCGTGCTGCAGCTCGTTCGCGACGCCCCAGGTGACGATCGAGGGGTGGTTGCCGCTCTGGCGGATGAGCTCGGAGAGCTGCTGCTTGGCATTGTCGACGAACGGACCCGTGCCGGCGCTGTTGACGACGGGGATCTCGGCCCAGACGACGAGGCCGTACCTGTCGCAGAGATCGTAGAAGTACTGGCTGTGCTGGTAGTGCGCGAGGCGGACGGCGTTGGCGCCGAGCTCGCGGATGAGCGCCATGTCCTGGTCGTGGTCGCGCGGCGAGAGCGCCCAGCCCTTGTCCTGGCGGTCCTGGTGGCGGTTGACGCCGTGGAGGGCCAGCGGCGCGCCGTTGAGCGAGAAGCCCGCCTGCGCGTCGAAGTCGAAGCTCCGCAGGCCGAGCGGCTCGCCGAGCGCGTCGACGGCGCGCCCGCCCGAGGCGACCTCGACGTCGAGCGCGTAGAGGTAGGGATCGCGCACGCCGTCCCAGAGGTGCGGCGAGGCGATCTGCAGCGGCAGCGTCGCGTCCTCGGTCCCGTGCGGCGGGATCGTGAGGTGGGCGCTGGCGCGGCTCACGATCGTCCCCCGGTCCTTGCCCGTCGTCACGCGCACGCTCACGGCCACGTCGGCGTCGCGCGCGGCCGGGTCGGCGTTGCTGACCGACGCGCGGACGCGCACCGTCGCGTTCTCCTTCGTGACGGCCTCCTGGAACGCGAGGACGCCCGACGACCCGAAGGTGTCCATGTCGAGGTGCACCGGATCGACGCTCACGAGGCGCGCGTCGCGGTAGATGCCGCCGAAGAAGGTGAAGTCCGCCGAGCGCGGCGGCACGCTGGGGTTGGCGGCGTTCGACACCTTGACGGCGAGCACGTTGACCGCGCCCGGCTTCGCGACCGACGTGACGTCGAAGCGGAAGCGCGCGTAGCCGCCCGCGTGGTGGCCCACCTCGTGGCCGTTCACGAAGAGCGTCGTCTCGAGGTTCGCGCCGTCGAGCTCGACGTAGAGCTCGCGGCCCGCCTCGGCGCTGGGGATGGCCACCCGCCGGCGGTACCAGCCCACGCCGCGGTAGTAGTCGCCGCCGCCGTCCTGGCCGTCCTGCGCGTTCCACGTGTGGGGGACGTTCACGCGCGCCCACCCGCGATCGTCGAAGTCGGGCCTCTCCGCGCCGGGCGCGTCTCGCCGCAGGAAGCGCCAGTCGCGATCGAGGTCGATCGCGTGGCGCGGCGCCGGCTTCGCGACCGCCGCGCTCGCCGAGAGGGCGAGGACCGCGGCCAGCACGGTCTCAGGGAAGGAGCTTGTAGCCCATCCCATAGATCGTCACGATGTGCTCGGGCTTGGCGGCGTTCTCCTCGATCTTCTTGCGGAGCTTCACGATGAAGTTGTCGACGCTGCGGGTGGAGGCGTGGCCCGAGACGCCCCAGATCTTCTCGAGCACCTCGTCGCGCGAGACGGGCTCGCCCGCGCGCTCGGCGAGGAGCTTCACGAGCTCGACCTCGTAGAACGACAGCGCGTGCGTCTTGCCCTTGCGGGTGAGCTCGTGCCGCTTGGGGTAGACGACGGCGTCGCCCACGCGGATCTCGTCCTGCGGGGCCGCGCCCCCCGGGCCGCGCTGCAGCCTGCGGAAGATCGCGCCGATGCGGGCCACGAGCTCGCCCACCGAGAAGGGCTTCGTGACGTAGTCGTCGGCGCCCACCTCGAGGCCGCGGATCTTGTCGCTCTCCTGCGAGCGCGCCGTGAGCATGATGATGGGGATGAGCGGGCTCACGGCGCGGATCTCCTCGCACACGGCGAAGCCGTTCATGTCGGGGAGCATGAGATCGAGGAGCACGAGGTCGGGGCCGCGCTCGCGCGCCAGCTTGACGCCCTCCCGCCCCAGGCCCGACGAGATGATGTCGAAGCCCTCGAACTCGAGGGCGTCGCGCAGGCCGCGCACGAGATCGGGCTCGTCCTCGATGATGAGGATGCGCCGCCGCGCCACGGGCAGCGAGGACGACGAGGGCGAGCTCACGACGCCGCCCGCTCCGCCGGGCCGGGCGTCACGAGCGGCGCCGCCGGCACGAAGACCGTGAACGTCGCGCCCTTGCCGGGCGCGCTCGCGAGCTCGATGCGCCCGCCGTGCGCCTCGACGATGTGCTTGACGAGCGACAGGCCGATGCCGCTGCCGCGCACGTTGCGCACGCGCGCGTTCGAGGCCCGGTAGAAGCGCTCGAAGATGCGCTGCTGGTCGTCGGCCGAGATGCCGGGGCCGCGGTCGCGCACCGAAAGGGCCACGCCGCCGGGCGCGCGCGCGAGCCGCACCCCCACCTCGCCGCCCTCGCCCGCGTACTTGACGGCGTTGTCGACGAGGTTGAGCAGCACGAGCGTCATGGCGTCCTCGTCCATGCGCACGGGCGGCAGGCGGTCCTCGATGTCGGTGCGCAGCTTCATCTTCTCCTTGTCGAGCCGGTAGCGGCACACGTCGAGGGCGCGCTCGACGACCTCGTCGAGCCGCCCCTCGGCGAAGCTGTAGCTCGCCTTGCCGCGCTCGAGGCGCGCGAAGTCGAGCACGTTGTCGATGAGGTGCGCGAGGCGCTCCGACTCGCGCGTGATGATGCCGGCGTACTCGCGCGCCGAGCCCTCCCCCTTGTGCTTGCCCGTGGCGATGAGCTCCCCGAACATGCGGATGAGCGAGAGCGGCGTCTTGAGCTCGTGCGAGACGTTGGCGATGAAGTCGCTCTTGAGCTGCGAGGCGCGCCGCTCGGCGCGCACGGCCAGGAAGACGACCGACAGGCCCATGGCGATGATGACCGTCGAGACGGGGATGAGCAGCACGCCGAGCAGGCGCTCGGTCTCGGCCTGCTTGCGCAGCTCGGCCACGTTGCGCGGCGCGATCTGCACGCGCCACGCGTAGAGGGTCTTACCGAACGACTGCTCGGTGAGGAACGCCGTCTGGCCCTGCGGCTCGCCGTAGACCGAGCGCGCGACCTCGTCGAGGATCGTGACCCGCCGCGAGCCCGGCACGGCCTCGATCTCCTCGGGGATCCACTCCTTGGCGATGAGCTTGAGGTCGAGCTTCGCGGCCACGTAGTAGTGCGTGTCGTCGAGCGTCGTCTTGGCGGCGTAGGCGATGAGCACCGACTTGCCCTCGAAGAGCTGGTGGAGGTGGCGGAAGTTCCCCGGCAGGTCGGGCGTCCACGCCTGCAGCGAGCGCCAGTCGAGGCCCTTGACGTAGCTCTGCCAGCGGTCGAGCTCGCGCGCGCGCCGGCGCGCGTCGGGCGCGGGGTAGAGCGTGCGGATCTTGAGGCCCTCGTCGAGCAGCGCGACCGACTCGACGCCCGGCGGCAGCTCGAAGGACGCGGGCGGCTCGACCGTCGCCTCGCGCCACTCGATCATCGCGAACAGATCGCGGTCGAGCTCGTCGATGCGGTTCTGCACCTGGCTGATGATGAGCTGCGCGACCTGCTCGTTGCCCTCGATGAGCGAGGCCTTGCTGCGCACCGACGCGGCCACGGCGTAGCGGTAGCCGTAGTAGGCGAGCGCCACGGCCGCGCAGATGATGGCCGGGAACACGACCGCCAAGGTCAACGACAGGTTCAGGGAGAGACGTGCGCCTTGCCGCGGCATGGCGGATGCCTCAGCATGGCACAGGAGGGACCGTGCCCAAAGCCGAACGCCACTTCTTCGTGTGCACGAACGCCCGTCCCGCCGAGGGCAAGCCCTCGTGCGGCGCCCGCGGCTCCGCCGAGCTGCTCACCGCGCTCCAGGAGGGCCTCGGCGCCCACCCCGAGCTCTGGGGCAAGGTCGCCGTCACCCCCTCGGGCTGCCTCGGCCCCTGCTTCGAAGGCCCGACCATCGTCGTCTACCCCGAGGGCGTCTGGTACACCGGCGTCACGCCCGACGACGTCCCCGAGATCGTCGAGTCCCACATGCAGGGCGGCCTTCCCGTCGCGCGCCTCCGCCACGACTGGGAGGAGTGAGATGCGCGCCGCGCCCTGGCTGGCCGCGATCGCGGCGGCGCTCGCGCCGTTCGGCGCGGCGCGCGCCGACGAGGTCGTTCAGATGCCCCTGCTGGACGTGCTCGACGGGCGCCCGGTGTCGACGCTGACGAACGGCGCCGAGGTGCGCTGGACGACGGGGATCGACGCCAGCGACGGCTTCGTCACGAGCGCCCTCGCCTCCCACCTCGGCCAGTCCGGCCCGGCGCTGCCCGACGACGGCGTCTTCCCGGCCAGCGCCGATCGCCCCGAGATCGTCCTCCACTTCTCCAACGCCGCCGCCGCGACGGCCCCGCAGGCCCACCTCCTCGCGGGGGAGGGCCAGTACTCGTTCGCCGTGCCGGCCGCGACCTACTCCAAGGTTCACCTGCTGTTCACCAGCTCGCGGGGTGACTCGACGATCACCCTGACGTTCCTCTACGCCGACGGACCGAGCTCGATCTTCACCGTCACGGTGCCCGACTGGGGCACGGGCAATCCGCTCCCGACCAACCCGCCCATCTTCTTCGCCCTCGTCGGCGGCCTGCACAAGTGGAACGCGCAGGACCTGAGCGTCGACACGCCGACCCACGGGATCACGGGCGTCACGCTGACGCCCGCGGCCGACAGGGTGCTGCGTCAGATCCAGGTGTCCAAGACCGGCGCGATGCCCTACCTCACGCTCTGGGGCGTCACCGGCGTCGCGACGAGCGCCGTGGGAGACGCGCAGCCCTCGCCCGACGGCGGCCCGCCCGCCGACGGCTCCTCCGACGGCGCCGCCCCGAGCGGCGCGGGTGACGCGGGCGGCGCCTCGGGCGTGGACGCCGCGACCGCGCCGGACACCGGGACCACCGACTCCCGTCCGGGGACGCCTGGCGCCGACTCCGGCGCGCCCTTCGACGCTGGCGCGGCGGCCGACACCGCGACCGGCACGCGGACCGACGAGGCGGGCTGCCGCTGCGCCGTCGACCGCGCGGGCGCGCCGTCGCTCCCGCTCCTGCTCCTCGGGGCCGGCCTGTTGGCTCGCCGGCGCCGACGCTAGAGCTTCGCCGGCCCGTCGTCTTCGCGCGCCGGCCTGTGCGCCTTGTGCGCGGGCTTGGCCGCCGGCGCGGGCTTGTGCTCGAGCGCGAACTCGAGGGCCTGGTCCTCGTCGAGGGGCACCTCGCGCACGGCGCTGACGTAGCCGTCCTTCTCGAGCCGCACCTTGAACGCCGGCCCGCGCGGACGGGTCAGCGCCACGGGCGTCGTGCCGAGCAGCCCGCCGCCCTGCGCGTCGAAGACGCTCGCGCCGGCGGGATCGGAGGCGAGGCGCACCGTCACCTTCGGGGGCGCCGCGGGCTTCGCGGCCGCGGGCGTCG
>DASZWW010000002.1:0-11147 GCA_035546175.1 Polyangia bacterium
CCGCTTGGCGGCGGCCACGGCCAGCGGCGCGCGCGACGCGATCGCGTCGGCGACGGCGCGCACGCGCGGCAAGAACGCCGCGGGCTCGAGCACGGCGTTGACGAGCCCGATGCGCATGGCCTCGTCGGCGTCGATGACGGCGCCCGTGACGAGCAGCTCGCTCGCGCGCCCGAGGCCCACGCGGCGGGGCAGCCGCTGCGTCCCCCCGAGCCCGGGGATGACGCCCAGGCCCACCTCGGGCAGCCCGAACCGCGCCGCGCGCGAGGCGTAGATGAAGTCGCAGCAGAGCGCCAGCTCGCACCCGCCCCCGAGGGCGAAGCCATTGACCGCCGCGATGACCGGCGCGCCCATCCCGCCGATGATCTCGCCGAGCCGGTGCGAGATCCCCGCGAGCGCGCCCGCCTCGGCCGGCGTCATCTCGGCCATGGCCTTGACGTCCGCGCCCGCGACGAAGGCCTTCTCGCCGGCGCCCGTGAGGATCACGCAGCGCACGCCGGGCGCGGCCGCCAGCGTCGTGAAGGCGGCGAGCAGCGCGTTCAGCGTCGCGCCGTCGAGCGCGTTGAGCGCCGCCGGCCGGTTGACCGTGACCGTCGCGACGGGACCGCCCGCGCCCTCGACGAGCGCGAGCTCGCCGGCCGCGGTCGTCATCGCGGCTCCTCGACGGCCCCCGAGCCCGTGCCCGGCGCCACGCCCGGCGCGCCCTTGGGGTACTGGTAGAAGCCGCGCCCCGACTTGCGCCCGAGCCAGCCGGCGGCGACGTACTGGCGCAGGAGCGGACAGGGCCGGTACTTCGGGTCGCCGAGCTCGCGGTGCATGACCTCGAGGATGGCGAGCGCCGTGTCGAGCCCGATGAGGTCCATGAGCGTGAAGGGTCCCATGGGGTGGTTGAGCCCGAGGTTGATGGCCGCGTCGATGTCCTCGATGGAGGCGATGCTCTCGTAGACCGCGAAGCAGGCCTCGTTGAGCATCGGCATGAGGATGCGGTTGACGATGAAGCCGGGGATGTCGCGCGACGACACCGTCTGCTTGCCGAGCCGCTCGGCGAGGCTCCGCGTCGTCTCGAACGTCGCGTCCGAGGTGGGCAGGCCCCGGATGATCTCGACGAGCTTCATGAGCGGGGGCGGGTTCATGAAGTGCATGCCGATGACGCGGTCGGGGCGTTTGACGACGGAGCCGATGGCCGTGATGCTGATCGACGAGGTGTTCGTGGCGAGGATGACGCCGCCGCGACAGGCGCGGTCGAGGGCCTCGAAGATCTCGCGCTTGACCTCGAAGCTCTCCGTCGCCGCCTCGACGACGAAGTCGACCTGCTCGAGGTCGCCCGCGTAGAGATCGGCCGAGTGAATGCGCGCGAGCGTCTGGTCGCGCTCGGCCTCCGTGATCTTCTGCTTGCCCGCCAGGCGCGCGAGCTGCTGCGCGATCGCCGACCGCCCGCGCTCGGCGACGTCGCGGCCGACGTCGACGAGGGTGACGGCGAGGCCGCGCGAGGCGGCGAGCTGCGCGATGCCGCGGCCCATCTGGCCCGCGCCGATGACGCCGATGTGCTCGATGGTCATGACGGGGCCGGTCATAGCACCGATCGAGCGAGGGAGCGTCTGTATTGAGCGCCGCTACGCGAGCTCGACCGCGAGCGCGATTCCCTCGCCGCCGCCGATGCACAGCGAGGCGACGCCGCGCTTCTTGCCCGCGTCGCGCAGCGCCGCGAGCAGTGTCACGAGCACGCGCGCGCCCGAGGCCCCGATGGGGTGTCCCAGCGCGACCGCGCCGCCCCACGGGTTGACGCGCGCGGGGTCGAGCCCCAGCATGCGGTTGTTCGCGATCGAGACGACGGCGAAGGCCTCGTTGATCTCCCAGAGATCGACGTCGTCCTTCTTCCAGCCGGCGCGCGCGAGCACCTTCTCGATCGCGCCGGCGGGCGCCGTCGTGAACCACTCGGGCGCCTGCGCGTGGCCCGCCGACGCGACGATGCGCGCGAGCGGCTTCCACCCGTGCTTCTGCGCGACGTCCCCGCCCGCGAGCACGAGCGCCGCGGCGCCGTCGTTGATCGACGAGGCGTTGCCGGCGGTGATGGTCCCGTCCTTTTGGAACGCGGGCCGCAGCGAGGGGAGCTTCTCGATGTCGCCCCGGCCCGGCTCCTCGTCCGTGTCGACGACCGTGGGCGGTCCCTTGCGCTGCGCGACCTCGACGCCGACGATCTCGCCCTTGAACTTGCCGGCCTTCTGCGCGGCGAGCGCGCGGCGGTACGACTCGGCGGCGAAGGCGTCCTGGTCCTGGCGCGTGATGCCCTTCTCCTTGGCGCACAGCTCGCCGCAGTCGCCCATGTGCACGTTCTTGTACGCGTCCCAGAGGCCGTCCTGGATCATCGAGTCGATGACCTGGGCGTGGCCGAGGCGCAGTCCCTCGCGCGCCTTCGGGAGGAGGTAGGGCGCGTTCGTCATGGACTCCATGCCCCCCGCGACGACGACCTCGTGGTCTCCGGCGGCGATGGCGTTGCTCCCGAAGACGACCGCCTTGAGCCCGGAGCCGCAGACCTTGTTGATGGTGACGGCCCCCACCGACGCCGGGATGCCGGCGCCGATCGACGCCTGGCGCGCCGGCGCCTGACCCTGCCCGGCCGGCAGGACGCAGCCCATGTAGACCTCGCCCACGGCCTCCCCGTCCACGCCCGCTCGACCGAGGGCCGCCCGGATGGCGGTGGAGCCCAGCTTGGGGGCCGAGAGGCTGGCCAGGCTTCCCTGGAATGACCCGATCGGCGTACGGGCCGACCCGACGATGAATACGTCTCTCATAAGTATCAATGATACCGGCAGATTCCGATTCCGCCTTAAGCGTCAATTGTGGACATTTATCTTACATGTAGTACCGTGACCTTCATGGGCCTCCCACTCCCCGACGAGCGCGGCCGTCCCCGGCTTCTCGAGGTTTTGCTCGCGACCCTGGCCGTCCTCGGCCTCTCGGCGTTCGGCTGCGCCTCGCCGAACGGCACCCGCCGCCTGCCGGCGTCCGTGTTCCGCGGCGCGCGGTTCGAGGTCCGGGGCCACCGGTCGGCACACCGCCCGCGCGGCGACGAGAGCGCAGCGCTCGTCGAGCGGACGCTCCACGAGGCCGGCCTGCGCTTCGGCACCGACGGCAGCGTGCGCGCGCTCTGGGGCTACATGCGCACCTCGCAGGAGGTCGTCGCCCCCTCCGAGGCGCGCGCCGGCGACGTGCTGTTCTTCGACACGCGCGGCACCGACGACGCCCCGACCTGCGCCGACCACGCCGGCATCGTCGAGAGCGTCGACGGCGACGGACGCCTCGGCTTCGTCGAGGCCCGCGACGGCCAGGTCCGCCACAGCTTCGTCGACCCCGCGCACCCCACGACGCGCCGGGGCGAGCGCGAGCAGATCCTCAACAGCTTCCTGCGGCCGAAGCGGGTGAGCGACCCGCCCGAGGCGCGCTATTTCGCCGGCGAGATGCTCTGCGGTGTCGCGCGCGTCCGCCGCTGAGCCGCTGGATTCGCCAACGCGCTTGTGGCCAACCGCCAACCCGGTTGGCCGCCGCGATCGCCAACGCCAATCAAATGGCTGGGTTATCAGTTGAAGGATCTGGTCCTGGCCTTGCTCTAACCAGGACCCGCCACCGATGGGCCCCGAGGTCGCGCAGACGATTGCGGTTATGGGAGCACCTCCCTATAATCGCGCGACTTTTGTCCAGCGGTCGCTGAACCCCGGCTGCCCCCCGACTCGCGCAGGAGGATACCGATGACGAAGCCAAAGTCGCTGCTCACGTGGCGTGCCGCTCGCTGGGCCGTGCTCGCTGCCGCGATCCCCGCGCTCTGGGCGTGCAACGCGCGCCGGCTCGCGAAGCCGGAGCCCGCGCCGCAGATGCAGTTCAACGATCTGTTTCAGCAGGCCATCAACCGCAACATCGACATCATCTTCATGGTCGACGACTCGTCGTCGATGACGCCGATTCAGCAAAAGCTGCAGGCCCAGTTCCCGGCCTTCATGAACGTCCTCAAGGGCCTGCCGGGCGGCCTGCCGAACGTCCACATCGGCGTCGTGTCGTCCTCGATGGGCGCGGGCCGCAACCCTTCGATCGATCACTGCCCGCAGGGCGGTGACCAGGGCATCTTCCACTCGAAGCCGATGGACATGACCCCGGGGGGCCCCTGCACGCGCGCGATGCTCAACCCCGGCCAGAACTTCATCATCAACGTCAACGGCCAGCCGAACTACACGGGCGACATCTCCGACGTGTTCAGCTGCATCGCGCTCCTCGGCGACGGCGGCTGCGGCTTCGAGCACCAGTTCGAGTCGGTGCTGCGCGCGCTCGGCGCCGACGGCGCGCCGGCCCCCGCGCAGAACGCGAACTTCCTGCGCCAGGACGCGTACCTCGCGGTCATTCTCATCACGAACGAGGACGACTGCTCGGCGCCGCCGGACTCCGACCTCTTCGACTCCTCCTCGTCGACGGTCACCGATCCTCTCGGCCCGCTGCAGTCGTACCGCTGCAACGAGTTCGGTCACCTCTGCAACGGCATGAAGCCGCCGCGGCAGCCGCAGGGCGAGGTGGATCTCTCGGGCACGTGCGTCTCGGCCGAGGACGGCCGCCTGCTGCGCGTGGCGGACGTCACGACCGCGATGAAGCGGCTCAAGGCCGATCCCACCAAGGTCCTCGTGGCCGCCATCGCCGGCCCGGATCACCCGTACAAGGTGAACATCGGCCCGTCGCAGGTGAAGGGCGACCCGAGCATGTGGCCGTACGTCGAGCACTCGTGCACGCAGATGGAGCCGAACAACGACATCACCTACGCCGACCCGTCGGTCCGCATCCAGCAGTGGATCAACAACTTCGGCGGCAACGGCGTGTTCGAGGACATGTGCGCGCCGTCCTTCGCGCCGGCGCTCATGGCCATCGCCAACACGATCGGCAAGAAGATCGGCTCGCCGTGCGTGACGGGGCAGGTCCTCGACACGACGGGCGCCGTGTGGGACGGCATGACGGGCCAGCCGGACTGCACGGTCGTCGACCACCAGACGAACACGGCCGGCGTCGTCGTCGACACGACGCTGCCGGCGTGCCAGCCCGGCCAGAACATGGGCGCGACGCCGTGCTGGCACCTCGACGCGGGCGGCGCGGCCTGCCCCGGCGCGCACGCGATGGGCTTCAACCGTCCGGGGGCGCCGGTGGCGACCGACCTCAACAGCTCCGTCTCGTGCTCGGTGCTCGCCTGCCCGCCCGCGGGCCAGATGCCGCGGCCGGCCGGCTGCCCGTAGCCGAAGCGGCGGCCCGCTGACCGCGTTCGACAAGTCCCCGCTCTCGATCGGCGGGGACGGGCGTGGCGTGCTCTGCCTGCACGGCATCACGGGCACGCCCTTCGAGGTGCGGCCGTTCGCCGAGGCGTTCGGCCGCGCCGGCTTCTCCGTCGAGGCGCCCATGCTCGCGGGGCACGGCGCGACGCTGGCCGAGCTCGCGCGCTCGACGTGGGCCGAGTGGCTCGCCTCGGCCGAGCGGGCGCTCGAGGCGCTGCGCGCGCGCACCGCGGGGCGGCCGGTCGCGATCCTGGGCTTCTCGATGGGCGGCCTCCTGGCGCTGCGCCTCGCCCAGCTTCACCCCGAGCGCGTCGCCGCCCTCGTCGTCATCGGCACGCCGCTGCGGCTCCGGCGGTTCCACGTGGGCGCCGTGCGCGTCATCGCGCGCCTGCCCATCGACTTCGGGCGCTGGTCCGTGGCGAGCATCCCCAAGCCCAACGGCTCCGACATCTCGATCCCCGAGATGCGGCACGGCAACCCCGGCCTGCCGGCCTTCCCCATCGCCGCCCTCGGGCAGCTCTTCGCGCTCATGGACGTCGTCCGCGCGGATCTGCCGTCGGTGCGCGCGCCCGCGCTCGTCGTGCACGCCCGCCACGATCACGTCGTCCCCATGGACGACTCGCTCGAGCTCACGGGGAGCCTCGGCTCGGAGGTCATCGAGCGGCTCTGGCTCGAGCGCTCGTTCCACGTCGTGGGCCTCGACGTCGACAGCGCCGAGGCCGTCGAGGCCGCGACGCGGTTCTTCACCAGGTTCGTGCCCTGACCGACGCCCCGCCCGCCGGATCGGTGCTACGCTCGGCGCGCGTGAAAGATCTCATCCTCGCGATCGACCAGGGCACGACCGGCACGACGGTGCTGGTCGTCGATCAAAGAATGACGGTTCGCGCCCGCGGCTACCGCGAGTTCGCGCAGATCTACCCGCGGCCCGGCGAGGTCGAGCACGATCCCGAGGCGATCTGGGCCTCGGTGACGGGCGCGCTGTCCGACGCGCTCAAGCCGGCGGACGCCGAGCGGCTCGCCGCCGTCGGCATCACCAACCAGCGCGAGACGACGCTCCTGTGGGAGCGCGCGAGCGGCAAGCCCGTCGCGAACGCCATCGTCTGGCAGGACCGGCGCACGGCCGTCCAGTGCGCGGAGCTCAAGGCGGCGGGGCACGAGGACTACGTCCGCCAGCACACGGGGCTCGTGCTCGATCCCTACTTCTCGGCCACGAAGATCAAGTGGCTGCTCGACGACGTCACCGGGCTGCGTGACCGCGCGGAGGCCGGCGACATCGCCTTCGGCACCGTCGATGCCTTCCTCGTGTGGCGTCTGTCGGGCGGGCGGACGCACGCCACCGACGTCACGAACGCCTCGCGCACGCTGCTCCTCGACCTCGAGACGCTGCGCTTCTCCGAGGACCTCTGCGAGATCTTCGACGTCCCGATGCAGATCCTCCCGGAGGTCAAGCCGTCGGCGGGACGCATCGCCGAGACGCGCGGCGTGCCCGGGCTGCCCGACGGCATCCCCATCGCGGGCATGGCGGGCGACCAGCAGGCGGCCCTCTTCGGCCAGGACTGCATCGACACGGGCGACGCGAAGTGCACCTACGGCACGGGCGCCTTCCTGCTCATGAACGTGGGCCCGCGGCCCACGCCGTCGCAGCGCGGGCTGCTCGCCACCGTCGCGTGGACGCTCGGCGAGGACGCGGGCAACACCGTGGGCCCCGTCGCGCGCAAGGCGTACGCGCTCGAGGGGAGCGCCTTCGTCGCGGGCGCGCTCGTGCAGTGGCTGCGCGACGGCCTGGGGATCATCGAGAAGGCGGCGGACGTCGAGGCCCTCGCGCGCGCGGTGCCGGACAGCGGCGGCGTCACCATCGTGCCGGCGCTCGCCGGGCTGGGCGCGCCGCACTGGCGCCCCGAGGCGCGCGGGCTCATCAGCGGCCTCACGCGCGGCACGACCAAGGCGCACCTCGCGCGCGCGGCGCTCGAGGCCATCGCGCTGCAGAACGTCGACCTCCTGCGGGCGATGCAGGCCGACGCGGGGCACGCCATCACGAACCTGCGCGTCGACGGGGGCGCGGCGGCGAACGACCTGCTCATGCAGCTGCAGGCGGACCTCTCGGGCCTGCAGATCTTCCGGCCGGAGATGGTCGAGTCGACGGCGCTGGGCGCCGCCAAGCTCGCGGCGCGCGGCGTGGGCCTGCCGCGCACCGACCGGACGGGCGAGACGGCGCGCGTGCGCATCTTCAACCCGAACATGGCCTCCGCCGCGCGCGAGGAGGCGCTCTCGCGCTGGCACCTGGCGGTCTCGCGCGCCTAGAACTCGAGGTGCCCGCGGAGTGAGAAGACCCACACCGGGCCGCGATCGGAGTTGTAGCCCGGGTTGGCGACGAGCTGGACGTCCTCGGCGAGGAACGCGCCCCACCAGACGTGCACGTTGTAGTACTGCTCCACGATCGTCTCGCGCGCGTAGGTGAGGTAGCGGCCGGTCACGGGCTGACAGACGTGCGCCTTCGTGACGGGGTCGACGCAGCCCGGGCCGTCGCCCAGGATGAAGCCCGCGCCGCCGCGCCGGAGATAGTCGGCGTGGAGGCTCGAGATCCCGTTGCTGACGAAGGCGAGGCCCACCTTGTCGTCGGGGCGCCGCCAGCGCGTGCCGCGCACGTCCCCGCCGATCGCGAACGTGTTATCGACCTCGGTGTAGGCGAAGCTCTCGTTCTTGCCGTCGTTCCAGCCGACCCGGAAGAAGGCGCGGACGAACGGCCCGAGCTCCTGGAACTCGTTGATGCCGAACCCGCCCTTGAGCCGTCCGTCCTGCCGCGAGGCGGTGACGTCGGGCGCGAGGCCCGTCGCCTCGGAGGCGGCGATGGCCGTGGCGTAGCTGCCCATCTTGGCGTGGTTCAGGTAGCCGAGCAGGCGGAGCGTTCCGCGCCAGCTCGCGCGGCGGAGGTACTTGATCTCGAGCTCGAGGTTCTCCGCGCGGTTCTTCGAGATCGTCCAGTCGAGGTCGGGGCCGTTGGCCACCTGGGGCATGAGCATCAGGCCGAAGCGCGCCTCGACGTACGGCCCCTGGTACTCGACGACGGCCCCGTACGTGTAGCCGCGCGTGTCGGCGGCGTAGTCGTAGGCGCCGTTGTTGTCGACGGTCCAGTTCATGAACTGCATGTGGCTGTCCGAGCCCACGGGGTTGATGTCGAAGAGGTCGGCCGTCGACATCTTGCCGGCGCGCAGCTCGAGGCGGTGCCGCGGCACGGACGTGAAGGAGGAGATGGGTCCGCGATCCTCGTTGGGCTCCCAGTCGTCGGACAGGGGGATGAGCTGGTGGATCTCCGCGCGGCCGACGTACGGCCGGTGCGGCAGCGCCGGGTTGCGGACGACGTCGAGGTTCGTGAAGCCGGCGATGCCGAGGGCCGTCGAGAGGCCGCCGCCCACGGCGATCTCGGGGTCGAGGATGAGCTCGGTCGTGCTCGTCGGGCGGTAGCCGAGGAACACCGTGGCCAGGCCCGAGATCGCCGCCTCCGAGGGCGCGCGCTGCACCTGCGGCTGCGGCCAGGGCTGCACGCCGAAGCTGTTGATGCCGTTGTACCTCGACGGGAACGAGGGGTGCGTCTGGAAGATGCTGTTGGCCTCGGCGCCGAGCCAGAAGGGACCCTCCCTGTCGTGGTCGAGGAAGTCCATGTCGCTGCCGATGGGGATGGCGGTCTCGGGCTCCTCGGGGTTCTTGGCGGCCGCCCTCGCGCTCCACAGGGACGCGGAGAGCACAAGCACGCACATGCGGGCTCGCCGCGAGCGAAGGGGCGTCGGCTTCGAGGTCCACATCCACATGGGGGCCGGCCGTCGGTATCACCCCCGAATGGCGCCGTCAAACGACGTCCCGACGACAGCCGCCGAAAGTGCTTGCCCGACCTCGCGCCCTTTTGCGACCTTTAAGTGTCCGATGCCCGCGTCGCCCGCGCCCGCCAAGACGCTGCCCCTGCAGGCCTGCGGCTTCTCGCACCCCGGCCGCCAGCGCGAGGAGAACGAGGACGCCTTCGGCAGCTTCGTCGACGCCCGCCTCTTCATCGTCGCCGACGGCATGGGCGGCCACAACGCGGGCGAGGTGGCGAGCGTCATGGCCATCGACGCGCTCGAGACGTTCTTCCGCAGCTACCACGCCGACCCGCGCCAGCCGTGGCCTCACGCCGTCGACACGCAGCTGTCGCTCGGGGCGAACCTGCTGCGCGTCGGCATCAAGGTCGCGAACGACAAGATCCGCGCCGCGGCCAAGCAGGACCGGGCCAAGACCCGCATGGGCACGACGATCGTCGCGCTGGCCGTGGGCGACGCGCAGCTCACGATCGCCCACGCGGGTGACAGCCGCGCCTATCGGCTGCGGGGCGGCGAGCTCAAGCGCCTCACGCGCGACCACTCGATCGTCGAGGAGATGATCGCGGCGCGGCCCGAGATCACCGAGGAGGAGATCGCCGCGTTCGCGCACCGGAACGTCGTGACGCGCAGCCTGGGCAGCAAGGAGGAGCTCGAGCCGACGCTGCTCGTCGAGCCGCTCGAGCCCGGGGATCTCTACCTCGTGTGCAGCGACGGCCTGTGGGGCTCGGTGGCCGACGCCAAGATGAAGGAGATCATCGGCTCGACGAACGACATCGAGGCGGCGTGCCAGCTGCTCATCGACGCCGCCAACGAGGCGGGCGGCCCCGACAACATCACGGCCGTGCTCGTCCGGGTCGGTTGACGAGACGCGGTTGACGGTTACGGTTGACCGCATGACGATGCCCCGCATCGCCGACCTGGCGCGCGACAAGAAGGTGCTCGTCTGCGTGGGCCCCGGCGGCGTCGGGAAGACGACGACGGCGGCCGCGCTCGGCGCGCTGGCGGCCCGCAGAGGCCGGAGGACGCTGGTGTGCACGATCGACCCGGCGCCGCGGCTCGCGGACGCGCTGGGCCTGGACGCGCTCGGCCCCGACGCGCGCGCCGTGCCGCCCGAGGCCTGCCGCGCGCTCGGCATCGACGGCGACGGCCGGTTCTTCGCCCTGCGGCTGGACACGGCGCGGGCCTTCGCGACGCTCGTGCAGGAGCAGGTCGCCGACGCCGACATGCGGCGCCGCATCTTCTCGAACCCCATCTACCGCGAGATCACGACGACCCTCACGGGCTCGCAGGAGTACGCGGGGACGCTCGCGCTCTACGAGCTCGCGACGCACGGCCAGTACGATCTCATCGTGCTCGACACGCCGCCCACGGCGAACGCGCTCGACTTCCTCGACGCGCCCAAGCGCATCGAGTCCGCCGTCTCGAGCCCGGCGCTGCAGTGGCTCATGCGGCCGCCCGAGTCGTCGGGGCGGTTCTCGCTGCAGCGCCTGCGCGCGGGCGGCGCGCTCGTGCTGCGGCGCCTCGGCAAGCTCGTGGGCAGCCAGGTGCTCGACGACATCGGCGCCTTCCTCGTCGACTTCCAGGTCGTCCTGGCCGGCTTCCTCAAGCGGGCCGCCGAGATCGATCGGCTGCTGCGCGGGCCCGACGTCTCGTTCCTGCTCGTGCTCGCCCCCGAGGTGGCGGCGGTCGACGAGGCGATGTACTTCCATGGCCGCCTCCGCGAGGCGGGCATCCCGCTCGGCGGGTTCGTCGCGAACCGCGTGCACGCGCCGCCCGGCCTCTCGGACGCCGCGGGGCTCGCCGCGGCGCTGCGCGCGAGGCCCGAGACGCGCGACGTCCCCGCGGCGGCCGTCGACGACGTCGCCGTGCGCCTGGACACGGCGCGCGCGTTCGCGTCGCTGGTGCAGGAGCAGGTCAAGGACCCGGAGATGCGCGCCCGCATCTTCGCCAACCCCATCTACCGCGAGATCACGACGTCGCTCACGGGGTCGCAGGAGTACGC
>DASZWW010000003.1:0-5742 GCA_035546175.1 Polyangia bacterium
GGGCACGGCGGGGGGCGGCGGCGCGACCGGCGGCTCTGGTGGCGCTCCGGCCGACGGCGGCGCGACCGACGCCCCGGGCACGACCGACGGCCCGGCGGGCGAGGCGAGCTGCTCGGGCCGCGCCATCTCGATGTCGGCGAACGGCACGGGCAGCGACCCCGACACCGCGCACTCGCACGTCGAGATCGATCTCATGGCGGACATGCCGATCGGCGCCACGCCGCGCACGATCGAGTTCTGGTTCTACGTCAAGCCCACCGACTGGGTCGCGGAGAAGAACGAGATCATGTTCTACGGCTCGACGAAGGGCGGCACGAGACAGGTCATCGGCCTCGACTTCGGCCAGCCGGGCGTCATGGGCATGCCGGGCAATCACGCCACCCTCAACCCCTGGACCGACGGCGTCTACGACGACGACAGCGGCAAGTACCTGGGCATCACCTCGTCGATGCCCCAGTGGGTGCACGTCGCGATCGTGTGGGACAACGTCGCGTTCATCACCTACGTCAACGGCGTCGCGCGCATCACGACGATGGCGCCCATGAACCAGCCGCTCGCGACGCTGGCCGGGCTCTTCTACGTGGGCTGCTTGCCGCTGAACTTCGCCTGCTTCAACGGCCTGTTCGACGAGCTGCGCGTGTGGAACGTCGCGCGCACGCCCGCGGAGATCATGGCGAACTACACCAAGGCCGTCGCGCCCGATTCGCCGGGGCTCGTCGGCTACTGGAAGTTCGACGACGCCCCCGGCTCGCGCACGGCCAAGGACTCCGTGACGACCGCCGGGCACACCGCGCACGACGGCGTGCTCATGGCCGCGACGGACGCCGGCGTTCCGACGTACGTCACGCCCGACCCGCCGTCGCCCGTCGCCTGCCCCTGAGGCCTCAGTTCTGGCCGAGGTTGGGCGCGCGGTAGCCGAGGTACTTGCGGCTCTTGATGATCTCGGCGACCTCGCGCGGCACCATCTGCTCCCACGAGTGATCGCCCACGCGGATCTTCTGGAGCGCGTCGCGCGAGAAGATGTGCAGGTAGTCGCGGTTGACGTTCTCGAGCTGTACGATGTGGCCGCGGTCGACGAGGTAGCCGTAGAGCTTGCGCAGCGCGGGCGCGACCTCGAGGTTCTGCACGGTGACGAGCGTGCCCGAGTCCTTGTCGAGCAGCGGATAGATGTAGAGGCGCAGGTCGTTCTTGAAGAGGCGCCCGAACGACTCGAGGATGCCGCCCTCGAGCTCGGCGTAGTACTTCTCGTCGAAGAGGTCGATCAGGCTCGCCGCGCCCATCGTGATGGCGATGCGCTTCTTGGTGTACTGCCCGAGGTAGGCCGCGAGCCGGTAGTACTCGAAGTAGTCGGAGATGAGGACGGTCTTGCCCGACGCGGCGAGCATGTCGGCGCGCGCGAGGAAGTCGGCGCGGTCGATCTCGCCTCCCTGCTCGCGCAGGTTGCGCATCGTGAGCTCCATGAGCTCGACGACGTCGCCCTCGTGCGGCGCGGGCTCGGTCGCGGCGCGCGCGCCCGCGAGGTCGCGCTCGAAGGTCTCGCGCGCGCTCCTCAGCATGTCGATGTTGACGTGGCAGACGGGCCGGAAGCTCCCCCGCTCGACGAGGACGTTCTTCCTGTGCAGGACCTCGGACGGTTGCAGCACGTGGCCCGCGGGATCGAACATCGCCGCGCCCGAGAGGCCCATCTGCACGAGCTTCATGCTCATGAGGCGGTTGTCGACCTGCCGGAACTCGATGCCCGAGAACTCGATCATGTCGATGGCGATGCGCTCCGTGTTGAGCCCGTCGAGCAGCGACTCGATGAGCAGCTCCGGCTCGGCGTAGAGGAAGAACGCGCCGTGCAAGAGGTTGACGCCCACCATGCCCAGCGCCTCCTGCTGGAGCGCGTTCGTGCCGTCGAGCATGCGGACGTGGATGATGATCTGGCTGTCCTGGTCGCGCGGGCGCGACTGGAACTTCACGCCCATCCACCCGTGGCACTCGTTCGTGCCCGCGTAGTTGCGCGCCGAGACGGTGTCGGCGAAGGCGAAGAAGGCCGTGTCCGCGCCGCGCGATTCGGCCAGGCGCTCCTTGTTGAGGTCGTGCTCGTGGTCGAGCATCGCCTGCAGGCGCGGGCGGCAGACGTAGCGGTCGGCCTTGCCGTAGATCGCGTCGCTCACGGTCATGTCGTACGCCGACATGCTCTTCGCGACCGTGCCGGCGGCGCCGCCCACGCGGAAGAACCAGCGCACGACCTCCTGGCCGGCGCCGATCTCGGCGAACGTGCCGTACCGTCGGGCGTCGAGGTTGATCTGGAGGGCCTTGGCGTGGGTGTCGACGACGCGGTCGTCGAGGTGCGAGGGGTGCATGGCGGCCTAGTCTAGCGACGGACTTGTATCCGTGGGGTTACATCCACCGCCGCCCCCGATCTCGTGCGGGTCGGACCCGATGGCGTGCTCCGCGGTGTCTGCCCCGGGCGTCGCGCGCGTTCCCCCGGCGGACACCGGTCACCTCGGCGTGACCTCCGCGAGGGAATATCCCGCGCGTATTCGCTGGTACGCGGCTTGAAGCAGCCAGGGTGGCGGCTCGCGGGGCGGGCGGCAAGGAGCGGGGAAGATGAAGTACAAGATGTTGGCGATGCTCGCGGGGGTCGTGATCGTGCCGCTGGCGACGGCGGTGTCGTGGCCGCGGACCGAGCGACCGGGCGGCGCGGTGCCCGTCCAGATGCTCGGCGAGGGCGGGACGGTCGGGACGGGCGAGGGCGGCAGCATCACCGGAACGGGCGGCATGACGGGGGTCGGCGGCTCGGTCACGGGCGCCGGCGGCGTCGAAGGCGAGGGTGGCGCGGGCGGCGCCGGCGGCATGTCCACGGGATTGTTCGGGACCGGCTACACCGGTCCGTCGTCGTGAGCGAGGCGCCTTGCGCCTGACGTTCCACGACCCATGAAGAGGGGAGGGGAGGCTCGTCATGTGGCGGATCGGAACGTGGGGCGTCGCTCTCGCCGCGGGATGGATCATGAGCGCCGGCTTCGGCTGGACCAACGACGGGCCGCTCACGAGCACCGTGCTCGGCAAGATTCATCACTCCAACCTCAAGGAGGTCGAGCTCGGCGAGCTCGCGCAGAGAAGCGGCCGCTCGCAGGAGCTGCGGGACCTCGGGCGCACCGTCGCCGACGAGCGCGCGGCCTCCGATCAGAAGATCGTCGGGCTGGCGAGCGCCGAGCTCATCGATCTGCCCTCCCACACGCCGCCGCTACGCCCCGGCGAGACGGCGGGCATCCCCACGACCGCCGGCGACTTCGACGGGCTCATGGCGCGCATCATCTTCGACGACGCCGAGGAGGAGCTGACGGAGGAGTCGGCGGCGCGCGACGACACGGGCGACGAGCGCCTGCGCGCCCTCATCGACGAGCGGCTGCCGCTGCTGCGCGCGCACCGCGACGCCGCCAAGAAGATCGCCGACCTAAGCGGCCCGCCCGCCAGCCTCTGACCGAGCGCCCGCGCCCGGGAGCTGCGGCCGGGGCTCCTAGGGGAGGGCGCAGGCCTTCGCGTCGCCGAGCGCGCGCGCGAGCGCGGCGGTGGCGCGCGCGTCGAGGGCCTCGCCCGTGAAGACGACGCGTCCCGCGCGGTCGAAGACGACGGTGGCCGGGATCCGGCGCTGGCCGAGCGCGTCGGCGACGACGAACGGCTCGTCGGTCAGCTGCCGATAGGTGAGGGCGCGCTCGCGCGCGTAGGTGGCGATCGCGTCGGGCTTCTCGCCCACGGCGACGCCCACGACGGCGCCGCCGCAGGGGGCGACGGCCCGCGAGAGCTTCTCGAGCACCGGCAGCTCGCGCACGCAGGGCTCGCACCAAGGCGCCCAGAAGCTCACGAGCGACGGCCGCCCGCCGATGACGGACGAGAGCGTCGCGCCGCGCCCGTCGCTGTCGCGCAGGCTCAGGTGCGCGGCGGCGGCGGGATCGCCCGCGCCCGGCGCGTCGCCGCCTCCCTTCGAACGGACGCCCTCGCGCGAGGGCGCCGCGCACGCGAGCGCGGGCAGGACGAACGCCATCAGAATCGAAAGCCGAGCCCGCATGTCGCGATGTCGACCCGAAGATTATCCGAGCGCACGTAGCGTTCATAGCCAATGTCGACGTGGACGTCGTGCGCGCGGTGCGCCAGGGGGAGATCGACGAGCACGGCGCCGCCGAAGGTCTGCGCGTGGAAAGGGCCGAGATCGCTGTCCGAGGTGCGGAACCCGGACGCCATCGGGTCGGCGGCTGTCGTGAAGAACGCGGGCGCGTCCTGGACGTGGAAGCGGTAGCTCGCGCGCAGCACGACGCCGGGATGCACGCGCTGGGCGAGCGCGCCCTCGGCGGAGTGCGCGGCGATGCCCCACGAGTCGAGGTAGAGCCGGTACGAGAGCGTGAGCGCCCCCTCCCAGGGCAGCCACTGCGCGAGGCGCGCCGCCGCCGCGTGCCGCCACCTGTGACCGGGCAGTCGCTCCTCGCCGCGGGTCATGTCGGACAGAAGGACGCTCTGCCAGGTGTTGCCGAGCTCGCCCGTCTGGAGCGTGCCGCCGTAGGCCAGGTTCGCGAGGGTCGTGGGCGACAGCACCTGCGTGACGTCGGCGTTGAGGTTCGTCGTCGAGCGCGTCGCCCGTCCGTGGCGGTTGCCGTCGAGGTCGAAGCGGTCGAACCAGTCGAGGATCTGGTTGGCGCTCACGCCGACGACCGTGTTGTCCTCGGCGAACGAGCGTGAGGCGCCGAGGCCGACGATCCACGACTCGAACGGCTCCTCGATGTGGAAGGCGGCGCGCATCGTGAGGTCGGTGGCGCGATCGGCGCGGTAGGTCGTGAAGGTGTCCAGGGTCGACGAGGGCGTCGTGCGCGAGGCGGCGGTGACGGTGTCCACGGCGTCGTACGGTTTGCCGAAGCGCGAGTGATCGGGCGAGGCCGCCGTGACGATGTCCACGGGCACCCAGATGCGCTCGGTGACGCGCTCGTCGAGGCGGGCCGTGACCTCGGCCTGTGGCTGCTCGACGCGCAGCCACTCCGAGCCGGGCTTGCCCGGCGGACCCGCCGCCGACTGGTAGCCGAGGCCCGTCTGCGCGTACTGCGTGTAGCGCACGCGCACGGACTCGATGTCGTACTGGGGCACCGTCGGCTCGGCGGCCACGAGCAGCGCGAGGAGCGCGAGGGAGCTCACTGGCAGGCGCAGCCTCCGCCGGCCGGCGTCCCGTCGCCGCCCGCGGCCGCCTCGCGCGAGGTGTAGAGCTTCTGGTGCGCGTGCGCCTCGAGGGCGTCGGTCTGGAAGCGCATCATCGGATCGGCCAGGCGCTTGCGGCGGTTCTGCGGCACGACCACGCACCCGGCGGCCGACGCGGCGAGGGCCAGCGCGACGGCGAGGGCCGCGAGCGTCCGCCGGAGACCGCGCGCCGTCACGGCGCCTCGCGCGCGGGAGCGAGGAGGAAGCTGTCGAAGACGCCGGCCGCCGCCGCGAACATCGCCGACGTGAGGAAGACGCCGAAGGCGACGCGCTGGCGGTTCGCGTACATGGAGACGAAGGGATCCTTCGCCTCCATGGCGATCAGCGTCGCCGCCGAGGTGGCCGCCGAGATGGAGCCGAAGATCGCCGCGCGCTTCCAGCGGCGCTGCAGGCCGTGCGACACCCACGGCGCCGCCGCGAAGCCGAGGGCCATGGCCGCCGTGCCGGCGCGCTCGAGATCGATCTTTCCCGTCGACCAGAGCGCGCAGCCCACGACGAAGGGCACGAAGGCCGTGA
>DASZWW010000004.1:0-21329 GCA_035546175.1 Polyangia bacterium
CGCGCCGGGGGGGGCCGGGAGCGGCGGCGACGCGCCCGCGGAGGCCAGGCCGTCCCTCGACGGCGGCGCCGGCGCCGACGCCGCCGCGGGGGACGCGCACGCCCGCTACGACGGCGCGCCCACCGTGCCGCCCGCGCTGGCCGGCTGGTCGCTCGTGTGGTCGGACGAGTTCGAGGAGACCGCCGTCGACGAGTCGGTGTGGAACATCCTCGACGTCCCGGGGACGCAGGCCAACGCCGAGCTCCAGTACTACACGCCGCGCAAGAACGACGAGCCCGGCGCGAACGTGTACCTCGAGGACGGCGCGCTCGTCATCGAGGCGCGCGAGGAGGCCTGGAAAGGCTACGCCTACACCTCGGCGCGCCTCAACACCCAGCTCGGCACGAAGCAGTTCGAGTACGGGCGGTTCGAGGCGCGCATCAAGATGCCCGACGTCACGGGCCTGTGGCCCGCGTTCTGGATGCTCGGCGTCGACTCGCCGACGGCGCGCTGGCCCACCGACGGCGAGATCGACATCATGGAGGGCAAGGGCCGGCTGCCGAGCTGGGTGGCCGGCTCCCTTCACCGCGCGAGCATGCCCGGCGCCGCGTACGACATCGTGTCGACGAAGTCGTACACGCTGCCGAGCGGCAACTTCCACGACGCGTGGCACACGTTCGCCGTCGAGTGGGACGCGCAGCACGTCAGCTGGTTCGTCGACGACACCCTCTACGAGACGGTGACGCGCCCGACGGCGGCGACCGAGCCCTGGCCGTTCGATCAGAAGTTCTACATCCTGCTCAACCTCGCCGTGGGCGGGCTGTTCGACGCCAACGCGAAGCCGCCCGCCGGCATGCCGCCGCAGCGACTGGTCGTGGACTACGTGCGCGTGTACCAGAAGCCCTGAGCCGTTCAGAACGCCAGCATCAGCCCGGCCGACCAGGTCGTGTCACCGACGTGGAGCGCCGTGCTCGATCCGAAGCCGTCGATGCTGTAGCGCGCGCCCTCGAAGAACAGCGCCGTCTCGTTGATGCCGGACTCGCGATCCATCGTGTGCGCGGCCTCGCGATCGAGCACCGACAGATCGAGCGAGACGCCGAGGGCCGCGTGCCATCCGAGCGTTCGGCCGTCGGCGCTGGGCTTCGAGGTGTCGCTCATCTGCCACAGCGTGCAGTCGAGCCCGAGCTTCGCGTACGGCACGAGCGGTGAGCCGTACCGCTCGCGCAGCGTCTCGGCGCGGTAGACGAGCGCCGCCGACAGCGGGATGAGCCGCAGCCCGGTCTGATCGCCCGACGGCGTCTTGAGATCCGCCGCGAGCGCCGCGCCGGTCGCGCGGAAGTACCCCACCCCGACGCCGATCGCCCAGGTGCCGCCGAGGCGGCGGAGCACCTGACGATCGATCTCGAGCTGCGTCATGAGGCGGTTCGAGGTGCCGAAGACGTCGGCGTAGGGGTGGGCCGCCGAGCCGCGCGCCGAGAACTCGGCGTCGACGTCGGGCCTGTACGGTCCGAAGCGCAGCTCGACGTTCCAGGCTTGAGGCGAGGCGACGGGCGCGGGCTCCTGCGTGGCGGTCAGCCACTGAGGGAAGGCGGGCGTCGCGCCGGGATCCGCCTTCGCCCGCGCGCACGGGAGCATGACCGCGGCGAGGACCAACAACGACGTGCGCCTCCGCCGGCGTCGCGCGAGCACGAGCGCGAGCGCCACCGCGAGCGCGGCCAGCGCTCCCGCGGGCGCCCGCGACCCTCCGGCGACGGCGCAGCCGGGCTGCGCGGTGCCGCCTTGCTGCTGGTAGACGTCCTGGAACCCGTACGTCGGTCCCGGCGTTCCGTCGGCGGGCACCGAGGGCGCGCTCGGCGTGCCGTCGATGCCGACCGCGACGACGGCGATCTGGTAGCTCTGGCCGTTCACGAGGCCGTGCACGCGCACCGAGCTCGTCCCCACCGGCACGAGCCCCGAGCAGAGGAGCGTCGGATCCAGCGAGGCGAACGGCCCCGTCCCGCCGTCGGGCTGCGCCGCGGGGCACGTGTCGTAGCTCGCCGCCTGCGCGGTGGCCGCGCCCGGCGAGCACAGCACCTGGTACCCTTGCAGCGTCGAGGCGTCGCCCGCGGAGGTCCACGAGACGAGCAGCCCCTCGTCGGCGCCCACGGTCGTCACGCCCGTCGGCGCGGTCGGCCCGGCCCCGCCCAGCGTGAGCGGTAAAGACGGCTCCGAGGCGAGGCGCTCGCCGTCGAGCCGGACGACGGCCCAGAGGCGGGTGGAGGACGTCGAGGCCGCGGCGCAGCTGGAGCGGCCGGCCGCCGCGAAGATGGCCGAGGTCTGGAGCGACTGCATGCTCGCCCCGTTCGTCGACGAGAACGTCAGCGTGGGGCCCACGGACGTGCACGGCGCCGTCGCGGTCGCGAGGTCGCAGTCGTCGCCCAGCTCGAGCTGCGCGTCTATCGTGTGAGACGACAGGCTGTCCGCCGCCGCGCTGTCGAGCGTCAACGTCGCCACGACGTTCGTCGGACAGGCGCAGCGCGCGAGGCTGAAGTAGGTGGCGAGCGCGTCGGCGTCGAGGACCGTGGCGTTGCCCGACGCGTCCACCCGCGACAGGGTCAGCGTGAAGTCGGTCGCCGAGAGGCTGACGGGCGTCGCGGTCTGCGCGTCCGCGCGGGCGCTACCCAGCAACGCCGCCGCGAGAGAGAGAGTTGCGGCACCTCTGAGTGTCCGGTGCATGCGGTTGCCTGTAGCAACGCCGAGGCCAGATCGATCGCGCGCCCCGGGTCGCGCGGGCTCGGTGCGCTGCCGGGCGATCGGGTCGGCGCTGCCGTTCTGTCTCTCACGAGCGCGCGCGCTCTGCAAGATCGTCGCGCGGTTCGCGGGCCCTCGTGAGCACCATCACCGCGCGGCGCGATCGAGGGCGGCCGAGGCCCGTAGAAGGGCCACCCTAAGATGGCGTCGGGCACGCGGCGCGAAGATTTTTCATCCGCGTGTCGATCCGGCGGGGGCGGCTTCGTCGCCTGGGTGAGGGCAGCCAGAGGGGCTGCCCACCCACCCTCCGCAGGAGAGACGACATGCGTACGGACGAGACGAAGGCCATCCACACCCGCAAGACCGGCGCTTTGCTCTGGACGATTCAGGGAGTCCTGGCGCTGGTGTTTCTCTTCGCCGGCGGCATGAAGCTCGCCGCGCCGGCCGCTGCGCTCGCGCAGCGCTCGCCGCTGCCGCCGTCGTTCCTGAAGCTCGTCGGGCTGTGCGAGATCGCCGGCGCGCTGGGCCTCGTGCTCCCCGGCCTCCTGCGCATCGGCCGCGGCCTCACGTCGCTCGCGGCCGCGGGGCTCGTCCTCGTCATGGTCGGCGCCACGGCCGTCACCGTCGCGACGGCGTCGGTGGGCGGCGCCGCCGTTCCGGCGGTCGTGGGCCTCCTGGCCGCGGTCGTCGCCTATCAGCGCCGGCCGCGCGCCCGTGGCCGCGGCGTCACGCTCATCGCCGTCGAAGAGCGGGTCTGAGGCCTCCGATGAAGGCGCGGATTCGATCCGAGGCACCCATCGCCAACGACAACGGCAAGGTCGCGAGCGTCGTTCCCCTGGCGTCGCGCCGCACGCGCGCCGTGCGCCGCCGCTCGACCCGGCGCGAGTGGGCGCCGGCGATCCTGGCGACGTTCTTCACGGGCAGCTAGGCGGACCGGCGCGCGGACGCTAGGCGGCTTCGGCGACCGCGTCGCCGAGCTTCCTCACGAGGTGGACGCGGAGCCGTTCTTTGAGGCGCAGCTCGATCTGACGGACCCGCTCGCGCGACACGTTGAAGTCGGCGGCGAGGCTGGCCAGCGTCGTCGGCTCGTCGCAGAAGAGGCGCTGCCGGAAGATCAGATCGTCACGGCCCCGGAGCCGCCGCCCGAAGGCTTCGAGCTCGCGGCAGACCTTCTCCTGGAGCTCGCTCCGGACGAGCTGCGACTCCGCCAGCTCGCCGCCCGCGTCGATGCACTCCATGAGATTGCGATCGTCCCCCAGGTGCGCCGGCGCATCGAGCGAGGCGTCGGGGGCCGCGAGGCGCCGCTCCATGTCGACGACCTCGCCCTCCGAGACCGCGAGCGACGCCGCGAGCTGGTCGGCCCCCACGTCCGAGGCGGACTTGCCCTCGAGGTGCATGCGCGCGCGCCGCAGGGAGAAGAAGAGCTTGCGTTGCGCTCGCGTCGTCCCGACCTTCACGAGCCGCGCGTTCGCGAGCATGAACTTGAGCATGTACGCGCGGATCCACCAGGTGGCGTACGTCGCGAGCTTGACGCCACGATGGGGGTCGAACTTCTGCACGGCGTGGACGAGCCCGAGGTTCCCCTCCTGGATCAGATCCGTGACGTCACGCCGCGAGAGCCGGTACTCGAACGCGATCTTGAGGACGAGGCGGAGGTTCGCGTTGACCAGGCGATCGGCGAGCCGCTGGTCGCCCGTCGCGGCGAACCGCACGGCGATGTCGTGCTCCTCGTCGCGCGACATGACCGCGTGGCAGCGGACGTCCCGGAGGTACGAGGCCATCGCGTGGCGATGGAGCGGTCGCGCCGGCGCGGAGGCCGCTCCTTCGACGAGGCGAAGCGAGGAACCCCGTCGCGTCGGGCGCGGCTCGTCGCCCGCTGCGAGGTGGTCTGAAGAGCCCGATGAGTTGTGAAGGCGCGCGACGCTCGACATGGCCGCGTTTCCCCAAGCAACCCGCACGCCAGCCGACGGTTGGGCCGAGATCATTGATCTTTGCGTTTCGCTCGCCGCGCCGACGTTACTTCGAGGTGCCATCGCCGTGGCCCGGGCGGCGCGCGTCGGGGAACCCGTTACCACAGGGTGCCGCGGCGCTCGCAAGTCCTCGAATTCTGGATCGATGGGTCGCTACTTGGCGTAGACAGTCGTCCGCCCGCCACTACGTTGCCTCGTACGGACCGAACCGATGTCGCGAGGTGGCCTGATGGACGTTTTCGAGGGCGGAGGTGAGCTCGGCGCCCTGATGAGATCGATGGACTGGTCGCAGAGCCCGCTCGGGCCCGTCGACGAGTGGCCGCAGAGCCTGAGGACCTGTCTGCGCATCATCCTGACGTCGCGCCAGCCCATGTTCGTGTGGTGGGGCCGCGAGCTCATCAACCTCTACAACGACGCCTATCGGGCCATCGTCGGCGGCAAGCACCCGAAGGCGCTCGGACAGCCCGCCAGCGTCGTGTGGCGGGAGATCTGGGATCAGATCCGACCGCGGGCCGAGCAGGCCATGAAGGGCAACGAGGGGACCTACGACGAGGCGCTCCTCCTCATCATGGAGCGTCACGGCTACCAGGAGGAGACGTACTACACGTTCTCGTACAGCCCCGTGCCCGATGAGCGCGACGGAGTGGGCGGCATCATCTGCGCCAACACCGACGACACCCGCCGCATCATCGGCGAGCGGCGGCTCGCGTTGCTGCGCGAGCTCGGGGCCAGGACCGTCGACGCGCGCCGGGCCGAGGAGGCGTGCGCCGCGGCCGCCCTCGCCCTCGCGACCGAGCGGAGGGACCTCCCCTTCTCGCTCATCTATCTCGTGGCGCCCGGCGGCGAGGAGGTGGTCCTGGCGGGCGCCGCGGGCATTCAGCCCGGCCACGGCGCCGCGCCCGCGCGCCTGAGGCTCTCGGGAGGATCGCCCTGGCCGGTCGGTGAGGTGTTGCGCTCGCAAGAGCACCGGGTGATCGACCTGCCCGCCGGCGACGCGGACCTGCCGACGGAGCCGTGGGGTCGGCCCCCGAGCCGCGCCGTCATCTGGCCGCTGGCGGCCCCGGGAAAGACCGCCCCCGCCGGCGCCCTCATCGCGGCGCTCAACCCGTTTCGGCCGTTCGATCAGGACTACACGAGCTTCATCTCTCTCGTGGCCGGCCAGATCGCGGCCAGCACCGCGACCGCGCAGGCCTACGAGGAAGAGCGGCGGCGCGCCGAGGCGCTCGCCGAGATCGATCGCGCGAAGACGGCGTTCTTCTCGAACGTCAGCCACGAATTTCGCACCCCGCTCACGCTGATGCTCGGGCCGCAGGAGGACGCCCTCGAGTCGCCCGAGGGCGTGCTCGCCGGCGAGGATCTGAAGGCCGTCCACCGCAACACGCTCCGTCTCCTCAAGCTCGTCAACAACCTCCTCGACTTCTCCCGCATCGAGGCCGGGCGGGCCCAGGCGCGGTACGAGCCCACCGATCTCGCCGCGGTCACGACCGATCTGGCGAGCGCGTTTCGCTCGGCCATCGAGCGCGGCGGGATCCGCTTCGACGTCTCCTGTCCCCCCGTCGCCCAGCCCGTCTTCGTCGACCGCGCGATGTGGGAGACGATCGTCCTCAACCTCCTGTCCAACGCCTTCAAGTTCACGCTCCGGGGCCGGATCGCGATCCGCCTGCGCGAGGTCGGCCGCGCCGTCGAGCTCGAGGTCACCGACACCGGCGCCGGCATCCCGGACGAGGAGCTCCCCCACATGTTCGAGCGGTTCCACCGCGTCGAGACGACCGAGGCGCGGACGCACGAGGGCACGGGGATCGGCCTCGCGCTGGTCTCCGAGCTCGTGCGCCTGCACGGGGGTCAGATCGCCGTCAGCAGCCGGGAGGGCGAGGGGTCGACGTTCAAGGTCACGATCCCGCTCGGGGACGAGCACCTGCCCCGCGAGCACGTCTCCCGGGAGGCGACGGCGGCGAAGAGCGAGCTCGGCACGGCCTCCTTCGTCGAGGAGGCGCTCCGGTGGCTGCCCGCCGAGGAGGCGGGGCAGGGGAGCGACGCGCGCGAGGCGGGCGTCGACGCGGAGCGGCCGCCCGTGCTCGTGGCCGACGACAACGCCGACATGCGGGACTACATCGCGCGCCTGCTGCGCCCGCACTGGCGCGTGTCGACGGCGGCGGACGGTCTGGAGGCGCTGGCGCTCGCGCGCGCGCACCACCCGAGCTTGATCGTCGCCGACGTCATGATGCCCAAGCTCGACGGGTTCGGGCTGCTGCGCGCCGTGCGGACCGATCCGCAGCTCTCGGCGACCCCCGTCATGTTGCTCTCGGCCCGCGCCGGCGAGGAGTCGCGCGTCGAGGGCCTCGACGCGGGCGCCGATGACTACCTCGTCAAGCCGTTTCGCGCCAAGGAGCTCGTGGCGCGCGTGCGGGCGCACCTCGAGGCGGTGCGCCTCCGCCAGGCCGCCGAGGCGGAGCGCAATCGGCTGCGCTCGCTGCTCGGACAGCTGCCCGCGATCGTGAACTTCCTTCGCGGCCCGGACCTGATCATCGAGTTCGCCCATCCGATGACCGTGGCGGCGCTCGGCGGCCGGGAGATCGTCGGCAAGCCGCTCCTCGAGGCCATTCCCGAGTTCCGGGACCAGGAATATCCGGTCCTCCTCCGGCGCGTCCTCGAGACGGGAGAGCGCATCACGGGGCACGAGAGGCTGGTCCGGCTCGCCGACGCCTCGGGCGGGCTCCGCGACACCTACTGGAGCTTCGTCTACCTGCCCGTCCGCGATCGCCAGGGGCGCGTCGAGGGGGTCATGACGTTCGACCTGGAGGTGACGGAGCAGGTCCTGGCGCGCGTCCAGATCCAGGATCAGACGGCCGCGCTCGCCGAGGCGAACCGCGACGCGGAGCGGGCGCGCGCGCTGGCCGAGACGGCGAACCGCGCCAAGGACGAGTTCCTCGCCATGCTCGGGCACGAGCTCCGCAACCCCCTGGCGCCGATCCTGACGGCGTTGCAGCTCATGCGTCTGCGGGCGGGCGGCTCGAGGGAGCAGGAGGTCATCGAGCGCCAGGTCGGTCACCTCACCAGGCTGGTCGACGATCTGCTCGACGTCTCGCGCGTCACGAGGGGCAAGATCGAGCTCCGCAAGAGGCCGGTCGAGCTCGCGGAGGTCACGCTCCGCGCGCTGGAGACGGTCAGCCCCATCCTCGAGCTGCAGCGCCACGAGGTGGACGTGCGCGTGCCGCGCCGCGGGCTCGTCGTGGACGCCGATCCGGATCGCCTCGCGCAGGTCATCTCGAACCTGCTGACGAACGCCGCCAAGTACAGCGACGCGGCCTCGCGGATCGAGATCCGGGGCGCGCGCCTCGGCGACCGCGTCACCTTCACCGTGCGAGACGAGGGGATCGGCCTCGCTCCCGACATGGTCGATCGCGTCTTCGACGTCTTCGTGCAGCAGCCGCAGGCGCTCGACAGGTCGCGCGGTGGGCTGGGCCTGGGCCTCACGATCGTGCGCAGCCTGGTCGCGCTGCACGGCGGGACGGTCAGGGCCGAGAGCGCGGGGCCGGGGAAGGGCAGCCAGTTCATCATCGAGCTGCCGGCCTCCGCGGCGCGTCCGGCGCGCCCGGCGCCGAGAGCGCCGGCGAAGCCTCGCAAGAAGACGCTCCTCGGCAAGGTGAGAGACAAGAGCCCCCTCGAGCAGCGGATCCTCATCGTGGACGACAACCATGACGCCGCCGAGACGCTCGCGGAGGTGCTCGTGGACATGGGCTACGCCGTCATGGTCGCCCACGACGGCCCGGAAGCCCTGAGCATCGCGGGGGCCTTTCATCCGCGGATCGCCCTCGTCGACATCGGGCTGCCGGTGATGGACGGGTACGAGCTCGCCCGCCGCCTGCGCTCCGACGAGCAGACGAAGGACCTCCACCTCGTCGCCGTCACGGGCTACGGGCTGGAGGCGGATCGACGCCGCGCGAAGGACGCGGGCTTCGAGAGGCACCTCGTCAAGCCGGTCGACCTCGACGTCCTCGAACGCGTCGTCGGGGAGCTCCGATCGCAGTCCGGCGACCACCCCGCGACGATGGAGCGGTGAGCCGGACGGGCAGCCGCCCGCTTCCGCCCCCCCTGCGTTACGCCGGCGGATCAGGGGTTCCGGCCGCCCCCCCACCGACTGTCGGGTGAGGACGGCTTCTCGCTCTCCGATTGGTGGCCGCCGCCCGGCTGGCCGCGCGGGTCCGGCTTGCCCTGACCGCGTCGTCGCCCGTGGTCGTCGCGGTGGCCCTTGCCGGGCGCGCCCTTGCCGCCCCTGGCCGGATCGTTCTCGATCCGATGGCTGCCCTCGTCCTTGTCGTCGAAGATCCCTTCGTCGTCTGGCACGGCGTCCCTCCGTTCCTGGTCCGAGCGGATCGGAAGCACGAGCCGCGCCGCTCGCCCGGGCGAGCTCCCCGCGGTCCTTCCGATGTAGGGCGGTGGCCCCATATTGCAAGGGCATGTCGATCATCCAGGCGATCGTCGCCCTGATCACCCGGTCCGCCGGACGGATCCTGAACGCGATCTTCGGCTGGGCCGTGCACGCGCTGTTCGGCCGCACGTCGGCCCGCGACCAGACGACCTTGTCCGCCATCGTCGGCGCCGCCGTCGCCTGGCCGATCCTCGCGCTCGGCGTCGCGCTGCCGAAGATCGCCGCGTTCGTCTTCGCCCGCGTTCCGCTCCCACGAAGCGTGCCGTCGTCGATCGTGCGCATCGTCTGGCTGGTCCTGGCCGGCGTGGTCCCCCTGGTGCTCGGCCTGGCCATCGCGGCGAAGGGGCGCGTCGCGCGGAGAGGCGAGCCGGTCGTCAAGCGCCTGCTCCGCGGGTTCCCGCTCACCCTGGGGGTGGCGTTCGCGTTCCTCATCATGTTTGTGTCCGTGCCGCTCATGCGCCTGGCCGCCCTCGCGCGGCGGGAGAACAGCACGGACGTCCCTCTCTTGACCGACGCGGACGCCTATCACGACGTCGCCGCCCTCATCGTCGAGCACCTGAACCGCCACGGCTTCGAGCTGCGCGCGGCCGAGCCCGGCTGGTGGGTGAAGGCGCCCACGCGCCTCCTCGCGCTGTTCGGCGGCTCGGCGTTCGCGGCCTTCGTCCCCCAGCAGATCGAGCACTTCGAGGATCGCTCGATCAAGATCTCCTTCTACGCGAGCGGCGTCGTCTTGCGCGGGAAGCGCCAGCGCATGACCTGGGCGCGCGCGCTCATCGAGGAGGCGATCGTTCACTCCGAAGGGCTCGAGACCTCGACCACCCCCGCGCAAGACGTCGAGCGGCGCATCCGCGCCATCTGGCGGGGCATGGACCGCGGAGGCTCCAGCGCGCGTGACGCCCCGGCCCTCCTCAGGAGCTTCGACGAGGTGGGCCGCGCGCTGGCGTCGATCGACGTCGACTACGACGAGTGGCAGGCGCTGTATCGCCAGGCCCTTCAGCTCGACCGCGCCCTTCGAGGCGAGCGTCCGCTCCTCGGCGAGTCCACGCCCGCCGTACCAGCCTCTGCGCGGTCGTCCGGCGAGCGCGAGGCCCGGCCGCGGCGTCGGCACCCGCGGCTCGCGAGTGAATAGCTTGATGTGGAAAGGGGGAGAACATGCGGCGGAGACAAACGAACGCTCGAAGGAAACGTGGCGCGGGTGACCGGCCGGTTCGGTTCGCGGTGGTCGGGCAGGGCCACTTCGCCCAGGCGGCCGTGTTGCCCGCGTTCGCCTCGGCGCGCGGGTGCGAGCTCAAGGCGATCTTCTCGGACGACAGGACGAAGCTCGCGGCGCTCAAGCGCAAGTACGGCGTCGCGGCCGCGCTCGCGTACGACCAGTACGACGACTACCTCGCCGCCGGCGAGGTCGACGCCGTCTACATCACGCTGCCCAACGACCTCCACCGCGACTACGCGACCCGGGCGGCGAAGGCGGGCGTGCACGTGCTGTGCGAGAAGCCGATGGGCCGCGACGCGGCCGACGCCGAGGCGATGATCGCGGCGTGCGACGAGCGGGGCGTGAAGCTCATGGTGGCCTACCGGCTGCACTTCGAGGCCGCGACGCTCGAGGCCATCGACCGCGTCCGGCGCGGTCAGCTGGGCCGCCCCCGCTTCTTCTCGAGCACCTTCGCGCTCCAGGTGAAGAAGGGCAACATCCGCACGAAGGAGGAGCGCGCCGGCGGCCCGCTCCTGGACCTGGGCATCTACTGCGTCAACGCCGCGCGTTCGCTGTTCGGGGCCGAGCCGATCGAGGTGTCCGCGATGAGCGCCACGATCGAAGGCGACGCGAGGTTCGCGGAGGTCGACGAGCAGGTCTGCGCGATCCTCCGCTTCCCCGACGAGCGCGTCGCTCAGTTCGTCTGCAGCTTCGGCGCGTACGACCACTCGCACCTGACGGTCGTGGGAGACAAGGGGCGCCTCCAGCTCGAGCCGGCGTACGAGTACGCGACCGGCCTCACCCTCGAGATGGAGGCAAAGGGCAAGCGGCCGCGCCGGCGGGCGTTCCCCAAGGTCGATCAGATCGCGGCCGAGGTGGAGGCGTTCGCGAAGTGCATCCGTGAGGGCGCGGAGCCCGAACCCTCGGGCGAGGAGGGCCTGGCGGACATGCGCGTGCTCGACGCCATCCGCCGCTCGATCGAGCGCGGCGCGACCGAACCCGTCGCGGCGGTCGAACGGCGCGCCCGCCCCTCGAAGCGGCAAGGCGTCAAGCGGCCGCCGCACGGGATGCCTCCGCTCGTGCACACGGGCCCGTCGAGCGAGGGCTGAGCCGCGGGCGCCCCGTTCTCTCTCGGGATCGCCGCCCGTCGCCGCGCCTCGGCGTCGTGACGGCTACGTCGGTGTGGGCGCCATGCCGCGGCCTGACGGCTCGGCGCGGCTCTTCCTGCGGCCCCGATCCGTCGATGAACATCCTGAATGCGGGTGGCAATCGGAAGGGCGTTCGCCGTCGTCGCGCTCGTGACCGCCGGCGAGAGCGCGGCGCTCTCAGCCTTCGAGAGCCCGAAGCCGCTCTTGCGCGACGAGGCGCCGAAGGGCGTCGCGGTCGCGACGTTCAGGCCCACGCTGCGCCTGCGATTCGCGCTGCCGTATCAGCCCGGGGTCGCGCTGAGGGGGGCCGCGCTCGATCGCGGAGCCACCCTCCGCGAGCCGTCGATGCTTCGACTCATGGTCGACCCCCGATTTTATCGGATGGACCTCGACGCCCTGGGCGACGCGTGGCTGTCGCCGACGTGGACGCATGGAGCCCTCGTCGGGCGGCTGCTCCTGCGCTTCTAGCTCGCCACCACGGCGAACGGGCCGCCCGGGCGCCCGCGACTTGCTCGGCGAGCGTGCCGGTCCAGCGATCGCTGCACCGGCAGGAACATCCGGCGCCCCTCCACGATATACTTTTGGCCCGTGTCTCACCTCTCGTGGCTCGAGCCGCACATCGAGTATCTGCTTCGTATCTTGCTCGGGACGGGATTGGGCGCGGCGATCGGTTTCGAGCGCGACCTGCACGGTCGGCCCGCCGGCCTTCGGACGCACGCCATCGTCGCCCTCGGGGCGGCGACGTTCATGGTCGTCTCGACGCGCTTCGTGTTCTTCCAGCACTACGCCGCGGGAGATCTCGTCGAGGTCGATGCGTCCCGAATCGCAGCCTCCGTCGTGTCCGGCATCGGCTTCCTGGGCGCCGGGGCGATCCTGCGGACGGGCATCACGATCCGAGGCCTGACGACGGCGGCGGCGCTCTGGCTCGTGGCGGCCATCGGCATGGCTGCCGGCGCGGGGATGTACGTGATCGCCGTCTTCACGACGCTGGTCGGGTTGGCCAGCCTGACGCTCCTCCGACGCTTCGAGGATCGCGGCGAGCCGGTCGCCCGCCAGCGGGTCACGATCTTGCTCGACGAGTCCCGCGTCGGCGCGCCTGCGGTCATCGCGGCGCTCACGCGTCCGGGCGTCAAGGTCTCTCAGGAAGAGTACGACCGCGACGAGACGCGTACGCGCGTCGTCTTCGAGGTGCGGGCGTCCACCCAAGTGGAAGGGGACGCCATCGCGCGGGGCCTCGACGGGGTCGAGGGGATCAAGCAGATCAGGATCGAGCGTCTCTGAGACGGCGCCGCCGCCTCCCCTCCACACCGCGCGTCGGTCCCCGAATCCATGAGCGTAGCCGCGGCCTCTCCGCCTCCAGAACGAGCTACGTGGGGTCTGGAGCGGGGCGCGACAGGGCCTGCCGCATGCCCTGCGCCGCTCGCTCGATCGCCTCTCCCCCGCGCTGAAGCTGAAATGGGTTGAGCGAAGGCACGCCGGACACGGCGACGACCTGCATGAGCGGGCGCTCGGGCGCGCGCGGGCCGGCGTCGTTCCGTCGGCGCCATGGAGGCGGCGACGTCAAGTGGTGGAACAGGACGCGCTCGGCGCCATCCACTCCGGCGAGGCCTGGGCGGTCGAGGATGCCTCCATCGAGGTAGAGGCGCCGGCCGATGCGAACGGGCTGGAACATGATGGGCGCCGCGCACGACGCGTGCAGAGCGGGGGCGAGCTCGCCCTCGCGCAGGACGGTCGTGCGCCTCGCGCCAAGATCGAAAACGGAGACGGCGAGCGGCACGCGACACCGGTCGAAGGTCCTCACGGCGATCGCCGACTCGAGGAGGGCCCGGAAGCGCGCTCCTCGCAGGAGGCCCAAGCCTGGTCGCACATCCCAGAAATGCTCGCGGCGCAGGCGCAAGAGCTCGTCGCGGATACCTCGAGCCGGAACGCCCGAGGCCCAAAGCCCCGTGACGAGGGCGCCAGCGCTCGAACCGCAGACACGCGATGGCACGAGGCCTTCGTCCTCGAGGACCGTCATGACTCCGGTGTGCGCGAAGAATCCGAAGAAGCCCGACGACATCGCGAGCGTGAAGGGCGCCGAGGACAGCCAGTCTCGCAGGGTGGGCACGACGAGAAGCATGGCCGGCTTCGGAGTCATGGCCAGGCCGATGGCGGGCACCGCGATCGTTTCCTACCGCTCGGCGATCGGCGGGCTCGGTCACGGCGACCCAGGCGGCCTGCTGGCGCCGGACGCGAGCCCGTCGTTGTAGATGTTGACGGCATCGTAGAGGTGCGGCAGGCCCGTGAAGATCAGCGGAAGCGCGACGGCGATCGCGGCCAACCCACCCAAGGCGAGGCCCGCGCCGACGTCATTCCGCGTGCTCGAGGAGCCCGACTGCGCGACCACGCTGCCGCCGACGAGCAAGCCGAGGCCCGCGAAGTCCAAGATCAGACCTGCCGTCGTGCGGTGGCGATAGGTTCGCGCCTCGGTCTCGGCCGCGGCGTTTCCCGCGACGGCCTGGTCGCCATCGAAGATGCCGAAGCTCTTGCCGTCGCGGGTGAGCTTGATGGCACCTCCGTCCATGGTGAACGCGACCCGCGGGCTCTGCCGCGGCACGTACGAGGTCGCGCAGCCGAAGCTGGCCAGAACGAAGAGGGCGACGACGCGACCCGCGTGGACGCGAGGTCCGCAGCGCGCGCCTCGCTTCGTCGAGGATTCCATCCGACGATTGAGGCACCGCTCGAAGCGTCGGGCAAGTATTGTCCATCACACCTCAGGGAGGGCGAGCCGGCTATGATCCTGCGGCCATGACCTCGCGAGCGGCGCGCCGTTCAAGCTGCTCATGGCAGCGAGCGACTTCGGGTTTCGAGCCAAGCCATCCGGTCTTCTGGCCGCCGCGGACGCGCACGGGCTCGAGCGAATGCGCTCGTCTTGTTCGCGTGGTTCGCTGCCCCGGTCGGCGCGACGGCTGACGACGAGAAGGTTGGGGGCAACCGCCTGCGTTGAGCCACATCACGCCGAGCGAGCCGCTCGGCCCTTGCGACGATGCTACCGAGCCGAGCGCCGCGCGTTCGTTGCCGCGCACCTTCGCTTCGGACGCCGCCCGGCGCGCGCGAGCCAGGCGAGCGCCGCGAGATAGCCCCAGCCAGCACCGGCTCCGACGGTTGGAGCGAGCGCGCAGCCGCCGCCCGAGGCGTGCTTGGTGCCGCCCGATCCCGCGGCGCCCGCCCCGCCGGTCGTCGAGCCCGCCACACCGGTGGTGCTGCCGGCGGCGCCGGTCGTCGAGCCCGCGGCGCCGGTGGCGCTTCCGGCCGCGCCGCTCGCCGAGCCCGTCGAAGCGTCGAGCGGCCCGCCTCCACCTGCGGCCCCGCCTCCACCTGCAGCCCCGTCTCCACCTGCGGACCCGCCTCCAGCTTCGGGCCCGCCTCCGCCGACGCCCGAATCGGCCGGCGCCTCCACGCCGCCGTCAACCGGCGTCGTCGCAATGCCGGTGGCGCCCCAGAAGACGAGGATCGCGCCGTTGGTCTTGGTGATCGTCACTCCAGTGAGGACGGCGGGCGCAGGGCTCGGAGTGATCTCCACTCCCTCGATGGTGTGGTTCGTCGGCTCCAGGTCCTTGTTCGTGGTGTCCCACTTGCCGGTGTTCGTGACGACATAAAAATGGGGAGGACCGCCCATCACCACGCCGCTCCCGCTATCGGGCAAGTTCGTGATGGTCGTCGTCGTGCTTGGTACGCCCCCGGCATAGGAGAGCGTCACGGTGAAACTTGCCGAGCCGTCCCCCGACGCCAGGATGAGGTAGAGCGCGGTGTAGGTAGCCGGCGGGACAGGAAACTGGAATGTCTGCGCACCCGCCGTCGCCGAGGCCGGCAGTTGGCGCGTCTGAGGGCTCGTGGCGGGCGCGGCGTTCGAAAAGTGCAGCTGAAAGGGTGGCAGGTTCCCCGTCGCGGGGAAAAAGCCGTCGTCGGGCAGCCCAACTCCCTTGGAGGTCGGGGCCAACATCATCTGTACCGCGGCCGTCGCGTAACCGGTCTGGCCGCCGCTGTAAATACCTTGTTTGCTCCCAAACGTAACGATGGTGCCTCCCGTCAGTGTGGTCACGGCGCGGCCATCGAGAATCGAATCGACTGGAATTTGCACCACGTATTGCGCGCTAGCGCTCGAGGCGCACGCCAGGATCAGAGTCGCGGCCGATGCCCCGAGGACTATTCTCGTCTTCTTCATACTGCTCACCTCGCTCCGAGTGGGGTCCGTGCACTCTACGGGACGAGCGACCGCTCGGTGCGGCACTCTCCGGCACACCTTCGCAACAAGGCCATCTCCTCGCTCCAGGTGTTCGGCGAGCTCACGAGACTCGTTCCTTCCTTACGAGGTCCACATCTACATGACCCCATGGAGTGGACCGGGGTTCAGGTCGTTGCGTGCAAAAACGAACCTGGGATCACTTCAGCTTGAAGCGCTTCGACAGGCCGTCGAGCAGCGCCCCGAGGCCGATGTCGAAGTGCGAGTCGTCGGTCATGAAGCCCGCGCTCTTCACGAACGCGCCAACCGGATCGTCACCGAACGACGCCCGCAGTTGCGGGTAGTCGCCCTCATCGAGATAGCGCCTCATCGCCTCGCCCACGGCCTTCACGGTCTTGCGATCGAAGGTGCTCCTGCGCGCGAGGCCCGCGCAGTGGCCGAACACGTAGTCGTCGACGATCGACAGGATCTCGATCTTTCGTTCGACCGGCAGGTCGAGACCGGCCACGGCCTGCAGCGATTGTTCGATGTGGCGCAGCCCGTTCGGCCCGACGCGTACGCCGGTGAGGGCGCGCAGCGCCCACGCGTGGCGGAGGTAGGTCGCGCGCGTCGCGGCCGCGACCTCGCCGACCGCCGCGCGCCACGCCTTCGGCAGCGGCTCGCACGCCTCGAAGATCTCGCCCAGCAGCGCGTCCTCGACGAGCGTCAGCAGGTCCTCCTTCGTGCGCACGTAGTAGTAGAGCGTCATCGTGCCCGCGCCGAGCGCGTCGGCGACTCGGCGCATCGACAGTGCCTCGAAGCCCTCGGCGTCCGCGATCTTCAGCGCCGTCTTTGCGATCTGCTCGCGCGTGAACCGCGGCTTGCGCGTCCCTGGGGCGGCGACCGCCCAGATCGGAGCCTTTGACATTCGTACAGTGTACTGCTAGACAATTCGTATGTCGTACGAACAAGGCACCACGGACTATGACGTGGTCATCGCGGGAGCCGGGCCGGTCGGCCTGTTCCTCGCTTGCGAGCTGCGGCTCGCGAGGGTCTCCGTCCTGGTGCTCGAGCGCGCCGAGGATTCGAGCTCGCCGCTCAAGCGGCTCCCGTTCGGGATGCGCGGGCTCTGGGGCCCGAGCGTCGAAGCGTTCTACCGGCGTGGCCTCTTGGAGCAGATCGCGGCGCAGCCTCGTGGCGACGGCCGGCAGCCGAGACCCGGCTCGCTGGCATCGGGCTCGCAGCGCGGTCCGGCCGGCCACTTCGCGGGCATCCAGTTCGACCACGCCAACATCGACCCGTCGCGCTGGCCGTATCGGCTCCCAGGCCCGGCCGACATGCAACTGGGCGCGGAGATGGAGCACCTCGAGCGCGTCCTCGGCGCTCACGCCCTCTCGGTCGGCGTCGAGCTCCGGCGCGGCCGTGGCGTCGACGGCTTCGAGGCCTCGAACGACGACGTCGTCGTCCGCGCCGGCGAGGAGCGCGTTCGCGCGCGTTACCTCGTGGGATGCGACGGCGGCCGCAGCACGGTGCGCAAGCAAGGCGGCTTCGAATTCGTGGGTACCGAGCCCGAGTTCACGGGGTATTCGGCGGAGGTCGAGATCGCGGACCCGTCGGTCCTTCCCCTCGGCCGGCATTACACGCCGACGGGCATGTACACGCAGGGGCAGCCCGGCGTGCTCGGGATGGCCGACTTCGACGGCGGCGCCTTCCATCGCAAGGAGCCCATCACGCTCGAGCATCTGCAAGCGGTCTTGCGGCGCGTCTCCTGCACCGACGTGACCCTCACGGCGTTGAGCGTCGTCTCGACGTGGACCGATCGCTCGAAGCAGGCCACGACCTACCGCCAGGGCCGCGTGCTGCTCGCGGGCGACGCCGCGCACGTTCACTCGCCGCTCGGCGGACAAGGCCTGAACCTCGGCCTCGGCGACGCGATGAACCTCGGGTGGAAGCTCGCGGCCGTCATTCGAAACGACGCCCCCGACCGCTTGCTCGACAGCTACACCGCGGAGAGGCACCCGATCGGCGCGCGCGTGCTCGATTGGACGCGGGCGCAGGTCGCGCTCATGCGGCCCGACCCAGGAGCACGCGCCCTGGCCGGCGTCGTCCGCGACTTGATCGACACGCGCGACGGCGCGACGTACTTCGCCGAACGCGTCTGGGGCGTGTCACTCCGCTACGACCTCGGCGAGCAGCACCCGCTCGCGGGCCGGAGCTGCCCAGACTTCGAGCTCGCGGACGGGACGAGAGTGGGCGAGCGGCTGCGAGAGGGATGCGGTTTGCTGCTCGATTTCGGCGGGACGGCACCGCTCCGAGCCCTCGATGGCCGTTGGGGCCGTCGGGTCAGGTACGTCGCGAGCGACGCCAAGGATCGTCTCGGCCTCCGCGCGCTGCTCGTGCGCCCCGACGGGTTCGTGGCGTGGGCGAGCGATGCGACGCCCGATCCCGAGGAGGTCACGCGAGCCGCGGCGCGGTGGTTCGCGCGGCAATGAGCTCGCGGCGCGAGACGCGGTTCACCAGAGAGGGCGGAGGATCCCCGGCCATCGCCGGAGTTGCTGGCTCGCCTCGAGGTAACGAGATCCTGTCGAGGCTGTCGGTGCCCTCGTCGAGCCGCACCCGCAGACGGTGGCCCTCGCGTGCTTCGACGGGCTACCGTCCCGGGAGATCGGCGAACGACGAGACCTCCCACGGTGCGGGGCAGGCTCAAGACGGCTCCGGAGCTCAGGACCCTAGCGCGAGCTCGTTGAGCGACGCGCCCGCCGCCGGGATCGCCAGCTGCAGCCGCGCCGCGATCTGCTCGGCCAGGTGCGCCGCGTCCGTCGCGACGCCCGAGAAGCGCCCCGACCCCCACGTGTGCTGCCAGGGCAGGCCCAGGAAGTAGAGGCCCTCGGCCGAGGTGACGCCGCGCGTGTGCACCGGGTAGCCGCGCCCGTCGAAGAGCGGCACCTCGATCCAGCCGTAGTCCGTGCGGTAGCCCGTTGACCAGATCACGGTGCTGATGCCCGCGGTGGCGAGGTCCAGCGCGCGCGGCTCCTCGGCCGGCTCCCACACGGGCACGTAGCGCGCCTCGGTCGGCGCCTCGACGCCGTGCTCGGCGATGAACTTGTCGATCGTCGTCTTGATGCTCTCCGCGACGGCGTCGGCCTGGTCCAGGTTCTGGCGCAGATCGGCTGCGAGCTCGAGACGCGCGCCGCTCACGCCGACGAGCCGCCCGTAGAGGCGCATGCCCTCCTTCGCGCGCAGGCGCAGGTCGATGTCGCGCCCGCCGTCGCGCCCCGTGACGTAGTGGTTGGCCTTCGCGCGCACGCGGTCCTTCAGCGGGTGCTCGCCCACGGCCATGCGGTAGTAGCCCATGTCTTCCAGCCACTCGACGACGTCGCGGCCGCGGTAGCGGCGCGCCGTGCGCGGCGCGCTGCCGAGGCACAGGTGGACGGCGCGCCCCGCGAGGTGCAGATCCTCGGCGACCTGGCAGCCCGACTGGCCCGACCCGACCACGAGCACTCCGCCGGGCGGCAGCGCGTCGGCGTTGCGGTACGCCGACGTGTGGAGCTGCGTGATGCCCTCGGGGAGGCGCTCGGCGAGGCGCGGGATCGACGGGGTGTGGTAGCCGCCCGTCGCGACGATGACCTGGTCGGCGTGGCACGCGCCCCTCGTCGTCTGCAGGTCGTAGCCGCCGCCCGGCGCCGGGCGCAGCGACGTCGCCGTCACGCCTTCGATGACCGGAGGGTTGAACGACCGCGCGTAGTCCTCGATGTACTTGACGATGTCGTCCTTGAGCATGAAGCCCTTCGGGTCCGGTCCCGCGTACGGGAAGCCCGGCAGGCGGCACTGCCAGTTCGGGGTCACGAGGCAGAACGAGTCCCAGCGCCGCTCACGCCACTCGTGGGCGATGCGGTGCTTCTCGAGCACGACGTGCTCGATGCCGAGCTGCTTGAGGCAATAGCTCATCGACAGGCCGGCCTGTCCCGCGCCCACGACGACGGCCGTATGGTGGCCGCCGAGCTCGATTCCTTTCATGTGTCCTCCTAAACCCCTTCGGGCAGCTCGAAGGCGGTGACGGTCACCTCTTCATGGGCGCCGTATTCGGTGGCGCGCGTCTCGATCTCCTGCAGCTGGTCCATCGCCGCCGAGCACGCATAGCCGAACTTGGCGCGCACGCGCTCGGAGCCGATGTTGAGCATCGTGCGGCTGCGCTCGAGGAACTCGGGCAAGAGGTAGGTGCGGCCCACCTCGAGGTACTCGCGCACGATGAGCGACGGCGAGTAGCAGCGCATGTCGTCGCCGTCAGGCCAGCGAACGTGAAAGTGCATCTCGGGCATGGGAGGCGATCCTTTCGTAGTGCCGGGCGTGTCGGACAGCGATGGCGGCCCAGCCGTGCGCGCGGGCGCGCTCTCGCCCGGCGCGCGCGAGCCGCGGGGCCTCGGCGAGCGCGCGGTCGAGCCCCGCGGCGATCGCGTCGGGCGACCCCGGGTCGACGAGGACGGCGCACGCGTCGTCGAGAAACTCGGTGAAGGGCGCACGGGCCGCGGCGACGACGGGCACGCCCGCGGCGAGCCCTTCGAGCGCGACGAGGCCGAAGCCCTCGTGCACCGACGGCGTCGCGAGGACGTCGGCGGCGCGGAGGATCGCCGGTACGTCGGCGTCGGGCACGACGCCCAGCTCGACGACGGCGCCGCGCGTGCCAGCGTCGAGACCGGCGAGCGCCTCGTCGAACGTCGCGCGGTATGCCCCGTGGTCGAGCACGGTCGCGCCGCCGAGGATCCAGAGGCGCATGTCGGGTTGGCGCGCGCGCAGCTTCGCGAAAGCGAGCAGGATCCGCGTCGTGTTCTTGCGCGGCTCGACGCCGCCCACGGCGAGGACGACGGGCCCGCCGCCGCCGTGGCGCGTGCGCCAGCGCGCGACGACGGCCGCGTCGACGCCCGCGAAGCGCCGCAGGTCGACGCCGTTGCCGACGACGGCCGCGTCGACGCCGAACGCCGCCGCGACGTCGGCGCGGGTGGCGCGGCTCACGGAGAGGCAGAGCGTCGCCTCCCGGATCGAACGCTGCTGGCACGCGGCGAGGTGCGGATCGTCGAAGCGCTCGACGTGGTGGACCGTGCGCACGAGGGGCGCGCCCGCGCCCCGCGCGCGCGCCGCGAGCAGTCCGTTCGCGCTCAAACAGTCCTGCGCATGAAGGACCTCGTGGTCGGGCGAGTGGCGCGCGAGGAAGTCGGCGAGCTCGCGCGCGCGGAGACGCACGAGCTCGCTCGTCGTCGCGGGAGCGGGCGCCGCGGGGACGAGGCGCAGCCGCGCGCGCAGCGGACGGAAGAAGCCGCGGCCGTCCTTGTCGAGCGCGTAGAGCGTCGCGTCCCAGCCGAGATCGACGAGCGCGTCGGCGAGGGCCGCCGCGTGCACGACGCTGCCGCGCGGCAGCGTCGAGTACGTGAAGAGGCCCACGGAGCGGCGCCCGGCGCTCATGGTCCGCGCCGCTCCCGCACGAAGGCGCGCCGCGTGACGACGTCGGCGATGACCTGCGCGTCGCGCGAGCGCCGCAGCCGCACGCGCGTCTTGATGGTCGCGCCTTCAGCCTCGTTGTCGGCTTCGCGTTCGAAGACGACGAGCTCGGCGACGAGCGCGTCGCCGAGCGGCAGGTTGCCGTAGTAGTAGACGTCGCGCGCGACGGGCGACGTCGCGAGCGCCC
>DASZWW010000005.1:0-12953 GCA_035546175.1 Polyangia bacterium
GCCACGCGCGCCGGCGTCCGCGGGGCGGCGCGCGTGGCTGAGCAGAAGGAGCGGCGGCGGACGCGGGGCGAGCGGCTGCGGCGCGCCATCCTCGCGCTCGCCGTCGCGTACCCCGCCGCGCTGCTCCTCGTGCTCCTCGCGATGCGCGGCGTGGGCGAGCGCTCGCCGCTGGCGACCATCCTGCTCTACCTGCCGCGGCCCGGCTTCGCCTTGCCCCTGCCGCCCCTCGTCTTCGCGCTGCTCTTCGTGCGGCCGCGCCGCTGGCTCCTCACGCAGCTCGTCGCGGCCCTCATCCTGCTCTTCCCCGTCATGGGCTTGCGGCTCCACGGCCCGCGCGCGCCGACGCCGGGCGCGCCCCGGTTCCGCCTCCTGTCGGCCAACGTCGATCTCGGGTCCGCGACGGTCGGCGAGCTCGCCTCCGTGATCCTCGGCGCCCGCGCCGACGTCGTGTGCCTGCAAGAGGCGCCGGGCGACGAGTCCTACCGGCTCGCGCCGCACCTGCCGGGGTACGTCGTGCGCGCCGACGGCCAGTTCATCGTCGCGAGCAGGTTCCCCATCACCGACGTCTACGTCCCCCCCGCGCTCGAGGCCGACGGCGCGCGCGTCGATCCCAACTTCGTGCGCTACCGCATCGCCATGCCCGGCGGGCTCGTGGACGTCTACAACATGCACCCGGCGTCGCCGCACAACGCCTTCGATCGCCTGCGCGGCGACGGCTTGCTCCACGAGCTCGCGAGCGGGCGCCTGTTCGTCAACCACAAGGCCTTTGGCAAGCTGCGCCATAACGCCCGGCTGCGCGAGCTGCAGGTGCGCGCCGTCGCCGAGCACGCGAGCGCCGCGCCGTACCCGGTGCTCGTGGCCGGCGACACGAACCTGCCGAGCGGCAGCTGGATCCTCGGGCACTACCTGGGCGGGCTCCAGGACGGGTTCGTCGAGGCCGGACGTGGCTTCGGCTACACGTTCCCGGCGCGGCGCGCGCCGCCCTGGCTGCGCCTCGATCGCGTGCTCGGCGATGGCCGGTTCCGGTTCGTGGCCTTTTCGCGACTGGATGTCCACGTCTCGAAACACTTCCCCGTCGTGGCGGACGTCGAACGCGTCGCGCAAAAACCATGAGGCCCTCACCTCGTTCGGACCCGGGGGCGGACACAGACTGAGTAGTCATGACCGCCGACGCATCCCTGGGCGGCGAGGACGATGTCTTCGTCTTTCCGGCGTCCTACTCGCAGCAGCGGCTCTGGTTCCTCGACCAGCTCCAGCCGGGGAGCGGCGCCTACAACGTCCCGGCGGCGGTCCGCTTGCAGGGGCCGCTCGACGTGGCGCTGCTCGCGCGCGCCCTCAACGAGGTGGTCGCGCGCCACGAGTCGCTGCGAACGACGTTCGCCTCGGTGGCGGGCGTCCCCGTGCAGGTCGTGACGCCGACGCTCGCGATCCCCCTTCCCGTCGAGGATCTCTCGGCGCTGCCCGCCGACGCGCGCGAGGCGCGGCTCGCGCGGGCCCTCGCCGAGGCCGCGTCGGTGCCGTTCGACCTCAAGGAGGGACCGCTCATCCGCGCGTGCCTCGTCCGCCTCGCGCCCGACGACCACGTCCTCCTCGTCAACACGAGCCACCTCGTCACCGACGGGATCTCGGTGGGGATCGTCTTCCGCGAGCTCTCGAGGCTCTACGCCGCCCGCGCGAGCGGGCAGCCGTCTCCGCTCCCGCCCGTCGCCATCCAGTACGCCGACTACGCGCTCTGGCAGAAGGACTTCCTGCAGGGGCCCGAGCTCGATCGGCTCATGACCTACTGGCGCGAGCAGCTCTCCGGGGAGCTCCCCCCGTCGGAGCTGCCGCCCGATCGGCCGCGGCCGCCCGTGCGCAGCGGGCGCGGGAACCGGCTGCGCACCCGGCTCCTGCACCGCGAGGGCGCCGAGGCGCTCGCGGCGCTGTGCCGGCAGGAGCGGACGTCGTCGTTCTCCGGGCTGCTCGCGGCCTTCGCGCTGCTCATGCAGCGCTACACGGGGCAGGACGAGGTGCTGCTCGGCTCTCCCTTCGGCAACCGCGGCCGCGCCGAGATCGAGGACTCGGTCGGGTTCTACGCCGCGACGGTCGTCCTGCGCCTCAGCCTCGCGGGCGAGCCGGCGCCCACGTTCCGGGAGCTCCTCGGGCGCGCGCGCGAGGTCGTCGCGGGCGCGGCGGCGCACCAGGACGTGCCCTTCGAGAAGATCGTCGAGGTGCTCAAGCCCGCGCGCGCCGCCAGCGCCAACCCGTTCTTCCAGATCATGATCGGCTACCTGCCGGCGCCCGAGTCGGCGCTCGAGCTGCCGGGCGTGACGATCACGCCCGTCGACGCGCCCCACGGCGACTCGATGTTCGACCTGTTCGTGCAGCTCGAGGAGGGGCGCGACGGGGTGGCGGGCTACTTCACGTACAGCTCGGACCTCTACGACGGTGAGACGATCGCGCGCGCCGCCGCCAACCTGCAGCAGGTCATCACCGCCGCGGTCGCCGCGCCCGACCTGCCGATCTCGGAGCTCACCGTGATGACGGACGCCGAGCGCCAGCGGGTGCTCGTCGAGTGGAACCAGACGGCCCTCGACGCGCCGCCCGCGTGCATCCACGCCGAGGTCGAGCGCCAGGCCGCGCGCACGCCCAAGGCGGTGGCCGTGCGCACCGGCGACGCCGCGCTCACCTACGAGGAGCTCGAAGGCCGCGCCAACCGCCTGGCGGCGCACCTCGCGGCGATGGGCGTCGGGCCGGACGGCCTCGTGGGGATCTGCCTGCCGCGCGGGAACGACATGGTCGTCGCCGTGCTGGCGACGCTCAAGGCCGGCGGCGCGTACCTGCCGCTCGACCCGGCGTACCCGCGCCCGCGCCTCGAGCAGATGATCGTCGACTCGCGCGTGGGCGTCGTCGTGACGACGGCGGCCCTGCGCGGCGACCTGCCGCTCGGCGAGGCGCGCGCCGTGTGCGTCGACGGAGACGCCGAGGCGATCGACCGCCACGCGTCCGGGCGCGTCGACGGCGGCGCGCGGCCGGAGAACCTGGCCTACGTCATCTACACGTCGGGCTCCACGGGGACGCCGAAGGGCGTGATGCTCGAGCACCGCAACGTCACGAACTTCTTCGCCGGCATGGACCGCGTGCTCGGCGATCGCTCCGGGAACGTGAGGCCGGGCGTGTGGCTCGCCGTGACCAGCCTGTCGTTCGACATCTCGGTCCTCGAGCTGCTGTGGACGCTCGCGCGCGGCTTCCAGGTGATCATCGCCGCCGAGGACGACAAGGCCGGCGCCTTCGCGGCGACCGTCGCCGCGCACGGCGTGACGCACTTCCAGTGCACGCCCTCGATGGCGGGGCTGCTCGTCGCCGACGACGGGAGCCGCGCCGCCCTCGGCCGCCTCGAGGCGATGCTCGTGGGCGGCGAGGCCCTCTCGCCCGACCTCGCGCGGGCGCTGCGCGGCGCCCTGCGCGGCGCGCTGATCGACGTGTACGGCCCCACGGAGACGACGATCTGGTCGACGACCTGGCAGGTCCCGGCCGGCGCGACGGGCCAGGCGCCGCAGGTGTCGCAGGTGTCGATCGGCCGGCCCCTCGCGAACACGACGGTCTACGTCCTCGACGCGCGCCGCGAGCCCGTGCCCATCGGCGTGGCGGGCGAGCTCTACATCGGCGGCGCGGGCGTCGCGCGCGGTTACCTGCGGCGGCCCGAGCTCACGGGCGAGCGCTTCGTCCCGAACCCCTTCGGCGAGGGGCGCCTGTACCGCACGGGCGACCTCGTGCGCTGGCGCGTCGACGGCAACGGCGAGGGGCAGCTCGAGTTCCTGGGGCGCCTCGACCACCAGGTGAAGATCCGCGGCCACCGCATCGAGCTCGGCGAGATCGAGGCGGCGCTGCGCGAGCTCGGGGGGGCGCGCGACGTGGTCGTCGTCGCGCGGCCGGGGCCCGCCGGCGTGCCGCGGCTCGTGGCGTACCTCGCGGGCGCGGCGCCCACGGCCGCCGACCTGCGCCGCCTCCTGCGCGAGCGGCTGCCGGAGCCCATGATCCCGAGCGCCTTCGTCGTGCTCGAGCGGTTGCCGCTCACGCCCAACGGCAAGGTCGATCGCCAGGCGCTGCCGGAGCCGCAGAGCGGGTCGGACGCGTCGCCCCCCGGCGCCGACGACGACTACCTCGCGCCGCGCACGCCGACGGAGCAGGCCATCGCCGAGATCTGGAGGCAGGTGCTCGGGGTGGCGCGCGTGTCGGTCTACGACAACTTCTTCGACCTCGGCGGGCACTCGCTCCTGTCGACGCAGGTCATGCATCACATCGAGGAGCGGCTCAGGAAGCGGCTCAACGTCGCCGAGCTCATCATGCAGAACCTCGCGCAGGTGTCGGCGAAGTGCGATCAGGCGACGCCCGTCGACGCGGCCAAGGGCCGGGGCGTGTTCGGCGTGCTCAGGCGGATGATCGCCAAGGGGTAGGCGTGGAGCTCTACTTCGGGGGGGAGGCGCGCTCGCTCTACGGCGTGTGGCACGAGCCGCCGCGCCCGCCGGCGCCGCCGCGCGTCCTCGTGCTGTGCGCGCCGCTGTGGCGCGAGGGCGTGCGGGCGCACCGCGTCTTGCGCCAGCTCGCGGCGCGCCTCGCCCGGGAGGGCACGACGGTGCTGCGCTTCGACTACACGGGCGCGGGCGACTCCGCGGGCGACAACGAGGCGGGCGACGTCGAGACCTGGCTCGGGGACGTCGACGCCGCGGTCGAGGAGGCGAGGGGCGCTCGCGGCGCCGCGCGCGTGACCCTGCTCGGCTTGCGCTTCGGCGCCACGCTCGCGGCCCTCGCGGCCGCGCGGCGCGACGACGTGGACCGCCTCGTGCTCTGGGAGCCGGTGCCCGACGGGACGAGCTACCTCGCGGAGGGCCGCGCCGAGCATCGCGCGTGGGCCGACCTCTACGCGGCCTGGCGGCGCCTGCCGCGCCGGCAGGTCGAGGATCCCGGCGACGAGATCCTCGGCTACCGCGTCACGGCGGCCATGCGCGCGTCCATCTCGATGGTCGACCTCGCGACGCTGTCGCGCACGGCGCGCGACGTGCTGGTGATCGAGCGGGCGGCGCCCGACCCGGGCGGCGGACTGCCGGCGGTGCTCGCCGCGCGCGGCGCCCGCGTCCTGCACGAGGTGCTCGCCGAGCCCGAGATCTGGAAGCCGCACCACGCGGAGGGCACGGCGGGCGCGCGCCGGACGCAGGACCTCATCGCGGGGTGGCTCGCGCGGAGCGCCTCGTGAACGAGCGGCCCGTCCGCTTCGGCCCCGCCAAGGGGCTGTCCGGCGTCCTCACGGCGCCGGCGGGCGGCGCGGCCGGGCCCGCCGTGCTGCTGCTCAACGCGGGGCTGCTCCACCGGGTGGGACCGAACCGCCTCTACGTCACGCTGGCGCGGCGGCTCGCGGCGCTGGGGCTGCCCGCGCTGCGCTTCGACTACTCGGGCCTCGGCGAGAGCGACCCGCGCCGCGACGAGCTCACGCTCGAGGAGAGCATGCTCGCCGAGGGCCGGCAGGCGATGAGCTTCCTCGAGGCCGAGGGCGTCGCGGAGGCGTTCGTGCCGATGGGCCTCTGCGCGGGCGCCGAGCAGGCGCAGCGCCTCGCGTACGCCGACGCGCGCGTCGTCGGGGCCGCGTGCATCGACGGCTACGCCTACCGCACGCCGGGGTACTACCTGCGCGAGGTCGCGCGGCACGTGCTCTCCGCGCGCAGCTGGCGGCGGCTCCTCGCCAGCCCGCTCGCGCTCTGGAAGGCGCTCGGCCGGCGGCCGGCGACCGGCGCCGCGCCCGGCAACCCGGGCGGCGTCGACTTCGTGCGCGAGTTCCCCTCGCGGCAGGAGTGCCTCGAGCAGCTGCGCGCCATCCTCGCGCGCGGCGCCGAGCTCCACCTCGTCTTCACGGGCGGCGGCATGGCGGAGCTCTACAACCACCGGGGTCAGTTCGCCGCCACGTTCCCCACGCTCCGCGGCCACCCGCGCATCCGCCTCGACTTCATGCCGCTCGCCGACCACACCTTCACGCTGCGCAGCCAGCAGGACGCCGTCGTCGCCTCCATCGAGGCGTGGGCGCGCGAGCGGCTGGTCGGGAAGGCGCCGCGCGAGGTGGAGCTGCCGGCGGCCGCGGCGATGGCGGCCGAGTAGCCTGTCCCCTTCGAGGAGAGGGAGCGGGACTACGGGCGGGGGCGGCGGCGGAGGAGGGCGTCGCGACGCGCCCGCCCGCGGCTCTGGCCGTCGCCGGCGGCCTCGAACCTGTCGGGCGGTGAGGCTTGGGCGGTCGTCGCCGCCGCGAGGTGGGCGGCGAGGGTCGAGATGCTGGGGAAGCGGAACATCTCGACGAGGGAGAGCTCGCGGCCGAGCGCGGCCTTGAGGCGGCCGTTGGCCTGCACCATGAGGAGCGAGTTGGCGCCGAGCTCGAAGAGGTTGTCCTGCGTGCTCACGCGCGCGAGCCCGAGGAGCTGCGCCCAGACCTGCCCGATGGTGCTCTCGAGCTCGCTCGCGGGCGCGACGTAGGCGGTCGCGGCCTCCCGGCGGTCGTGATCGGGGGCGGGCAGGGCCTGGCGGTCGATCTTGCCGTTCGCGGTGAGCGGGAGGGCCTCGAGGACGACGAAGGCGCTGGGGATCATGTAGGGCGGCAGCGTCTGCTTGAGGCGGGCGCGGAGCTCGGGGACGAGATCGGCCGCGTCGCGGCGGCGCTCGGGGCCGCGCGCGTAGTGGTCCCAGGGCTTGGCGGGCCCGCGCGTCGCGGCGCTCGAGCGGCGCGCGCGCGCGGTGGCGCCGCCACGCCGGCGGAAGCGGGCGTCGATGGCGTGCGGGCCGCTCGACGACCAGGTCACGTGGACGTCGTAGTCGGGCGCGAGGGTCCAGAGCGCCTCGGGATCGATGGGCGCCGCCGTGTCGGCGTCGAGGATGGCGCGCAGCTCGGCGACGGTCGCGGGGCGCGGCTCGCGCGCGAGGCGGGCCAGGGCCTCGATCTCGCGCCACACGCGCGCGTTCGGGAGGTCGTGCACGTCGAGGGCGTCGGGGCCCGCGGCGAGGAGGCGCTCGAGCTCGGCGAGCGAGGGCGCGCGCACCGAGGCGCGCTCGAGCGGCGGGAGCGCCCCTTCCGCGGGCGCTCCCGAGGCTGGCGCCCCCGCGGCGGCGCGCTTGCGGAGCACGACGTCGTAGCGGAAGCGGCTCATCTCGTTGACGTGCCGGCCGCGCTTGAGCTGGATCTCGACGTCCTCGAGGTCGGAGAGCTCCGCGCCGAGCGCGTGGAAGAGCTCCGGGTCGATGACGAGCTCGCTGTCGCGCCGCCGGCGGCGCTCGATGCGCGCGAGGAGATCGGTGACGGCCAGCCCGTCGGGCGCCTGGTGCAGCTCGATCGACGCGGCGAACGCGGGGTGCAGCGGCAGGCTGCGCACGTCGCCCACGAAGACGGCGCCGCCGGGCGCGAGCGCGTCCATCGACTGGCGGAGCACGTCGACGAGGTAGCGGGCGTCGGGGAAGTACTGCGTGACCGAGTTGAGGACGACGAGGTCGAAGCCGCCCGGGCGGATGGCGCCGATCTCGTGGGCCGCGCCCTGCACGAGCTCGACGTGCGGCAGGGGCCGCCGCGCCAGGCGCGCCCGCAGCCGGGCCAGGACGGCGGACGAGAAGTCGACGCCGACGTAGCGGGCGCAGGTGGGCGCGACGCGCGAGAGGATCATGCCCGTGCCGCAGCCGATCTCGAGGACCTGGCGGGGCGCGAGCGCGCCGATGCGGGCCACCGTGTGGTCGAGCCACTCCTTCATCTCGTCGGCCGGGATGAGCTCCCCCGTGTAGGAGCTGTTCCACCCCAGGATCTCGACCGCGAAGTCGTCCGTCCGATCGCCGTCGGCCGCGGCCGCGCCCGGGCCCTGGCTGTAGGTCTGGTTCCAGATCTCCTGCCAGCCCGTGACGTCCGGCCTCGGGTGTGCGGGGTCGAGCGGGGCGGGCGGGGCGGGCGCCTCGGAGGCGCCGCCGGCCGCGCCCGCCCGCGGCACGACGTAGGCGACGAGACGCTTGTCGCCCGGCGCGTCCTCGCGCGCCACGACGACGCTCGCGCGCACGGCCGGGTGCCGCGCGAGCGCCGCCTCGATCTCGCCGAGCTCGATGCGGTAGCCGCTGACCTTCACCTGGTGGTCGAGGCGGCCCAGGAACTCCAGCTCGCCGTCGGCGCGCCAGCGCGCCAGGTCGCCCGTCTTGTAGAGGCGCGCGCCCGGCTCGACGGAGAACGCGTCGGGGACGAAGCGCTCGCGCGTGAGGTCCTCGCGCCCGAGGTACCCGCGCCCGACGCCCGCGCCGCCGATGTGCAGCTCGCCCGCCACGCCGATGGGCGCGGGCCGCCCGTGGCGGTCGAGGACGAGGACGCGCGTGTTGGCGATGGGCCGCCCGATCGTCACGGGCGCGCCCGCCCGCACGCGCGACGTCGTGGACCACACCGTCGTCTCCGTCGGGCCGTACATGTCGTGCAGCTCGGCGCCGGGGCCGAGCGCCGCGAGCAGCTCGCCCGCGAGGGCCTCGGGCAGCGCCTCGCCGCCGACCATGAGCCGGCGCAGCGACGAGAGCGCGGCGCGCGCCTCGGCGTCGGCGAGGAGCATGCGCGCCATCGACGGCGTGCACTGCAGGTGGGTCACGCCGTGGCGGCGGATCTCGGCGGCGAACCCGTCGTCCTCGCGGGCGGCCGCCGCCGCGCGGGCGGTCGAGGCCTCCGCCTCGCCGCGGCAGCGCGCCCGCAGCTCGTCGAGCGGCACGAGGCTGGCGAGGACGTCCTCGTCGGCGACGCCGAAGTCGATGAGGCAGGCGATCTCGTCCACGCCCGCCTCGCGCAGCCTCTCCACCAGGGGGAGGCAGCTCTCCGGCGTGCCGAAGAGCCCGCTCGTCGTGAAGTAGCGCTCGAAGGCGTGGCCCATGAGGATCTTCGTCTCCTCCTCGGTGAGCACGATCTCCTCGGGCCTCTCGGGCGCGCCGCCGGCGCGCGCCCGGCCGGGCCGCGCGAAGGCCGGGAACTCCCAGCGAGCCTTCTTGATGAGGTCCGTCGAGCTCTCGAGGTAGGCGAGGAAGGGGGCCTTCACCTTGGCGCGCACCTCGTCGACGTCGCGGCCGACGAAGGTGTGCAGCATGAGGCTCACGACTCCGTCGCCCGCGTGACCGGCTTCGCGGCGCGCCTGGCGATAGACGGCGATCTTCGCCACGAGGTCGGCGACGCTCTGCCCGAGCATGTTCGTCAGCACGTTGGCGCCGAGCGCGCCCGCGAGGCGGAACGTGTCGGGGCTGCCCGCCGCCGTGATCCACAGAGGCGGCTCGGCCTGCACGGGCCGGGGCAGCACGCGCACCTGGATCTCGGCGCCGGTGCCGCTCTGGGCGGGGATCGCCTCGCCCCGCCAGAGCCGCCGGACCGTCTCGATGCCGCGGATCATGACGTCCTTGCGGTCGGCGTAGTTGCCGGGCATGAGCGCGAAGTCGTCGGCGTGCCAGCCCGACGCGAAGGAGAGGCCGACGCGGCCGCCCGAGAGGTTGTCGATGACCGACCACTCCTCGGCGACCCGGATGGGGTTGTGCAGCGGGAGCACGACCGAGCCGGCGCGGATCTGGACGTTCCGCGTGAGCACGGCGAGGGCGGCGCCCGTGACCGACGGGTTCGGGTAGATGCCGCCGAACTCGTGGAAGTGGCGCTCCGGCGTCCACACGGCCGAGAAGCCGTGCGCGTCGGCGAACTTCGAGCCCTCGATGAGCAGGCGATAGCGCTGGGCGGCGGGCGCGGCGGCCGCGCTCGCGAAGTAGAAGAGGCTGAAGTCCACGCGGCGGCGCGCGGCGGCGCGGGGGCCCGCGCTGTCCGGGCGGCGATCGCCGTCGCCGTGGAGCACGACCTCGAAGCCGCGGGCGAGGGTCCAGAGCAGCTCGAGGACCGAGATGTCGAACGAGATGCTGGTGACGGCGAGCCAGACCCCGGGCCCGGCGCCGAGGCGCGCGTCCATGCCGGCGAAGAAGTTGACGACGTTGCGGTGCTCGATCATCACGCCCTTGGGGCGGCCCGTCGAGCCGGAGGTGAAGATGACGTACGCGAGGTTCGACGGCCCGACGGCGCGGGAGAGGGGGGCGGGGTCCTCGTCGGCGCCGTCGACGAGGACGATCTGCGCGCCGAGGCGCGGCGGCAGCGCCGCGCGCAGCGCCGCGCGCGTGACGACGACGCGCGCCTCGCTGTCCTCGAGCATCATGGCGAGGCGCTCGCTCGGGTACTCGGGGTCGAGCGGCACGTAGGCGCCGCCCGCCTTGAGGACGCCGAGGAGGCCCACGACCATCTCCACCGAGCGGTCGATGAAGAGGCCGACGAGCACGTCGGGGCCGACGCCGCGCGCTTGCAGGGCGCGCGCCAGAGCGTCGGCGCGCTGATCGAGCTCGCGGTACGAGAGGGGCGCCCCGCGATGGACGACGGCGACGGCGTCGGGCGTGCGGGCGGCCTGCGCCTCGAAGAGCTCGTGGACGCAGCGGCCCGCCTCGGCGACCTCGACGCGCGTGTCGTTCCAGCGGTCGACGACCAGCGCGCGCTCGGCGGGCGCGAGCGCCGGCAGCTCGGCGAGCGTCGCCTCGGGCCGCGCCGCGAGCGCCTTGAGCACGGCCTCGAGCCGCGCGACGAGCCGCGCGGCCGCCTCCTCGTCGAGGCGGGCGCGGTCGTAGCCCAGCTTGAGCAGGAGCTCCTCCTCGGCGTACCCGAAGAGGGTCAGCGGGAAGTTGGTCTGCTCGATCCAGCGGAACGTCCGCCGCGCCCAGGCGCCGCCGCGGGCCTGCATCGCGGCCTCCATGAGCCGCTCGTTGAAGACGATGATGCTCTCGAAGAGGCGCTGATCGTTGGGCAGGTCGCTCGCGGCGAGCACGTCGGCGAGCGGCGTGTGCTCGTGCTCGCGCAGCTCGCGGTGGCGATCGCGCACGCCGCGCAGCCACTCCATGGCCCGCGCGGACGGGTCGACGGCCAGCCGCAGCGGCAGCGTGTTGATGAAGACGCCGGCGATGCCCTCGGCGCCCGGCACGGAGGTGCGGCGGCAGGCGCGCGTCACGCCGAAGACGACGTCGTCCTCGCCCGTCGACGCCGCGACGACGAGCGCCCACGCGCCCTGCACGAAGGTGTTGAGCGTGAGGCCGTGCGCCTTCCCGGAGGCGCGCAGGGCGTCGGTCTCGGCGCGCGTGAGGCGGAAGGACCGCTCGGCGTGGCCCGGCGGCGCGTCGGGGCGCGCCGCCGTGAGCGCGTGGGGCGCCGTGAAGCCCGCGAGGCGCGCGCGCCAGAAGGCGCGCGCCGCGTCCCGCTTCGCGGCCAGCTCTCCCTGCAGCCAGTCGATGTGCGCGCGGTAGGGCAGGGCGGGGTCGAGGCGCGGCGTCTCTCCGCGGCGGAGCGCCTCGTAGAGATCGAAGACCTCGCCCACGAGCGCCGCGAACGAGCCGCCGTCGAGGACGCCGTGCCAGAACGTCCAGACGAGCCGCCAGTCGGCCTCGCCCATCCGGAAGAGGGCCAGGCGCAGGAGCGGGGCGCGCGCCAGATCGAAGCCGCGCCGGCGATCCTCGACGAGGAAGTCCTCGAGGCGCCGCTCCTGCTCGGCGCGCGGTGCCTCGCGCCAGTCGTGCACGGCGACGGGGAGGTCGACCGACGGGGACACGCGCTGCTCGGGCTCGCCGGGGCCGCCCCAGGCGAGCGACGTCCGCAGGGCGGCGTGCCGCTCGACGAGCAAGCGCCAGGCCCGCTCCAGCGCCGCGACGTCGAGCGCCTCGGGCAGGCCGGCGATCATCTGCTCGATGTCGACGCCGCTCGCGGGCGCGGCCAGCCGGTTGAAGAGCATGCCCGCCTGCACGGGCGACAGGGGGTAGCGCTCCTCGCGCGGCGCCTCGACGCTCACGACTGGGCCTTCGGCGCGGGGGCCGACGGTTCGGGGGGCGGGACGGCGGGCGGCGTCGCGCCCGCGCCGTCGAGCCGCGTCCGCTTCACGCGGTAGGCCTCGCGAGAGACGGCCTTCATGGCGGGCGCAGCCTGCTGCCTCCCCGCGGCCTTGACGCGCCCGACCTCCCTGGCCATCTCCTCGATCGTGAGCTTCGTGAGCAGCGCCGCGAGCGGGATGTCCACGCCCGCGAGCTTGCCGAGGCGCGTGATGGTCTGCATGAGCAGCAGCGAGTGGCCGCCCAGCTCGAAGAAGTTGTCGCGCACACCCACCTGCTCGACCCCGAGCACGGCCCGCCAGAGGCTCGCGACGCGCTCCTCCTCCTCGTCGCGCGGCGCGAGGAAGGTCGTGCTCACCTGCGGGCGCTGCGCCGCCGCGACGGCGGTCGCGTCGGCGTCGGAGGCCGCCGCCGGCGTCGCGACGGGCTGGTTGGCGCGCGCCGTGGCCGAGATCCATTCGCGGAGATCGAGCGAGCTCGCGATGACGTGCGGCCCGAGCCGAGCCGCGACGATGCGCTCGAGCGCCTCGAGGCCCTCGGCGGGCAGGATGCCCTCGCGGAAGGCCGCCTCGCGCAGCGCCGTGGCGAGCCCCTCGGCGCCCGACTCGCGCGGCGCCGCCTCGGGCTTGGGGCCGAGGGCCGCGCCCGCGAGCGCGCCGCGGTCGGCGACGCGCTTCATGACGAAGCCCGCGATGTCGACGAGCGTGCGGCCCGACTCGTCGAGGAGGACGACGTCGAACGTCGGCAGGTCCTTGGCGCCGCTCGCGCGCAGACGCACGTGGCTGGAGAGCCGGCGCGGCAGCGGCGCGTGGAGGCGCAGGCGCTCGTACGAGAACGGCACGTGGAAGTCGCGCGCGTCGTCGAAGTCGGGGATGAGCGCCTGGACGGCGCCCGTCGCCATGTCGAGGAGCGCGGGGTGGAGCGCGTGCGTCGCGAGGTCGCCGGCGAACTCGGCGGGCAGCTCGAGATCGACGAGCGCCTCGCCCGCGCCCAGCGCGATGCCCGTGATGTTGCCCCAGCGCGGGCCGAAGCTCATGAAGCTCTGAGGC
>DASZWW010000006.1:0-8246 GCA_035546175.1 Polyangia bacterium
GTCGCGCTCGTCGAGGTCCCCGCGCGCGCCGCGCCCGCGGCGGACGCCGTGCGCGGCCGCCTCGACCGGGAGGTCGTGCGCAACACGCTCGCGCTCGCGTACATGCCGCGCGCGCGCGCCTGCTACCTCAACCGCACGGCCGCGACGCCCGCCGAGCGCGACCTCGCGGGGCGGGTCCGGCTGGCCATCGACTTCACGCGCGGCGAGGTGGGGAGCGCCGCCGTCGAGTCCTCGACGCTCAACCACCCGGGCATCGAGGCCTGCCTGCGCGACGGCGCCTTCGAGCTCGAGGTGCCGCGGACGCTGCGCAGCGACTCGCCGACCACGGCCATCCTCAACCTCGTCTTCCGCCCGCGCACGCCCGAGAAGCCCGAGAGCGCCGCCGAGGCGGCCCTGGGCGCGCAGATCGACCTCGTCATCGAGGAGCTGCACCGGGCCGAGCCGGCGCCGGCCGACGAGACTCCCACCGTCGACCGATCCATGATACCCACGCGCTAGCACATGGACGACGGCCAGACAGAGGACGCCCCCTTCGACCCGACGCGCCGCAAGCTCTGCCCCGACGGCGCGTGCGTGGGCGTCATCGGCGACGACGGCGTGTGCCGCGTGTGCGGGCGCACCGAGGCGCAGGCCGCCGCCGGCGACGACGCGCCCGAGCTCGAGGCCGGGGCCGGCGGCGACGCCGGCGCCGAGGGCAGCGGCTTCGACACGAAGCGCCGCCTCTGCGACGACGGCGCGTGCGTCGGCGTCGTGGGCGACGACGGCGCCTGCCGCGTCTGCGGCCGTCGGTCAGAATAAGCCGATGTCCACCGGCCCGCGCACCGTCGCCGTCATCGGCGCCTCGAACGTGAAGGAGAAGTTCGGCAACAAGGCCGTGCGCGCCTACCTGCGCCAGGGCTGGACGGTCTACCCCGTCAACCCGCGCGAGCGCGAGGTCGAGGGCTTGAAGAGCTACGCCTCCATCACCGACATCCCCGGGCCCGTCTCGCGCGCGACGCTGTACCTGCCGCCCGCGCTCGGCGTGGGCGTCCTCGACGCCATCAAGGCGAAGGGCGTCGACGAGCTCTACGTCAACCCCGGCGCCGAGAGCGACGAGCTCATGACCAAGGCCGAGGCCCTCGGCCTCAACGCCATCTGGGCCTGCTCGATCGTCGAGATCGGCGAGCGGCCCTGACGCTCCAGCAGCCGGGCTCGCTGACGTCCCGCGCCGTACGAGTTCGAGCGCCGTTCTGCTAAGCTGCGCGCCCTCATGCCGGCCGTCGCCGTCAACAGCATGCTCGAGCTCGTCGGGGGCACGCCGCTCGTGCGGCTGCGGCACCTGCCCGACCCCGAGGCGTCGGCGGACATCTTCTGCAAGTGCGAGCAGTTCAACCCGGGCGGGTCGCTCAAGGACCGCATCGCCCTCTCGATGATCGAGACGGCGGAGCGCGAGGGACGGATCCGGCCGGGCAAGTCGGTCGTCGTCGAGCCGACCTCGGGCAACACGGGCGTGGGGCTGGCCGTGGTGTGCGCGGCGAAGGGCTACAAGCTCATCCTCACGATGCCGGACAACATGTCGCTCGAGCGGCGCGCGCTGCTCAAGGCCTACGGGGCGGAGCTGCACCTCACGCCGGCGGCGGAGGTCATGCGCGGCGCCGTCGAGCGCGCGCAGGCGATCGCGCGCGACAACCCGGACGCGTTCATGCCCCAGCAGTTCAACAACCCGGCCAACCCCGAGGCGCACCGGCGCACGACGGCCCCGGAGATCCTCGCGCAGCTCGGCACGCGCGCGCCGGACGCCTTCGTGCACGGCGTCGGCACGGGCGGCACGATCACGGGCGTGGGGCAGGTGCTGCGCGCCAAGCACCCGAACGTGCGCATCGTCGCCGTCGAGCCCGAGAAGTCGGCCGTGCTCTCGGGCGGCAAGCCGGGCGAGCACCGCATCGACGGCATCGGCGCGGGCTTCGTGCCGCAGATCCTCGACCGCGCCGTCATCACGGACGTCCGCACCATCTCCGAGGCCGACGCGCAGAGGACGAAGCTCGAGCTGGCGCGCCGCGAGGGCCTGCTCGTCGGCATCTCGGCGGGCGCCTCCGTCAAGATCGCCCTCGACGTCGCGCGCGAGCTCGGCCCCGGCAAGACCGTCGTCACGATCCTCTGCGACACGGGCGAGCGCTACTTCTCCTCGGACGCCTACTTTGAGTGACGCCGTCCTGATCATCGGCGCGGGCGGGCTCGGGTGCCCGGCCGCGTTCGCGCTCGCCGCCGCCGGCGTGCGCGCGCTCGGCGTCGTCGACGACGACGTCGTGGACGCGACCAACCTGCACCGCCAGATCCTCCACGGCGAGCCCGACGTGGGCATCCTCAAGGTCGAGTCCCTGGCCCACGCGCTCGAGCGGCGCTTCCCGCGCGTGCGCGTCACGACCCACGCCGCGCGCTTCGACGCCTCGAACGCCGTCTCGCTCGTGGGCGCCTACGCCGTGGTCGTCGACGGCTCGGACAACTTCGCGACCAAGTTCGTCGCCAACGACGCCTGCGTGCTCGCGCGCCGGCCGCTCGTGCACGGCGCCGCCGTGGGGCTCGGCGGCCAGCTCCTCACGGTCCCCGCGGGCGGCCAGCCCTGCTACCGCTGCCTGTTCGAGGAGCCCCCGCCCGCGGGCGTGGGCCCGTCGTGCGCCGAGGCCGGCGTGCTCGGCCCCGTGCCGGGCGTCGTCGGCGCGCTGCAGGGCGCCGAGGCCGCGCGGATCCTCCGCGGACAAAAGCCCGCTTTTGCCGGCCGCCTCGTCCAGTATGATTCGCTCGGCATGACCGTCCGCGCCGTCCGCTTCAACCCCAACCCCACCTGCGCCGTGTGCGGCGCGGCGCCGCGCATCCGCGCGCTCGACGCCGCCGACTACGTCGACGCGGGCTGCGCCCCGATCGAGCCCTGAACCCATCGAAGGAGACAAGTCCCATGGCCACCATCCGCATCCCGACGCCCCTCCGCAAGCTCACGCAGGGCAAGGAGGAGATCACCGCGAGCGGCGCCACCGTCGGCGCGCTCATCCAGAGCCTCGAGGCTGGCTACCCGGGCCTCAAGGAGCGCATCTGCGACGACAGCGGCCAGGTCCGAAAGTTCGTGAACATCTTCGCGAACGACGAGGACATCCGCTTCCTCAAGGGCCTCGACACGCCCGTCAAGGACTCGGACGAGATCTCGATCGTCCCGGCCATCGCGGGTGGGTCCGCGGGCGGCCGCTAGCCCGACATGAACGTTGCCACCGCCACGCGCTTCGCGCGCCAGCTCGCGCTGCCCGAGGTCGGCGCCGACGGCCAGGAGCGGCTCGGCGCGGCGCGCGCCGTGGTCGTGGGCGACGGCCTCGGCGCCGAGACGGCCGCGCGGTACCTCGCGGCCGCGGGCGTGGGCGCGCTCCGGATCCTGTCCGCCGGCGAGACCTGGCCACACCTGGACGAGGCGCTGCGCGGCTCGAACCCCGACGTGACCATCGAGCGCGGGCCGCGGCCGGCCGACGGTCGAGCCTGGATGGCGGCGCTCGAGGGCGTCGCGATCGTCGTCCGCGCCGACCTCGACGACGACGCGCTCCTGCCGGCCGCGATCAGGCGCGGCGTCCCGCTGGTCGTCCTGCGCGGCCAAGACGGCGGCGACGGCGCCGTCGACGTCGTCTCCTTCCGCAAGCACGGCCCCTGCCCGCACGCGCCCCTCGACGTGCCGCGCGTCGCGGCCGTGCCCGCGCCCGAGGGCGCGGCGCGCGTCGTCGCCGGGACGGCGGCCGCGGCCGAGGCGTTGCACGTCCTCGTCGCGCACGACGTCCCCGCCCGCGCGGCGCGCGCGCGCCACCTGCGCGTGCCCCTCGACGGGGGCGACCCCGTGGCCCAGGATCTGCCGTGGACGCCCGAGTGCTTCGCCTGCGGCGGCTCGGGCAGCGAGATGAGCTTCCAGTGAGCCAGGCCGTCGACGTCCTGCGGACCGCCGCGGAGCAGCTCGCCCACCTGGAGACGATCCGGCGGGCGCGGCTCCGCGTGGCCGAACGCATCACCGATCTCATCGGCGACACGCCGATCGTCCGCCTGCGGAGCTTCGAGCGGGAGACCCCCGGCGTCGAGCTGTGGGCCAAGTGCGAGTTCTTCAACCCGGGCGGGTCGGTCAAGGACCGCGCCGGCTACCAGATGATCAAGGACGCCATCCAGTCGAAGGCCCTCCGGCCCGGCCAGGAGATCATCGACTCGACCTCCGGCAACACGGGCGTCGCCTACTCGCTCGTGGGCGGCGCGCTCGGCTACCCGGTCACGCTCGTCATGCCGGGCAACGTCTCCTGGGCGCGCCGCAAGATCACGCAGGCCTTCGGCACGAAGCTGGTCTTCTCCGATCCGATGGAGGGCTCCGACGGCGCCATCGTGCTGTGCCGCAAGATCGTCGCCGAGAACCCCGGCCGCTACTTCTACCCGGACCAGTACTCGAACCCCTCGAACTGGAAGGCGCACTATCTCGGCACGGGGCGCGAGATCTGGGAGCAGACCGACGGCCGCGTCACGCACTTCGTGACGGGCATCGGGACGACGGGGACCGTCATGGGCACGGGCCGCCGCCTCAAGGAGTACCGCCGCGACATCGGCGTCTACGCCGTCGAGCCGGACGACGCCCTCCACGGGCTCGAGGGCCTCAAGCACATGGAGAGCTCGATCGTGCCGCCCATCTACCACCCCGAGGAGCTGGACGGCGTCATCGCCATGCCGACCGACGAGGCCTGGGACATCTCCGAGCGCCTCGCGAAGCAGGAGGGCATGCTCGTGGGCCACTCCTCGGGCGCGTCGCTCGCCGGCGGCCTGCGCATCGCGCGGCGCCTCGCCCAGGAGGGCAAGCCGGGCGTCGTCGTCACGCTCTTCCCCGATCGCGCCGAGCGCTACTTCGAGGCGCCCGTCATCCCGCCCAAGGCCACCCCCCCATGAGCACGCCCCGCCCCGTCGCCCCGCCCCACCCCGTCGTCACGCCCGAGGCGCTGGCCGAGATGTACGCGCACGCGCGGCGCGAGTACCCGAACGAGTGCTGCGGGTTCGTGTACGGCGCCAGGGACGCCCCGACGGCCCACCGCGCCGTCGCCTGCGTCAACATCCAGAACGAGCTGCACGCGATGGATCCGAAGACGCACGAGCGCGACGCGACCATCGCCTACAACCTGGGCGCGGGCGATCTCTTCGCGCTCTCGAAGAGCCTGCGCTCGGCCGAGCCGGTCAAGGTCATCTACCACTCGCACATCGACGTGGGCGCCTACTTCTCCCCGACGGACCAGGCGGCCGCGCAGATGGACGGCGAGCCCAGCTACCCCGTCGAGTACGTCGTCATCGACGTGCAGAGGGACGGCGCGCGCGGCGCGGCCCAGTTCTGCTGGAGCGACGCCGAGAAGAAGTACGTCGAGGTGGGCCGCTACCCGGCCCTCTAGTAGATTAGCCGCCATGGCTCCCCTGTTCCTGCGCGCGTGCCGAGGCGAGACGACCGAGCGCGCGCCCCTCTGGGTCATGCGGCAGGCGGGCCGCTACCTGCCCGAGTACCGCGCCGTGCGCGAGAAGGTGAGCTTCCTCGAGCTCTGCAAGACGCCGGCGCTCGCCGCCGAGGTGACGCTGCAGCCCATCCGGCGCTTCGGGTTCGACGCCGCGATCCTGTTCTCCGACCTGCTGGTCCCGCTCGAGGCCATGGGGCTCGAGGTGCAGTTCACCGAGAAGGGGCCGAGCCTCCCCGCGCCCGTGCGCGCGCCGGCCGATCTCGGGCGCGTGCACACCTTCGACCCCGAGGCGCGCACGGGCTACGTCGGCGAGACGATCCGCCTCGTGCGAAAGGAGCTGCCGGCGGAGGTGCCGCTCATCGGCTTCGCGGGCGCGCCGTTCACCGTCGCGACCTACGCCATCGAGGGCAAGACGGGCAAGTCGTTCGGCGAGACGAAGAAGTTCTTCTACCAGCACCCCGCCGAGGCGCGGCGCCTGCTGGCGCTCATCGGCGAGGCCACGCGCGGCTACCTGCTCGCGCAGGTGCGCGCGGGCGCGCAGGCCATCCAGCTCTTCGACTCGTGGGTGGGCGTGGTCTCGCCCGAGGACTGGGCCGACTTCGTGCTCGAGCCCACGCGCGCGCTCGTCGCCGCCGTGCGCGCCTCGGGCGTGCCGGTCATCTACTTCCCGAACGGCGCGACGACGATCCTCGACCGGATCGCCGCCGTCGGCGCCGACGTCTACGGCATCGACTGGCGCCTGCCCATCGACGAGGCGCGGGCCCGGCTGGGCGGCGCGGCGTCCGTGCAGGGCAACCTCGATCCGGCGCTGCTGCTCGGCCCCACGAGCGTGCTCGAGGAGCGCGCCGCCGACGTCGTGCGCCGCGGCGGCAAGCGCGGCCACGTCTTCAACCTCGGCCACGGCATCACGCCCGAGGTGCCCGTCGAGAACGTGGCCGCCCTCGTCGCGGCGGTGCGGAGGGCGTGATGGCCCTGCCGGCGCGCACGGCCGACGCGGCGCCGAGCCCGGCGCGGCAGCCGCTGGGCGTGATCCTGATGAACCTGGGCGGGCCCGACTCGCAGGCGGCCATCGAGCCGTTCTTGCGGAACCTCTTCGCGGACCCGGACGTCATCCAGCTGCCGCCCGTGGCGCGCTGGTTCCAGCCGCTCCTCGCGCGGCTCATCGCCCAGCGGCGGGGGCCCAAGGTGCGCCGCCTCTACGAGCAGATCGGCGGCCGCTCGCCCATCGCCGAGGAGTCGACCGCGCAGGCCGAGGCCGTCGCCGTCGAGCTCGCGAGCCGCGGCTGGCGCGCCCACGGCGTCGTCGCCATGGGCTGCTGGCACCCGTTCTCCGGCGAGGCCGTGGCCCGCCTGCGCGAGGTCGGCATCCGCCATGCCGTGGCCATCCCGCTCTTCCCGCAGTACTCGCGCTCGACGACGGGCTCGTCGTTCATCGCGCTCGACCGCGCCGTCTCGGCCGCGGGCGGCGCGCTCGAGGTCGCGCGCGTCGAGCGCTACCCCGTCGCGCCCGGCTACCTCGACGCCGTCTGCGACCGCGTGCGCGCGGCGGCCGCGACGGTCCCCCTCGCCGACCGGACGACGGTGCCCGTGCTGTTCTCGGCGCACGGCCTCCCCGAGTCGTACATCAAGCGCGGCGACCCGTACCTCGACGAGATCCGCACGACGGTGGCCGCCGTCACCGAGCGCCTCGCGCTCGGCGCGCGCGCGCGCCTCTGCTTCCAGAGCAAGGTCGGCTGGACGCGCTGGCTCGAGCCCACGACGGAGGCGACGCTCGACGCCGTCGCGAAGGAGGGCCACCGGTCGGTGGTCGTCGTGCCCATCGCCTTCACGGGCGAGCACATCGAGACGCTGCAGGAGATCGACATCCTCTTCAAGGCTCACGCCGAGCGCGCCGGCATCACCTGCTTCGCGCGCGCGCGCACCGTGGGGACGCACCCGGCGTTCATCGCGGCGCTGGCCGACCTCGCCGAGGCCGCGGCGCGCGACCGCGGCTGGGGGTGAAGATGCGCGTCGCCGTCGTGGGAGCCGGCATCGCGGGCCTGACCGTCGCCGAGCGCCTCGGCGCCGCGGGGCACGACGTCACGGTCGTCGAGCCCGAGGCGCGCGCCGGCGGCCTCGTCCGCAGCGAGCGCCGCGAGGGCTTCCTCTGCGAGACGGGCCCGCAGGCGATCCTCTCCGGGCGGCCCGACACGCGCGCGCTCGTCGCGGCGGCCGGCGTCGAGGCGCGCGTCATCTGGGCCGAGGCGGCGACGCGGCGCCGCTTCGTGTACCTGCGCGGCGCGCTGCGCCCGCTGCCGGCGAACCCGCCCGCGCTGCTCAAGACCGACCTGCTCGGGGCCATGGCGAAGCTGCGCCTCGCGCGCGAGCCGTTCGTCGCCAAGGGCGATCCCGACCGCGACGAGTCCGTGCTCGCCTTCTGCGAGCGGCGCTTCGGCGCCGAGGCGGCGCGCGCCATCGGGGCGCCCGCCGTCATCGGCATCTACGCGGGCGACGCGGCCCACCTCTCGGTGAAGAGCGCGCTGCCGCGCCTGTGGGAGCTCGAGCAGCGGCACGGCTCGGTGCTGCGCGGGGCCATCGCCGAGCGCAAGGCCCAGTCGGCCGAGGGGCCGATGCGGTCGTTCTCCTTCCCCGAGGGCCTCGAGGAGCTGCCGCGCGCCCTCGCCGAGAGGCTCGGCACCCGCCGCCTCGTCGCGCGCGCCGCCGCGCTCGAGCCCGCGGGCGCGGGCTGGCGGGTGCACCTCGAGCCGGGCGCGCCCGCCGCCCACGTCG
>DASZWW010000007.1:0-15883 GCA_035546175.1 Polyangia bacterium
GGGTCGCGTGTCGAGGCCGAACGGCGCACAGTCGGGGCACGGGGCGCCCGTGGACGAGCCCGCGGTGCCCTGCGCGCCGGCGCTCCCCGCCCCCGCGCTCCCCGGCCCCGCGACGCCCGCGCCGCTCGCGCCCGAGCCCGTCCCTGACCGGCCCGCGAGGCCCGAGCTGCCCGCGGCGGCCGCGCTCCCCGCGGTGCCCGCGCCCGAGCTGCCCGCGGTCCCCGCCGTCTGGGGCTGCCCGCCCTTCTGGTTGCTGCACGTGAGGGCCGTCAACGCGCACGCCATGCCGATCGCCGCCCTGCCGAGTCGCTTCATGGGCCCCTCCTTCTGCGCGGAGGCTACGCCACGGGCAAATTGAGGGTCAAGGAACTGGGACCCTCCCCGATGCACCGAGCTTCGCCGCGCGCGGCGCGGGATTTCAGGAACGCCCGACGTCGAAGGTGACCTCGCCGTCGTACCCCACGTGCACCGTGACCGTCCAGGGACGGCAGCACACCTCGCAGTCCTGCACGAAGACCTGATCGCCCGGCTCCGAGGGATCGTAGTCGGCCGCGATCTCGCCGGGCTCGCCGCAGAAGGGACACTCGATCTCGTCGGTCACGTTTCGCCTCCGGAAGCGCGGCGGGAACTTGCGTCGTGGCTTATCATTGAGGGCCGATGGCGCGTTGGTTCGTGTACGTCGTTCGCTGCGCGGACGGCTCACTCTACACGGGGATCAGCACCGACGTCCCCGCGCGCGTCGCCGCCCACAACGCGGGGCGCGGCGCGCGTTACACGCGCTCGCGCCGGCCCGTCGAGCTCGTCCACACCGAGCGCAAGAGGTCCCAGAGCACCGCGGCCAAGCGCGAGGCGGCCATCAAGGCCCTGCCGCGCGCGCGCAAGCTCTCGCTCGTGGCGCCCACGCCGCTCGTCGCGGAGCGCGCGTCGTGAAGGGCGCGCCCGGCGTCGCGCTGGGGGTCGCCCTCGGCCTCGCGTCCCCCGCCCTCGAGGCGGTCGGCCCGCGCGCCGACCGGGTCCTCGTCCCCGCGGGGCCCTCGAAGCAGGGCTCGACGAAGGGCGAGGAGGACGAGCGGCCCGAGCGCACGGTCGTCGTGAAGGCGTTCGCCATCGACCGCACGGAGGTGACGCGCGCGCGCTACGCGGCGTGCGTGGCGGCGCGCAAGTGCAAGCGCGTCCCCGCGGCGAACGCCGGGCCCGCGGACGCGGATCCCGAGCTGCCCCAGACGGGCGTCTCGTGGTCCGACGCGCAGGCGTACTGCCGCTTCGCGGGCGGGCGGCTGCCCACCGAGGCGGAGTGGGAGAAGGCCGCGCGCGGCGCCGACGGGCGAGAGTATCCCTGGGGCGACGAGCTCGACTGCGCGCGCGCGAACTGGGGCAACTTCGACGGCGAGGGCCCGTGCGCGGGCAAGAACCCAGGGCGGCCCGTGCGCGTCGGGAGCTATCCGGCGGGCGCGAGCGTCTACGGCGCCCTCGACCTCGGCGGCAACGTCTGGGAGTGGGTGGCCGACAGGTACGAGGACGAGCCGGGCCGGCGCGTCGTGCGCGGCGGCTCGTGCTGCAGCTACTTCGTCGGCCCGCGCGCCGCCAACCGCAACGCCTGGGCGCCGGAGCACCGCGACGCGGACCTGGGCTTTCGCTGCGCCGGTCGGCCATGAGCTGGACGCGGGCCACGTCGCTGGCGGTCGTTCTCGCCTGGGCCGGCGCGGCGCCGGCGGCGTCTTCCTCGAGCAGCAAGCCGGCGAAGAGGGACACGAGCGCCATCGAGGTCGCGCCTGTTCCACCCGAGGGCGACGCGGACCGCGACCGCACGGTGCGCATGCAGGCGGCGCTGCGCGAGATCCTCGCCGAGAGCGCGCTGCGCCGCACGCACGTGGGCATCCGGGTCATGGAGGCGCGCACGGGGCGGCTGATCTTCGAGAAGCGCGGCACGACGCTCATGGATCCGGCCTCGAACCAGAAGGTGCTCGCGACCACCACGGCGCTCGTGCGGCTCGGCGCGGACTGGCGGTTCCGCACCGAGCTCGCGGGGCCCGAGCCCGACGCCGACGGCGTGATCGCCGGCGACGTCGTCCTGCGCGGCAGCGGCGATCCCACGGTGACGAGCGCCGACCTCGCGGCGATGGCGACCTGGCTCGCCTCGCGCGGCGCGCGGCGAATCGACGGCGCCGTGGTCGCCGATCCGCGGCGCCTCGGCAGCGACCAGGCGGCCGGGGCCGACGACGACCAGGGCGACGAGGGCGACGACGAGAGCGCCGGCGACGACACGGGCGAGGCGCCGCGGCGCGTGTCGCCGCGCGCGCCGCTCGTCGTCAACCACGGCCTCATGTCGATCCGCGTGCGGCCGGGCGCGTCGGCGGGCTGGCCGGCCGAGGTCTCGACGGCGCCGAGCGGCGAGTCGTTCGTCATCCGCAACGCCGCGCGCACGAAGGAGGGCGGCAAGACGCGCGTCAGCGTGCGCCTCTCGCTCGCCGGCGCGCGCATCCAGGTCGACATCGCCGGCAAGATCGCGCTCGGGCATCGGGCCCTCGTGTACCGCCGGCGCGTGCCGCAGCAGGCCCTCTACAGCGCCGTGCTCCTGCGCGCCGCGCTCGAGAGCGCCGGCATCGCCGTGCGCGATCCTTCGCGCGTCGGCGCGTCGCCCGCGCGTGCCAAGGGGCCGCCCCCCTCGTTGCTCGCGCGCCACGAGTCGGCGCCGCTCGTCGTGCTCCTGCGACGGATCAACAAGGACTCGGACAACGACCACGCGGAGCGCGTGCTCGAGACGGCCGGCGCCGAGGTCTACGGCGGCGCGCCCACGACGGACAAGGGGCTGCGCCTGCTGCGCGAGGTCATCGGGGAGCTGGGCCTGCCGCCGGGGAGCTACGTGCCGCGCAACGGCTCGGGCCTCGGACACGCCAACCGCATCACGGCCGACGCCATGGCGGATCTGCTGCGCGCGCTCTACCTGGATCCGCGCGTGGGGCCCGAGCTCATGCAGTCGCTGTCGATCGGCGGCATCGACGGCACGACGCGCAACCGCTTCAAGGGCACGCTGGCGGCGCGCCGGGTGCGCGCGAAGACCGGCACGCTCGCGGGCAAGTCGTGCTTGTCGGGGCTGGTCGGCGATGGTCCCGACGTCCTCGCGTTCTCGATCCTCGTGCAAGGCCTGCACGGGCGACACAGCCTGGGGGCCGTGCGCGGCGCGCAGGTCAGCTGCGTCAACGCCATGATGCGCTACGTGCGAGAGGCCCACGGCGGCGCCGCGCCGGGCGAGGGCCCGGCCGGGACATCGCCGCCCGTCACGGACATCGAGGCCGGCGAAGAGGTGTCGGCCACCGAGGGCGAGGCCACGGAGGCCGAGACGCCGACCGCCGAGGATCCCGTCGACGCGCTCCTCCGACAGGACCAGAAGGAGCGCGCGAAGGAGGAGGCTCAGGGCGCCGAGGCGCCCTCCGCGCCGGGCGCCGCGCCGCCCGCGAAGCCGTCGGCGGCGCCCGCAAAGAACGTTGCGCCGGCGGCGCGCTGAGCGCGGCGCATCGTTCGAGATCGAAACTGAAACCGACTGAAACCGAAACCGAAACCGATAGAGATACACGAAACGAAATCCGGACGACGCGCGCTTCCTTTCAATCGCGCCGCAGGTCTAGTATGCGCCGTGGTCTCCCCCGAGGATCGCAGCGTCGGGCCGCAACGCGGGACGGACTTCCTCCTGCGCAAGGTCGTCGAGAACGCGCCCATCGTGCTGTGGGCGATCGACGCCGAGGGCAAGTTCACTCTCGGCGAGGGCCGCGGCCTCGCCTCGCTGGGGATGAAGCCCGGACAGAGCATCGGCGTCTCGGTGTTCGATCTTTACAAGGACGAGCCCACCGTGCTGGACAACATCCGGCGAGGGCTCGCGGGCGAGGAGTTCTCCGCCGTCGTTCGCGTGGCCGGACGCGTGTACGAGACGATGAACGTCCCGCTTCGCGACGAGGCGACCGGCGTCGTCACCGGCCTGCTCGGCGTCTCGATCGACGTCACCGAGCGGGACCGCGCCGAGAAGGAGCGCGCGAGCCTGCACGCGCAGCTGCTGCAGGTGCAGAAGCTCGAGAGCCTCGGCCTGCTCGCGGGCGGCATCGCGCACGACTTCAACAACATCCTGACGGCGATCCTGGGCGGCGCCGCGACGGCGCGCCTCGCGGTGCCGATCGAGAGCCCCGCCCGCGCCGACCTCGACATCGTCATCGCGGCCGCGCAGCGCGCCGCCGAGCTGACGCGTCAGATGCTGGCCTACGCCGGCAAGGGACGCTTCGAGGTCCGTCCCCTCGACGTGTCGCGGCTCGTGCGCGAGATCGCCAACCTGCTCGAGACGACGATCCCGAAGAAGGTGCAGCTGCGCCTCGAGCTCGCCGAGGGCCTGCCCGCCGTCGAGGCCGACGTCGCGCAGGTGCAGCAGGTCCTCATGAACCTCGTCATCAACGGCGCCGAGGCCATCGGCGAGGACCGGGGGACCGTGCTCGTGACGACGGGCGCGCAGGACATCGACGAGCACTACGCCCAGAGCCTCTTCGCGTCGGAGATCAAGACCGGCCGCTACGTCTTCATCGAGGTGCACGACACGGGGGCGGGCATGGACGACGAGACGCGCGAGAAGATCTTCGATCCCTTCTTCACGACGAAGTTCACGGGCCGCGGCCTCGGCCTGGCCGCCGTGCTCGGCATCATGCGCGGGCACGGCGGGGCCATCAAGGTGTACTCGACGCCCGGCCGCGGCAGCACGTTCAAGGTCTTCTTCCCCGCGTCGGACCGCGCGCCGCTCGAATTCGACCCGAAGGCCCCGAGCTTCCGCGGCGAGGGCCTCGCGCTGCTGGTGGACGACGACGCGGGCGTGCGCGGCGCCGCGCGCCGCATGTTCGAGCTGCTCGGGTTCCGCGTGCTCGAGGCGGCGAACGGCCGCCAGGGCGCGGACCTCTTCGCGCGGCACGCCCAGGAGATCCGCGTCGTGCTGCTCGACATGACGATGCCCGAGATGAGCGGCGAGGAGACCTTCCGCGAGCTGCGCCGCGTGCGCGACGACGTCGCCGTCATCCTGACGAGCGGCTACAACGAGATCGAGGCCACCCGGCGCTTCGTGACGAAGGGTCTCGCGGGCTTCTTGCAGAAGCCGTTCACGCCCGACGAGCTCGCGAGTAAGCTGGCGGCGGTGCTCATACCGTCATGAGAGGCGCGCGCTTGCTGATCGCGGTCGTCGCTGCGGCTTCGGGCTGCGCGAGCCTCGAGCTGCATCCCCCTGGCGCGGGGCTCGCGCCAGCGCGGCTCGTGGGGCTGCAGACGACCGGCATCGAATGGCGCTACGACTTCGACGGGAACAGGACCGTCGACAAGCCGGGCACCGTCCTTGCCAAGAGCAACGTGGACGACGGCATCAACGCTCAGCTCTCCGCGCACGGCGGTCGGTTCTTCGAAGACACGACCCTCCTCGATCTGCCGTCGTACGACGCCTTTCGAAAGTGGGGAGAGTCCGCCCTCCTGGAGATCATGCACGAGGTCCTCACCAGGGGGACGACGCACGAGTCGGTCAGGGAGTGGATGTTCTCGCCGGGGCTGGCCGGCTGGCGGCGGCCGCTCCAGGCCGACTTCGTGGTGATCTCCTTGTTCCTCGACGGGCACAACAGCGCCGGACGCGCGCTCGCCGTCGCCTTCGCGGGCGGAAAGCTGGCGGCGCAAAGGGCGATCGCTTGCGTCGTTCGGCTGCAGAACGGCCAGATCGTCTGGTGCCAGTTTCAGACGAATCAATGGAACATCCTCCAGCGCGCCGGCGGACACGCCCTCGCCGCGGCCTTGCTGGGCCCCATGTTCCGCATGGTGGAGCGGTCGCCCCCCGCGCCGCCCGAGCCGCCCGCGCCCGAGACGAGCGTAACGCCGCCGGCTCCGCCCGGCCCGCCCGCGGCCGCGTCGGCGCCGGTCGCGCCCTCCGGTCCCGTCGATCAGGCGACGGACGACGACCGCCCGCGCTGATCGGTTTCATCCCGACGTGCGCCGTCCGGGTCGCTGACGACTAGGTGAGGCCGGGGATGGGGTTCGAGCTGTGCTCGCCGAAGGACGTGAGGTTGAGGCCGAAGCCCTTTCCGATCGCCAGGAACAGGTCGCCGAACCACGAACCTGTGAAGCTCGCCGTGCTGCCGCTGCCGTTCGAGCCCCCGGCCCCGGAGGACGAGCCCGGAGGTGTGACGTCGATGTGCTGCCCCAGCCTGAAGCCCGCGGCGCCGCCCGCCAGGACGACGGGCATGTCGTTGTGGTTGTGCATCGCGCCGTCGGACACGTCGGTGCTCTGGAAGATGAGCGTGTTGTCGAGCACCGTGCGCCCATCGATGTCCGTCATGCCCTGCAGGCGCGTGATCAGCGCCGTGAACCGACGGAACCACCAGTAGTCGATACGCTGGATCTTCGCGATCATGGTCGGGTCCGACCCGTGGTGGGACGTGTCGTGGTGGCCGCCCGAGGCCTGGATCATCGTGTGCGGGCGGTTCGTCGTGCTGTTGCCCCACTGGAAGCTGAGGACGCGCGTGGCGTCGCACTGGAACGCCAGCGCGATCAGCTCGTGCGCGATGTCGATCGAACCGCGCGGGTCGGACAGGTTGAACGGCGTCGACACCCGCGCGGGGGCCATGCACGTCGAGGGCATCGTCGTCTGCAGGTTCGCGATGCGCTGCTCGACCTGGCGAATGCTCGTCAGGTACTCGTCGAGGCGCGGCTTGTCCTGGCGCGACAGCTTCCCCGCGAGCGACGTCGCCTCGGAGGTCACGAGGTCGAGCACGCTGTTGTCCTGGGCCCGCATGGCGGCCGCCATGGCCGCGGCCTGGGTGTTGGTCATCCCCGGCGTCAAACCCATGAACAGCTGGTCGAAGATCTGCCCCGGGTTGTCGAAGCGGGTCAGCGGATTGCCGTTGTTGTCGAAGCTGATGTGATCGCCCACCGAGCACGAGAAGCCGCTGTCGCAGAACACGCCCGGCGGGCGCGCGGTCTCACCGGCCATCGCGAGGTACGGCACCTTCGTGCCCATCCCGATCGCCTGCGCGATCAAGTAGTCGATCGAGGGCCCGCCCATCTTGGCGTTGACGTTCATGGACACCGAGCGATCCGTCAGGAACGAGCCCGTGCCGCCCGAGTGATCTCCCGGCACGCCCGTCGGCTGGTGCGTGTTCGCGAGCCCCGAGATCATCAGGATCTGGTTCTTGACCGAGTCGAGCCCCGGGCCGTCCTCGCTCGCCGGGAACGTGCCGAGACCGTCGGTCCAGACGCGGTTGCCGGGCCCGTTGTTCTTGCCGAACGTGAAGTTCGAGCCGGTCCCGGTGGGGCGCCAGTCGATCATGTAGTACCCGTTCGGGTACCAGTAGCCGAGGAAGCGCTTCGGCGCCGTGCCTGCGGCGCCCACCTTCCTGGGCGCGAGCGTCTCGAGGAAGGGCAGACCGATGATGACGCCCGCGGCCCCGCCCAGGAACGCGCGTCGTCCGTATCGCTTGCTCATCTTCATGGCATCACCTCGGTCGCAAGGGCCGCGCGTCGGCTCCGGAAGGCGTCGCTCATCACCACGGTCTCCAGCGCGACGCGGAGGTTCGCCGCGCCGCCGCCGGCGAGCTGCGTGAGCTGCGCCACCAGATCCCGATCCTTCGAGAAGTCCCGGCCGATCGAGAAGGTCAGCATGTTCTGCATGACACAGGGCACGAAGCGCGGGTCCGCCGCCAGGATGGCGCCGAGCTGGTTGACGCCGTCGAAGTTCACCGTTCCCCCCGTCGGCCCCGGCAGCTTGCCGCTCGCGTCGATGGGGCCGAAGGAGTCGGAGCTGCGGTAGCGCCCCACGGCGTCGAAGTTCTCGAGGCCGAGGCCGATCGAGTCCATCGTCGAGTGGCACGCCGCGCAGCCGGCGCCCGTCTGCTGGTGCGCGGCGAGGCGCTGGCGGATGGGTTGGCTCGTGTTGGAGGTGTCGATGGCGCTCAGGTTCACGCCCGCCGGCGGCGGGGGCGGGGCCGAGCACAGCAGGCGATCGAGCACGTAGAGGCCGCGCTTGGTCGGCGACGTGCGGGTGGGGTTCGAGACGCCCGTGAGGAACGAGCCCTGCGTCAGCAGGCCGCCGGTGCGGTTCGCGCTGGCCACGGGAACGCGCACGAAGTCGGTGCCCGTGACGGCCGGCATCCCGTAGTACGACGCGAGCGCCGGGTTCACCCAGGTGAAGTCGGCGCTCAGCATCTGGGGGATCGTCTTGCCGTTCGAGAGGTAGTCGAGGACGAAGCGTTCGGTCTCCTCGACCATCGCGGCCTGGATGTTCGCGTTGAACTGCGGGAACATCGTCGGATCTGGCGTCACGATCTGCACCGCGCCGAGGTCGAGCCACTCGGCGCCGAAGGTGTTCGCCAGCGCGCGCTGGTGCGTCGGGTCGTTGAGCATGCGCTCGATCTCGGCCTTGAGCCCGGCGTCCTGCAGGATCGTGCCCGCGGCGGCGTCCGCCGTGAGCGTGGTGTCGGGCATCGACGCCCACAGGAAGTACGACAGGCGCGTCGCCAGCTCGTAGGCGTTCAGGCGGTGGGGCGCCAGCGTCGACGTGTTGGGGTCGGGGTCGTGCTCGAGGCGGTAGAGGAAGTTCGCCGACATCAGCACGGCGCGCATCGCCGCGATCATCCCGTCCTTGGGCGTCGCGCCGCCCGCGGCCAGCGTCGTGTACGGCATGATCTCGGCGTCGACGACGGGCCGGCGCCAGGCCTTCGCCGCGAAGGCCGTCAGGATCGTCTTCTGGCACGTGGCGCCCGTCGTGTAGTCGCAGGTGATGAGGCTCTTGTACGTGGCGTCCGTGGTGGGCCGCGCGAAGAGCTCGTTGATGAGGTCCGACGACGCCGACAGGTACGCCTGCTGGCGCTCCGGCTGATCCAGCAGCGTCCCGCCGATCGTGTCGAAGCCGAGGGAGGTCTCGTCGGCCGGGAACTTGCTCGCCGGCGTGAGCGACGTGCCCAGGAGGTCGTGGACGGTGTTGTTGTACTGCGTGTTGTTGAGGCGGATCGCCGTCGTGATGCCGACGTCGAGAGGTCCGGCCGCGCCGCCCGCAGTCCCGGTGGCAGACGTCCCGCCGGCGCCGGTCCCGGTGCCGGTAGACCCTGCCGTCCCGGTGCCCGTTCCCGTGCCAGTACCGGTCCCCGTCCCCGTCCCCGTGCTCGGCGCGGCGGAGCCGCCGATGGCACCCTTGCACGCGACGAGGCCCGATGCGGCCGCCATGAGGGCGAGCCCGACCGCGGCACTTCGCCAACTACCTGGAATGGCTCGATTCGACGCGCGAGACATCTGACCTCCCGTGCAACCCAAAGACCCACAAGCTTGCGAAACGGCTCGCCCTAGGGCGACGTTTCTTCGTTCGTACGATGCATCAATAAGGTCGCGCCGGGACGCGTAAAATGACGGAGCCGGACCGTCTCACCCGAGAAGGCAAGATTCGATAGAATTTCCAGCGTTTGCCTGTCCTCGTCTGGCGCTTCCCGGACGAGGCGCTCGCGCGCTACTGGCTCGCGGTCGCGCTCGGGCTCCACGGCGATGGCAGGGGCGCCGACGTGATCGTCACGGAGCTCGGCGCGGGCGCGGACCGGGCGCCCGCCGCGGTCGGCGTCGTCATGGCGGCGCCCGCAGGGTCAGGCCCGCGGCCGCGGCCGTGCGCGCCACGTCGGCGAGGAAGTCGCGCGTCACGTCGGCCGAGTCGCGCGTCTTGAGGCCCGCGGAGATCGCGAAGGCGTTGCCGCCGCCTGGGCGACCGAAGGACGGGAGCGCGACGGCGAGCCAGCGATCGAAGGCGGCCTGCGCGGCGGCGCGGTCGCCGTCGGGCGCGGCGGCGCAGAGCTCGACGACCAGGCGAGCGCCGACGTCCTCGTGACCGCGCTCCTCGTCGACGATCTCGTGGGCGAGGGCGCGGTAAGGCAGGAAGCTCGAGGCGAGGTACTCCGAGAGCTGCCAGCGGCCGGCGCGGTCGAAGAGGAACTGGGCCATGGCGAGCTCGAGAAACGTGGTCACGGGCGGGAGCGGCCGCTCGCGGAGGCGCGAGGCGACCCACGCGTCGAGCTCGGCGGGCGGCCGGGCGAAGGCGGCGGACCAGACCTCGCTCACGCGGACGTAATGGGCGCGCTCCTCGCGGGCGTGACCCTCGACGACGACGCGCCAGCGGCCCGCGGGGACGAGAGGAAGCGAGGCCTCGAAGAGGTCGGCGGCGGCGCGCTCGCGCCAGGCCTGGGAGCGCAGCATTCGATCGACGGTCGCGAGGTAACGCGGGTCGCTCATCATGACGCGGCTGCCTGACGCCGCCCCTCTCCCGAGGCCCGGGAGAGGGACAAAAGAGGTGCTACGCCTCGAGGGAGGCGGACGACTTCTTGGAGACCTTGGCGCCGTTGCCGCCGGCGGAGAGGTACTTCTTCGCGGCGGACTTGAGGGCGTCGGCCTTGTTGGTCTTCTCCCAGGTGAACTCGGCGTCCTCGCGGCCGAAGTGACCGTAGGCGGCGGTCTTCTGGTAGATGGGGCGCAGGAGGTTGAGCTCCTTGACCAGCGCGCCGGGGCGGCAGTCGAAGTTGGCGCGCACGATCTCGGCGAGGCGGTCCTCGTCGATCTTGCCCGTGCCGAACGTGTGGACGAGCAGCGAGACGGGCTCGGCGACGCCGATGGCGTAGGCGACCTGCACCTCGCAGCGACGCGCCAGCCCCGCGGCCACCACGTTCTTCGCGATGTAGCGCGCGTAGTAGCAGGCCGAGCGGTCGACCTTCGACGGGTCCTTCCCCGAGAAGGCGCCGCCGCCGTGGCGGCCCATGCCGCCGTACGTGTCGACGATGATCTTGCGGCCCGTGAGCCCCGAGTCGCCCATGGGCCCGCCGACGACGAAGCGGCCCGTCGGGTTGATGAAGTACTTCGTCTTGGCGTTGACCATCTTCGCGGGGAGGATCGGCTTGACGACCTCCTCCATGACGGCCTCCTTGAGCGTCTTGTACTTCACGTCCTCGCTGTGCTGGGTCGACAGCACGACGGCGTCGATGCCGAGCGCGCGGTCGTCCGACGAGTAGCGGACCGAGACCTGCGTCTTGCCGTCCGGGCGGAGGAAGTCGAGCGCGCCCTTCTTGCGCACCTCGGCGAGCTTCTTGGCCATCTTGTGCGCCATCGCGATGGGCATGGGCATGAGCTCGGGCGTGTCGTCGCAGGCGAAGCCGAACATCATGCCCTGGTCGCCGGCGCCCTGCTGCTCCTTCGTGTACTCGCCCTTGCCGTCGACGCCGCGAGCGATGTCGGGCGACTGCTGCTCGAGCGCGACCATGATGCCGCACGTCTCCCAGTCGAAGCCCATCGCCGAGCCCGAGTAGCCGATCTCCTTGACGACGCCGCGCACGATCTTGGGGATGTCGATCTTCGCGGCCGAGGTCACCTCGCCGGCGACCATGACGAACCCGGTCTTCGTGAGCGTCTCGCACGCCACGCGAGACGTCTTGTCGCCCGCGAGGAGCGCGTCGAGGATCCCGTCCGAGACCTGATCGCACAGCTTGTCGGGGTGGCCTTCGGTGACGCTCTCGGAGGTGAAGAGATACTCGGACATGATGCTCCTTGTGAACGGTCGTCGGTGGTGTGGTGCCGTCGCGGCAGATCGAAGAACGGCGCAGTTTCCCAGCCGATCCGCGCGGAGTCAACAGCCCGCCGCGGCCAAAAGTGGCGGCGCACGACGCGGCGGGGGAGCATAGGGCGGACATGGAAGCGTCGACCGAGGTCCCCGAGGCCGACCTGCGCGCACCGTCCCCGGCGCCGAGGCGGTCGAAGCGGGCGCTGGCCTGGGTCTCGACCGCGAACTTCGGCGAGGGACTGCCGTGGAGCGTCCTCCACCAGATGGGGACGGAGTTCCTCACGGCCTCCAAGGCCTCGAGCACCCAGATCGGGTCCACGTCCCTCTTTCACCTGGCGGTGACCTTCAAGTTCCTCTGGAGCCCGATCGTCGACCTCTTCGGCCGCAAGCGCGCGTGGGTGATCGCCACGCAGCTCGTGCTCGCGGGCGGCATGGTCGCCATCGGCGTGGCCTCGTCGGCGCGCGGGTTCACGCCCTTCTGGATCGTCGCGAGCGTCTTCGCCGTGTTCCATGCCACCCACGACATCGCCTGCGATGGGTTCTACATCCAGGCGCTCGATCACCACGACCAGGCGCTCTACGCGGGCGTCCGCACGGCGGCGTTTCGTTGCGCGACGATCGTCGGCAACTCCTGGCTCGTCGTGCTCGCCGGTCGGACGAGCTGGTTCCTGGGGTTCGCGGTCGCGGGCGGGATCATGCTCGCGACGGCGATCGTCAACGGCTTCCTCATGCCTCGTCCCCCCGCTCGACCCCCGGTGCGCAAGGACGCGGAGCCGGGCGTCAAGGCCGCGGCGTTCTGGGCGGCCTACAAGACCTTCCTGGCCCAGCCGAGCGCCGCCCTCGTGCTCTCGTTCATGTTCTTCTACCGGCTGGGCGACATCATGATGTTCGCGATGTCGAAGCCGCTCTTGCGGGACATCGGCGTCAGCACCGTCCAGCGCGGCTCCCTCAGCACCCCCTCGACGCTGGTCTTCATCGTGGGCTCGGTGGCCGCGGGAGGCATCATCGCCCGCCGGGGGCTCGAGCGCACCCTCATCCCGCTGCTCTACCTCCAGAACCTCGCCATCCCGCTCTACATCGGCCTCGCGGCGTTCAAGCCCAGCCTCTCGACGATCGTCGGCGTCGTGCTCATCGAGCAGCTCATCTCGGGGATGGGCGTCTCGGCCCACGTCGTGTTCCTGATCCAGCGCTGCCGCGGCGTCTTCTCGGCGTCCCACTACGCCTTCGCGACGGCCGTGGTCTCGCTGGGCAGCACGTTGTCGGGCTACCTGTCGGGGCCGCTCGACGACCACTTCGGCCACACGATCTTCTTCACGATCGCGTTCGTCGCGAGCTGGCCCGCGCTCGTCCTCGTGTGGTTCGTGCCGAAGAAGCCCCTCGAGGCTAGCCCAGCGGAGCCGAGCGCCGCTTGATGTCCGTGGGCTCCTGGCCGGGGCGGCGCGGGACCTCGAACCAGAAGATCGAGCCTTGGCCGAGGCGGCTGCGCACCGACAGCACGCCCGAGTGAGCGGCCACGAGCGTGCGCGCGATGAACAGGCCGAGGCCCGTGCCGCGCGCGTCGAAGGAGCGGAAGCGCTCGAAGATGTACGGGAGGTGCTCGGGGCGGATGCCGGTGCCGCTGTCCTCGATCTCGAAGCGCACGCCGTCGTCGCGCTCGAGGGCGCGCAATGAGATGCGGCCGCCGTCCGGCGTGAACTTGAGCGCGTTGCCGAGGAGGTTGCCGAGGATCTGCATGAGCCGGTCGCGGTCGCACTCGATCACGCAGTCGGCGGACGGCGCGACGACGTCGAGGGTGATGCCCAGCTCCTGGGCCTGTGGCGCGAAGATCTGCGCGACCTCCTGCACGACCTCGGCGACCGGCTCGGTCCGCAACGTCACCACGAGCTCGTCGTGCTCGATGCGCGTCGTGTCGACGAGATCGCGCAGGAGGTGCTCCATGCGCGTCGTCGCGTGCCGGATCGTCTTGAGGCTGCGCTCGACGGCCGGGGCGTCGCGCGTCGCGAAGCGGAGCCGCTCCTCGGCGAGCCTCACGGCGTGGAGCGGGTTCGAGAGATCGTGCGCGACGACCGCCAGGAGCCGCTCGCGCGAGTGCGTCGCCGCGTCGGCGCGCTGGCGGGCCCGCTGGAGCGAGCGGATCGTCACGCAGATGGCCACGCTCACCAGCAGGAACAGCGCGATGTCCGAGTTCGCGCGCACGAAGGACTCGGGCGGCGTCCAGAAGACGCGCAGGGCGACGCCGAAGATCGTCGCGCCCACGAGGCCGGGACCGAAGCCCCAGAGCCAGGAGATGAGCATGACGGTCGGCAGGAAGAAGAGGTGCCGGTTGTGCGTGTGCCCCATCCAGGGATCGAGGCGCAGCCGGCCGAACGTCACGGCAATGGCGGCCAGCACCGAGAGGGCATAACGGCGCGCGGCGGCCAGCCGCTCGGGGCTCAAGAGCATGGCGACCACTCTCTCGTAGGCTAGCGCGCTTCGCGTCGCTCGCTACGCGGGACGGGGCCGCTCTCCCGCGGCTCCCGCGCGAGGTCTGGCCGGCGTCAGAAGATCATAAAAATGTCGTAAAACGAGCCGCGCGCGTCGGCCGCGTCAGCCGCCGCAGCCCACGTCCTTGACGGTCACGCCGGGCTGCGGCGAGAGGGTGAAGGCGGCCTCGGGCGGCGTGACGCCGAGCTCGTGGTCCTTCAGCTTGATCTCGACGCCGTCGTCGTAGGAGCCCGCGCCCTCGGCGTAGCGGAGCGTCGTCGGGACGCGCGCGGCGCCCGCGCCCTCGAAGTCGTCGTAGGCGGTGCGCCAGAGGCGCTTGCCGCCCGCGAGGGCCTCGGCGCCCACGACGTCGACGGCGGCGCCGTGGCGCGCGAAGAAGACGTGCAGGGTCTCCGTGGGGCCGGCGAGCTCGAGGACGTCGGCGCCGCGCTCGGCGTCCCAGGCGACGTCGGGCGCGAGGGCGGCCTCGGGCGGGCGGCGCGCGTCGCCGAGCACGATGGCCGCCACGTCGGCGGGCGCGAGCGGGATCCGGATGAGCGAGGCGACGTTCGCCGGGCAAGCCGGCCCGCGCGCGAGCTCGTTCTTGCGGGCGTCGAGCAGCGCGAAGGTGCGCCCGTCGGTCGCGAGCGTCGCGACGGTGCCTTGCAGGCTCACCTCGGCCTCGAACCGCAGGTGCCCGTCGCGCTCGACGAGCATGAGCACGGTGGCGCGCACGCGCTCGCCGTCCAGCCAGCTCGTGGCCTTCGCGCGGGCGTTCATCGAGCGGACGGCGCTCGCGCGCGCCGCGAGGAGCGCTGACAGCTCCTCGGCCGTCGGCGCGGCGTAGGGTCGGGCGACGGGGGGCTTGTGCACGCAGCCCCCGAGCAGGAGGCTCGTCACGAGCGAGCCCTTGATGAGCGAGGCGCGCGTCATCTTCCGGCCGCGCTCTTGGCCTCGAGCGTGCGCACGCGCTCGGCGAGGTCGCGCGCGACCGCGTCGCTGGGCTTCCCACGCTGCGCGCGCCGGTACGTCTCGAGGGCCTTCGCGCGCTCGCCGCGCTTGGCGTAGAGGTCGCCGACGTGCTCGAGGATCTCGGGGTCATCGGGCTCGAGGCGGCCGGCCTGCTCGAGGAAGGTGGCGGCGCGCGCGAGGTCGCCCGCGCGGAAGTAGGCCCACCCGAGGCTGTCGACGATGCCGCCCGCGCCGGGCGAGAGCGCGACGGCCGCCTGCAGGCGCTTGGTCGCGGCGGGCAGGTCCTGGCCGTGGTCCGCGGCGAGGAAGCCCGCGAAGTTGAGGGCCTCGACGTTGCGCGGCTCGCGCCCGAGCAGCCGCTCGGCGAGGGCGAGGCCGTGGCGCCAGTCGCCGCGCCGATCGTCGACGGCCGCGCGCGCGAGCACGAGGCGCGCGTCGTCGGCGTCGGCCGCGAGCGCCTCGTCGAGGCGGCGCGCCGCGCGCACGGCGTCTCCGCGCTTCTCGTCGATCTGGCTGCGCGCGATGGCGAGGGAGACGGCGCCCTGGCGATCGACCTTGGCGGCGTCGGCCTTGGCGGCGTCGGCGGCGCTGGTCTTGCGGGCCGCCGTCTCGAGCGCCTGGTCGGCCTCGTCGAGCTTGTGATCGTCGCGCAGCACCTCGGCGGCGCGTAGGCGGGCTTCGAGGTACTCGGGCGCGTCGGCGGCGACGTCGAGGAGCAGCTTCACGCCGCGCGCGTGATCGCCCTTGTCGATGAGGGCCTCCGCGCGCAGCAGCGCGACGCGCGTGGGCGCGGCGCCCGCCGCGGCGGCGCGCTCGGCGAGCGCGGCGGCGCGCTCGGGGCGCTTGACGGTGCGTTCGAGCGCG
>DASZWW010000008.1:0-1971 GCA_035546175.1 Polyangia bacterium
AGAGGCTCAATCAGAGCCCACTGCTCTTCGGTGAGGTCCACATCAAGGTTAGATCAGAGATTGATCCACCTGTCGATCCCCTCTCGAAAACTGATCGAGTCTCGCGGACTTAGATCCCGCGATTTATGAGATGCGCTCTAGTCGTTGTACTTGAACCAGCGCATCTGCGGCGGGCCGTTGAGGTCGTAGAGGAAGCCGAAGCTGAAGGTGATGAGGCCGTTGCGCTCGAGGAGCTGGTGGGGCGGGTTCGGGAAGGGCTGCGCCTCCTTGAACGCCGTGATGGCCTCGTCGTCGAGGAACTCGAGGCCCGAGGGCAGGCCCACGCCGACGTTCGCGAGGTGACCGTCGGCCTTGAGCTGGATGCGCAGCTCCGTGTAGCGGTTCTGGTGGCCGTAGATGACGCCCGTCGGATCGCGGCGGCGGTACGCCTCCTCGGGGTGCCAGTGCTCGGAGACCTGCTTCTTGACGCGGTTGAAGAAGGTCGCGAAGCGCCACTTCTTCGAGTTGAGCGCCGTCTCCTCGCCGTCGTCGACGTCCTTGAGCGCGTCCTGCGTGCCGCCGCCGATGACGTGCGCGAGCTGCTCGGACGTCGGGATGAGCGCCGGCGCGCCGCCCGCGGGGAGGCCGCCGCCCGCCGGCCGCTCGGGCGCGTTCATGCCCAGCCGGCCGAGCGCGCCGTCGGCCTCGGCGTCGCCCGGATCCGAGACGCCGTAGGTCGAGCCCGCGGGCCGCGCCTTGGCCGCGGGCGCGAGCGGCCCGCTGTTGTGCAGCGCGCGCCCCAGGTCCGGCTCCCGCATCGCGAGGCGCCCGTCGGGCCGCGCCTGGGCCGTCGGCTTGTCCGTCTCGGCCGTCGCGTCGCGGGCGCCCTGCCGCGACTTCTCGTCGAACTTCCCGTACCGCTTCGTCTCGTGCGTGACCGTGCTGTCGTGCTCGCCCGCGAAGCGCGCCTCGTCGGGCCGCCGCTCCTCGCGCGGCGTGGGGAGATCGATGACCTGCCCCGGCGCCTTGATCGAGTCGATCTCCTTCTTCACCTCCTCGGCCTTGGCCTTCTCCTGCTCGCGCTCGAGATCCGCGAGCAGCCGGCGCGCCGTGTCCTCGTCGACCATGCCGACGTCGATCGACTCGCCCGGGCCGCGCTCGGCGAGCTGCCGCTGCAGATCGGCGTCGCGCGGCGCCCAGAAGTAGAAGGCCATGCCGACGATGAGCGCGAGCTCGCCGTGGACGATCGCCGCGATGGCCAGCCAGAAGGCCACCTTCCGCTTGCGGGTCGGCCGGTGCGCCGATCGGGCCGGCCGATCCGAGGCGCCAGCGGTCTTCTGCTGAGGAGGTTGGCGGGACGGACTCACGACCTACCTGCGCCCAATTCTAAGGCTCATCGCGCGCCATGACTAACGAACGAGCGGGTTCTCGAACGTCACCGGCATCGAGAGCGACAAGCCCGTGTTCTCCTGACGGCGGGGGAATGGCGCGGCGCGCAGCACCGCTTTCACGGCCTCCGCGTCGAACTCCTCGAATCCTGAGGACTTCACGATGCGCGGCCCGGCGTCCAGCCCGCCGTCGGGGCGCACGATGAAGGTGACCACCGCCTCGCCCTGCTCGAGCCGGAGCGCGAGCACCTTGGGGAAGACGAGGACATTTTGCACGCGCCGCTGGATCTCCTGTCGGTAACGGTCGTACACGCGCGCCCGCGTGCGCTCGGCCGTCTCTGCGGCGAGGTCCTGCGGGTCGCGCGCGCCGGAGAGGGCCGGCGCGGCGCCGTTCGTCGGGTGCGCGACGGCGCCGGGGGCGGCGCCCGGCCCTCGTCCCTGGTGCGAGTCGACGGGCGCGATCACGCCGGCGTGCGAGAAGTCGGTGATGCCGGGGTGCGAGGCGTTCGAGACCGCGCGGCTCGTCCGATCGTCCGCGGCGCGGCCGCGCGCCTCGACGTCGAACATGCGCGCGCCCGTCTCGGCGTCGAGCGGCCCCGCGCCC
>DASZWW010000009.1:0-8769 GCA_035546175.1 Polyangia bacterium
CGGCCCCCGCGGCGCCGCCTGCTGCGCCCGCGCCCCCGAGGCCCGCGCCGCCGAGCCCGGCGGCCCCCAGGCCCGCGGCTCCCAGGCCGGCGCCGCCCCCGTCACGGGGCGCGGTCACGTGGCCGGAGCCGCATCCCGCCGCGACGAGCGCGCACAGGACCGACGAGCGCGCCAACTTCATCCCCCATCAAGTTGCCCGTGCACGGCCCTTCCGATCAAGGCACGTGTCACTTCGTCGATGCACGGGCATCGGCGATGGACCCGATCACCCGGCGGCGCGCTCGCCGCACGCGGGCGCTGCCTCCGCGGGGCGATAGCGCCAGAAGGCCGGGAGCAAAGGGATGCAGAGCAGCACGCCGGCGACGCAAACGGCGCCCCCCGCCACGATGGAGAAGCCCACGGAGCGCAGGGAGGCCATCCAGCCGGCTCGCGCGTTGCCGAGGAGCGGGCCCGTCATGTAGCTGATCATCTCGACGCCGGCGAGGCGTCCACGCAGGTGCGACGGGATGGTCTCGTTCCAGATCGTCATGCGAAAGAGGGCGCTCACCATGTCGGCGGCGCCCGCGAAGGCGAGGCATCCCATGGCGACGGCGAGACTCGGCGCGTGGCCGAGCGCGACGATGGCGACGCCCCAGAGCGCGGCCGCGACGATGACGGCGGCGCACGCGCTTCGTCCAGCCGGACAGCAGCGTCGTCACGAAGCTGCCGATGGGCATCGCCGCGTAGAGCCAGCCGGCGGCCGTCGGGCCGCCCCAGGCCTGCGCCATCGCCGGGAAGAGCGCGGTCGGCATGGCGAACGTCATGGCGACGATGTCGACGACGTAGGTGCCGATGAGCTCGGGGCGGCGCCGCGCGTAGTCGAGCCCCTCGACGATGCTGCGCAGGCCGGGCTGCGCCGCCTCCGGCGAGGGCGGCATCGCCGCCATGGCGGCCAGCCCGCCACGAGGGAGAAGAGGAACGTCGCGACGTCGACGAGGAAGGTCGCGCTCGTGCCGAGGCGCGCGATGCAGAAGCCCCCGAGGGCGGGCCCCGCGACGGCGCCCAGGCTGCCCCGCAGCGAGGTCAGCGCGGCGGTCGCCGGCAGCTCGTCGCGATCGACGAGGCGAGGGGACATGGCCTCGAGCGTGGGGCGGTGGAAGCCGTTGACGGCCGACATCAAGCCCGTGAGGGCGAAGACGACGGCGACGCTCGGGTGGGGCGCCATGGCGTTCGCGGCGAGCCCTGCCGACACGAGCGCCAGCAGCGCCTCGGCTCCGATGAGGAGGCGCCGGCGATCCATGGCGTCGGCGTACGCGCCGCCGAGGAGGCCGAAGAGGACGAGCGGGACGAGCTGCACGGTGCCGAGCAGCCCGACGGTCAGGCTCGAGCGCGTGAGCTGGAAGACCTGGTAAGGGACGGCGACGTACGTGAGCATGCTGCCGAAGAACGAGACGAGCTGCCCGAAGAAGAGGAGCCGGAAGTCGCGGTGCCGCCGCAGCGGCGAGAGGTCGAGGATCATCGGTCGTCCGGGACGAGGCACGCCTCGCAGAAGAAGGTCGAGCGGCCGGCCTGCACGATGCGGCGGATCGTCCCGTTGCGGCGCGGGCAGGGCTCGCCCGCGCGGCCATACACCTTGAACGGGTTCGCGTCGCGGCTCTCCTCGACGTAGATGATCGCGCCGTCGCCCGCGTCCGCGCCCTCCTCGGCGAACCGGGCGAGCGTGTAGCGGATCGAGGCCAGGATCGCGCGGGCGAGGCGGCCGATCTCCGCGCGCGTGAGCGAGCGGGCCGGGCGGCGCGGGTCGAGGCGGGCCCGGAAGCAGGCCTCCGACGACTGGATGTTGCCGACCCCGGCGAGGATGGTCTGGTCGAGGAGGGCGACCTTGATGGGCAGGCGCAGGCGCGCGAGGCGGGCGTGCAGCTTCGCCGCATCGACGCCGTCACGCAGCGGATCGGGCCCGAGCGCCGCGAGCGTCGGGATCTCGGAGAAGCGCGCGCCGGGGACGACGCGCAGGCGGCCGAACCGCCGCATGTCGCAGTAGTGCAGGGTGGCGCCGTCGTCGAGCCGGAGGCGCGCGTGCGAGAAGCGCGGCGGCGGCGCCCCCGCGGCGCCGCGCTGCCACTTGCCCGTCATGCCGAGGTGCGACCAGAGCCCCACGGGCTTGTCGCGGCGGTCGAAGGTCAGGAGCAGGTGCTTGCCGACGCGGTCCACCGTCCGCACGCGCGCGCCGGCGAGCGCGGCCAGAGCGCGCGGGCCCGCGGGCCGCACGACGGGCGTCGCGTCGGCCTCGGCCGCGCGCACCGTGCGCCCCGCCGTCCACCGTCGCAGGTTGCGCGCCGCGATCTCGACCTCGGGCAGCTCCGGCATGGCCGTGCTCAGTCGAGGTCGACGGGCGCGGTGCGCGCGTGCTCGATGGCGGGCTCGATGGACGAGACCGGCAGGCCGCGCCAGAAGACGTGCCACTCTGGGAAGCGCGCCAGGCCGTCGCACTGCTTGACGTACCAGGGCGTGATGGGGTTCGTCGGCCGCGAGCGCCAGAAGAACGTCGGGAAGTCGCGCGCGAGCATCGACCAGAGCTCCGTGCCGATGCCCTCGCCCTGCGCCTGGCGGTCGACCGCGAACTTCGTGAGGTAGGGCGCGACCTTCGTCTGGCGGATCACGGCGATGCCGCGGAAGCCCTCCTCGAGGTAGATGCGCTCGACGGGATCGGCGAAGAAGCCCGCCCGCAACGGCCGCCCGAAGGCCGACTCGAAGAGGCCGCGGGCGCGCACCTCATCGAGGCCCTCCCAGCTCGCGCGCGCGTCGATGCGCGAGCCGCGCCGGATGAGCGTGCCGGCGCCGCTCACGGTGAAGAGCTCCCGGAGCAGGTGGAGGGGGTTGACGACGGTCGCGGTCATGCGCTGCGGGACCTGCTCGAGCAGGCCCTTGGCGTGGCGGAGGAGCGTCGCCTGGCCGCGCGAGAAGCCGCCGTTCGACATGAGCCGGTCGTAGTCGGTGGTGAGGTTGACGACGTCGAGGCGGCGCCCGCCGCCCTGCGGCTCGAGGCCGGCGCGCCGGCTGAGGAAGACGACCTTGCGCGTCTCGAGCGCCTGCGCGAGCTTCGCGAGCAGCCTGAAGCGCTTGTCGATCGTCGCCTCGCGCGCCCCCTCGAGCGTCACGAGCGGGATCTCCCCCGCGCCGATCGCGGCGCGCACGGCGTCGATCGCGTCCTCGCCGAGCTCGGCGCCGGCCGGCACGATGCGCGCCGGGACGGCGTCCTCGACGAGCCAGTCCTGCACGCGCTGCGCCTGCCGATCGGCGTCCTTGGGCTCGAAGAGGCCGAGCACGACGGACGGCACGAGGCCGAGGCCGGTGAGGATGCGCAGGTCGAAGTGCACGGGGTCGAGCGCGCTCTTCACGATCTGCGCGCCCGCGGCGAGGATCGCGAAGCTCTCCTTGCGCTGCCCCCGGAACAGCTTGAGGTAGAGGTCGACGTCGGCCTTCTGCCCGACGCTCTCGAGGAAGCGCTGGATGATCTCGGGTTCCATCATCGAGAGGCGGCCTCCAGCGTGCGCGCGAACGTGGCGCGCGCCGACTCGAGCTGCGCGATCTCGACGTGCTCGTCGGCCGCGTGCGCGTGCTCGATGAGGCCGGGGCCGAAGACGACGGCGTCGATGCCACGCTCCGAGAGCCTGGCCGCCTCGGTCCAGAAGCCGAGGTCGACGGCGCTCTCGAGGGCGGCGCCGAGGTACGGCGAGAAGGCGCCCAGGGCGCGCGTCGCGAACGGGGGGCTCTGGGTCTCGACGCTCCAGGCGACGGGGTGCGGCGCCGCCGCGGACCGCACGCGCCGCTCGGCCTCGGCGAGGAGGGCCGGCAGATCGGCGCCGGGGCCGGGACGCAGCGACAGCGCGAGCGTCGCGCGCGTGGGCACGACGTTGAAGGCCACGCCCCCGTCGAGGCTGGCGACGTTCAGGCAGAGCCCCTCGAAGCCGGCGGGGCCGCGCGTCTTCTCCGCGGCGCCCCAGTCGTCGAGCGCGACGGCGGCGCGCGCCAGGACGGCGATCGGGTTCACGAGCCCGTCGACGCGCGAAGAGTGCCCGCCCGGGCCCTCGAGCGTCGCCGTGGCCGCGCCGATCCCTCGGTGGCGCACGCCCACGCGGCAGCCCGTCGGCTCGCACACGATCGCGTGCGTCAGCCCGCGCGCGGCGTCGCTGTCCAGGAAGGCCCGGATGCAGGTGCCGCTGCGCTCCTCGTCGCCCGAGAAGAGGATCCCGACGTTCAGCTTCGACCGGGCGGCGGGGGGGAGCGCGGCGAGCGCCTCGACGATGGCGGCGATCGCGCCCTTCGTGTCGGCGGCGCCGAGCCCGTGCAGCCGGTCGCCGCGGCGCACGAGGATGTGCGGCGGCGAGGAGTACCCGCTGTTCGCCGGCACCGTGTCCACGTGCGCGTTGAGCAGCAAGGTGGGCCGCTCGCCGAAGCGCGCGTAGACGTAGCCGTGGTCGCCGACGTCGACCTCCGTGACGGCGGCCGCGCCCAGCGCGCCCAGATCGCGCGCCAGCCTGTGGACGAGCGGCTTCTCGTCCCCCTCGGGGTTTCGTGTGTCGAAGGAGACGAGCTCGGCGAGGCGCTCGGGGAGGCCCATGACGGCTCCTTATACATCGGGTGCGCGGCGTTTCGTTTCGGCTTACGCTCCCCCGGTCTTCGTGTCGCCGCTCGCGATCCCCGTCGGTACCCTCCTCGCGCTCTTCGCGCAGGCGGTCCCTGTCGCGCCGACGGCCCCGCTCGCGCCCGCGGCGGCCTTCGCGCCCGCCGTCCGCCCGCACATCAAGGCCGTGCGCACCCCCAGGCCGCCCGTCATCGACGGCAAGCTCGACGACGCCGTGTGGCGGCTCGCGCCGCCCTCGACGACGTTCACGCAGCACTTCCCCGAGGAGGGCGCGCCGCCCAGCGAGCGCACGGCGCTGCGCATCCTCTACGACGACGACGCGATCTACATCGGCATCGACTGCGAGCAGATCCACTCGCCCGTCGTCAAGCGGCTCATGCGGCGGGACACGCAGCTCCCCTCCGACAGCGTCTGGGTCGACATCGACAGCCGCCGCGACGGCGTGACGGCGTTCCACTTCGGCGTCAACGCGGCCGGCGTCCTCAGCGACGCCGTGCACTTCAACGACCTCGACTACTCGTCCGACTGGGACGCCGTGTGGGAGGGCAAGGCCGCCGACACGCCGCGCGGGTACTCCGTCGAGATGCGCATCCCGCTCTATGTGCTGCGTTTCGATGCGCTGCCCGTCCAGGACTGGGGCCTCCAGGTGCGGCGCTTCACGGAGGCGAACCAGGAGGTCGACGACTGGGCGTTCTACTCGCGCCGCGCCGGCGCCTTCATCCCCCTCTTCGGCCGCATCGACGACCTGACGAACCTGCGGCCGCGGCGCGCCTGGCAGCTGCGTCCGTTCGAGCTCGGGCGCGTGCGCCACCGCTCGGCCGAGGCCGTCGCCGGCCAGGGCACGCTCGCGCACGGCTGGGACGCGACGATCTCGGGCGGCCTCGACGCGAAGGTCTCCGTGACGCCCGAGCTCACGCTCGACCTGTCGGTGCTCCCCGACTTCGGCCAGGTCGAGGCCGACTCGGTCGTCCTCAACCTCTCGACCTTCGAGACGTTCTTCCCCGAGAAGCGCCCCTTCTTCCTCGAGGGCACCGACACCTTCGCGACGCTGCGGCAGCTCCTCTACACCCGCCGCATCGGCCACCAGCCGGCGACGCCCACACTCGCGCCGCAGGAGACGCCCGTCGATCTCCCCGAGCCGTCCCAGATCTACAGCGCCGCCAAGCTCGTGGGGACGATCGGCGGCCGCACGACCGTCGGCGTGCTGTCGGCGATGACGGGCCGCAACGACATCTCGGTGGCGGCTCCGGGCGGCACCGTCGCGCGCACGGCCGAGCCGGCCACGGTCTTCAACGTCCTGCGGTTGAAGCGCCTCGTGGGCGCCGACTCCAGCGTGGGCCTGCTCGCGACGGCCACGAACCGCTTCGAACCCTTCTATCACCCCGGCCAGCCCTGCTCCGAGACGAACGTCGCCCCCGCGGCCGATCAGCGCTGCACGAACGACGCCTACGCCGTGAGCGCCGACGGCCGCTGGCGCTCGCCCGACGGCGACTACGCGGTGGGCGCGCAGGCGCTCGCGACGGCCCTCGCGCACGGCCCGCCCCGCGCCGAGCCCGACGGCATCCCCGTGCTCGCGGGCCGGCTCGCGCCGGGCGGCTCGCTCGACGTCGACAGGGTCGGCGGCAGGCACTGGCTGTGGAACCTCGACACGCAGATCTCGGGGCGGCAGCTCGAGTACAACGACCTCGGCTACCTCGACCGCAAGAACGACTGGTTCGGCAACTATTCACTCACCTACCGCACCGTCGAGCCCTGGTGGCGCACCGTCGAGACGCGCACGACGTTCGGCGCCGCCTACCGCAGCACGCTCGACGGGATCGCCCTGGAGCAAAACCTCTATCTCGCGTCGAGCTGGCTCCTCACGAACTACTGGACGGTCATCGTGCAGGCCGACCTGAACGGCAACTACCACGACGATCGCGAGTTCGGGGACGGCCGGGTGCTCGAGCGCGCCGGGCGCCGGGGCCTCGAGCTCACGCTGGCCGGCGATCCACGGCGGCGCGTCCTGTGGTCCGCCTACGGGCAGGCCATGCACATGTCCGACGGCGCGCACGCGGAGGCGCGCGGCGACGTCACGGTGCGCGTCCTGCCCCAGCTCGAGCTCGAGCTCACGCCGACGTCGACCTTCGACCACGGCGAGCCTCGCTACGTGTCGACGGTGTCTCTCCTGGGCGCGCAGGACGCCCGCAGCCTCGGCGCGACCCTGCGGGCCGCCTACACCTTCACGCCCGAGCTGACGTTGCAGATCTACAGTCAAGCGTTCCTCGCCCGCATCCACTACACCCGGTTCTTCGAGGTCCCGGCCGTGGGCTACCGGGGGCGCGTCGATCTCGCGTCGCTGCAGCCGGCGCCCGCCCAGGATCTCACCAAGACCGACACGTCGACCGCGACGTTGAACGTCAACGTCGTGCTGCGCTGGGAGTTCCGCCTGGGCTCCATCGCCTACCTCGTCTACACGCGGGCCCAGACGCCCATCCTGACGCCGTCCCTGAACGGCGCGACGAGCCTCGATCCGCGCCCGATCCTGCGCGGGAACGCCGCCATCGACGTGCTCATGCTGAAGATCGCCTACTGGTTCGGCTGAGGTCGCGGCCCCGGCCGCTGCGGCCGTTTGGCGCGCGCGCACACCGAAAGCGCCTCACGGCGCCCGCGCGCGCCCCTCTTCCCCGCGCCGCGCGCGGGCTTGACGCCGCGCAGGCCTTGGCATCGTGGGTGCAATCACGTCCTGCGTCGGTCGCTTCGAACCGAGACCAAAAAACCCGCACGGAGGAATGATCATGATTCGCAATACGATGTTCGCGCTCTCGCTCCTGGCCCTCACGGGCACGTCGGCCTTCGCGGCCTCGAAGGTCGTCGCGACGCACCACGCGACGCGCACGGTGGCGGCGGACGAGGCCGCTCCGGCGGGCGACAAGCCGGCCCCGGAGAAGAAGGCCAAGAAGGCGAAGAAGGAGAAGGCGCCGAAGGCCGAGAAGGGCGCGGACAAGGGCGCCGAGAAGGCCCCCGAGACCAAGTAACACCCCCCGAGCTTCGCGGAGCCGGCGGCGCCGAAGAGGCGTCGCCGGCTTCGTTCATGTGCGCTACGGGTTCACGGCCGCGAGGTGCGTCTGGAGCCCGAGGCCGAACGTCGTCGGGCTGCCGCTCCAGTCGCTGATGAGGGCGGGGAACTTCGCGCAGTCTTGCGGGTTCCAGGCCCAGCCGAGATAGCCCACGCCGTGCGCGTCGGCCCAGCTCATGTAGCCGTCGACGAAGCCGTGGTTGCAGTCGCGCTCGCCGAGCTCGCCCGTGACGATCGGGACCTGCTGCGCGACGGCCGCGACGGCGCCGTTCCAGCAGCCGGTGTCGCCGCAGGCGCCGTCGTTGTAGACGTGGAACCCCGCCATGAGGTTCCCCGTCGGATCCTGGGGCTTGTGCGCGAGCCAGCCGTCGAGCTTGTTGGCGTAGGAGAGCCCGCCCGCGATGACGACCTGCTTCGCGCCCGTGCCGCGAACGGCGTCGAGCATGGCCTGCATCCCGGCGGCCTGGCCGCCCTGGACGTCGCAGCCGCCATCGAGCCAGCAGCCCCAGGCGTCGCCCGCGCCCGCGAGATCGAGGTACGGTTCGTTGAAGAGGTCGAAGACGACCATCGGGTCGTCCTTGAAGTACGAGGCGACCGACGTCCAGAGAGCGATCGCGTGGTCGGCGTCGGCCATCGGCTGCTGGTCCTTGGCGAGGGCGTCGCCGTGAGCCGTCCAGTGCAGATCGAGGACGACGTAGAGGCCCTGCGCGTGGAGGCGATCGACGTAGTCCTTCATGAGCGTCTGGTAGAAGTCGCCGCCCACGTCCGAATCGGTGCCCGCGAGCCCCAGCCAGCAGCTCTCGTTGAGCGGGAGACGCACGGTGTTGATGTGCCAGGTCAGCATGGCGGCGATGTTGGGGTCGTCGGTGGGCCCGTCGAAGACGCTCTTCACCGTCGCCGTCGCGCACATGTACTCGCTGCCGGCGCGATTGATGCCGAGCAGCCTCACCGGCTTCCCGGCCGCGTCCACGAGCTGGTTGCCGCGCACCGAGAGCGCCTTGTCGGCGAGCGGGCCCCCGCCGGCGCCGGCCGCGCCTGACGCTCCTGCCGCCGCCGTACTGCCCGCGGCGCCCGACGCGCCGGCGGC
>DASZWW010000010.1:0-14844 GCA_035546175.1 Polyangia bacterium
ATCCCTCCCTCCTCGAGTCCCTCGCGCGGGCCGAGGCGCAGGCCGCTCTCGAGGGCGACGACGAGGCGCGCGCGGAGAACGAGGCGCTGCGGCTGGCGCTCGCACCGTCATCGGCCGCGCGCCGCACCCTCCGCGTCCTCCCCGAGGCGCTCCAGGAGCCGGGGGGGCCCGCCCAGGGCCTCGCTCCCCCGCGCCCTAAAGAGGCGCCTCGACGACCGACACCAGCTCGCCCGCCGCGTCCCGCCCCCGCAGCACGGCCGCGAGGCGGCGCGTCCCCGAAGGCGGGGCCACGGCGACGGTGACGCGGGCCGCCCCGTCGCTGCCGACGAGGGCGCCCGCGCCGAGCTCGGTGCGGCGGCCGCGCGCGTCCTCGGCGTAGACCCGGACCCGCCCGTCGAGGGCGCCGCTCGCGCCGCGCGCCTCGACGGTGACGGCGCCGTCCTTCGCCGAGATCGCCAGCTCGACGCGGAACAGGTGATCGACGAGGCCCGCGCCGTAGGCCGCGATCTCGGGCAGGAGCACGCGCGCCGTGTCGGCGTAGACGGCGTCGTCGAGGAAGAAGCGCACGCGCCCGGGCACGCGCTCGTAGGCGAGGAGGCGGCGCGGGCCCTCGAAGGCGTAGCGGCGCTCGCCGAGCGCGCGCAGCTCGAGGCGCGGCAGGCGCGGCAGCCCGTAGGCGAGCGAGCCGCGCGCGTCGCGCATGACCTCGACCGCCGACGTGTCGCGATCGACGATCGCGTCCTCGGGCAGCGTCCCCGCCGAGAAGAACCGCCGCTGCGTGCGGTCGGCGAGCCCCTGCCGATCGGCGGCCGTGATGTAGGCCATCACCGTGGGGCGCGCCACCGGGGGCGCCGCCGCCGGCAGCCCGAGGCGCCCGTAGCGATCGGCCACGAACCGCTCGAAGGCCGACGAGCGGTCGAAGGGGTTGTCGCCGCCGCCCCCGAGGTAGGCGCCCGCGAAGTCGTTGCGCACGTGCGCCGGCTCGCCCGCGTCCTGCAGCACGGCCAGCGTGCCGCCGAGCGCGAGCAGCGCGCGCGCCAGCGCCGTGCCGCGCGCCGCGGGGTCCGGGGCCGACACGGCGGCGTCGAGCGCGCTCGTGAACGCCGGCAGGCCCACGTCGTTGTCGGGCGAGGCGAGCCACTCCGTGGCGGGCAGGCCCGTGAGGTTGAAGTCGGTGCCCGTGGCGAGCGCGCGGAACGTGCCGTCGTCGAACAGCGCGCGCATGGCGTGCGAGAAGGCGGCGGCGTCCCCCGCGCCGCCCAGCCCCGTGCCCCGCGACGGATCGTAGAAGAGGTTGCGGCCGCGCTCGGCGGGCGTCCCCGCGATGACGGAGCCGGCGACCACCCAGGACAGCGCCGAGGCGACGCCGTCGGCGGCCGGCCGGTACCCGCCCGAGGGGTCGAGCGCGCCGAGCCGCCCGCGCAGCGAGCGCGCCTCGGCCTCGCCGACGTCCGCCTCGCGCAGGCGCAGCGGCTCGAAGAGCCCGAGCGGCCGGCCGAGCCGGCGCGAGAGGACCTGGTGCAGCCCCGACGCGAGCACCGAGCGCTCGGTCAACCCCGCGTGGGTCGTGGCGGGATCGTAGGCCCGCGCGGGGCCGCCCCCGCCCAGCAGCGAGAGCGACAGGAAGACGGCCAGGGCCGACGCGCGCACGGGTCGCCGCGCGCTCATGGCGTCCCTCCCTCGCCCGGCGGCGCCGCCGGCACGGGCTCGGGCGGCAGGTCGGGCAGGCGCGACTCGACGAGCTTGGCGAGCTTGAGGAGCTGCGCCGGCTCGGGGCACTGGGACACGCCGCACGTGAGCGACGCGACGACGCCGCGCTCGCGCACGAGGAAGGCGAGCCCGTTGATGTCGCCGGAGCGCGCGCGCAGCGAGGCGTCGCCGATCTCGTCGGTCGCGTGCGCCCCCGGCAGCTCCTCGAGCAGCTTGCGGTACTGCGCCTCGGACGCCGCGGGCCCCAGGCGCCAGACGCGCAGGCCGACGTCGTAGCCCTCCGGCTTGCCGACGGCCTTGAAGTGGCGGCTGTCGTAGAACTCGGTGGTCGGCAGGTCGGAGAGCTTGCCGTCCTCGAACTTGCCGACGAACCCCGTGACGCCGCGGATCTCGTCGTCGGTGAGCAGCTTCTCGATGTCGAGCGTCGCGACGTGGCGCGGGGCCACGCCCTCGCCCTCCGCGCCCGCGCCGATCTTCTCCTCCTCGCCCCCGAGCTCCATGGCGGCCGGCTGCAGCTCCCACGCCGCGGCGGCCCGCACCTTCTCGCCGCCGCCGAGGAAGACGAGGTGCTCGGCGTGATGGAACCCGGGCTGCCACTTCTCGAGGCGCACGCGGTTGCCGCGCTGGGAGAAGTCGCGCCGCCGCGCCGCGCTCCCGCCCTGCCCGAAGCGCCGGTCGCTCCGCCACGCGATGTGACCGCGCCGGTAGACGATGAGCGTGAACCGCCGGAGCCGCGTCGAGGCGCCGCCCGGCAGCCCGGCCCCGGGCACGTCGGTGAGGCGGGGGATCGAGTAACGGCCGTCGACGCCGGACTCGACGACGATCTCGCGCGCCGCGAGGGGCGCCTGGAGCCCGATGCCCCGCTCGAAGGCCCACGACGCCTCGACGACCGCTCCCGCGATGGGGCGGTCGGTGTCGGCGTCGAGCACGATGCCGTCGTAGGGCCCGAGCAGATCGGCGGGCCGCACGGAGTCTGGCCGCACCGGGAACTTCGCCGTGTCGACCATCGGGCCGCAGCCCGCAGCGAGCGCGGCGAGCGCGACCGCGGCGCGCGCCGCCCCCCCGAGCCGCTCGAACCCCGTGGACCAATTGACCGTTCCGGCGGAAATTGTTATTGATTGACCCACGATTCGGATCTCGGGCCCGCCTGTTACCAAAGGATTCCGCCGCTTGCAAACCCCTTCGACATGACCAAGTGCGGGCGGTGCGGAAACACGAACGGGGACGACGTCCTCTTCTGCCAGTATTGTGGGACTCGTGTAGCCGGTGAGGCGTTGCCCGCCCGCGCCCCGGACATCGGCGGCGCCGCCGTGCCGAGCGCCGCGATGGCGCCCGCGTCCGGGCGGCCCGGCTACGAGCCAGGGTTCAGGCTGATCGTAGTCCATCGGGACGGCTCCGACGGCATCACCTACAACCTCATCGGCGACCAGATCGACATCGGCCGCACCGAGGGCGACCTCCTCTTCGACGATCCCCACCTGGCAAACCGGCACGCGCGCATCTCGGCGAGCCTCTCCGGGCGCGTCCTGACGCCGCTCGAGTCGCGCAACGGCATCTACGTGCGCCTCCGCGGCGCCGTCGACCTGCAGGACGGCGACCAGCTGCTCATCGGCAAGCAGGTCCTGCGCCTCGAGCTCATCCCCGACTCCGAGCGCGTGCTGCGGCCCGCCCTCGAGCACGGCATGGTGGTCTTCGGGACCCCCGTGCGCCCTCCCTGGGGGCGGCTGCGGCAGCTCACGCCGGCGGGCCTTACCCGCGACGTCTTCCACCTGACCCGGCCCGACCAGATCCTGGGGCGGGAGAGCGGCGACATCGTCTTCTCGGACGACGAGTTCATGTCCCGCCGCCACGCTCAACTCTCGTACCGAAACGGCCGAGGTCGGCTCGAAGACCTTGGCAGCTCGAACGGCACCTTCCTGCGCCTGCGCGGGCCCCACGGCCTCATGCCGGGCGACCTCATTCGCCTCGGGGACGAGCTCCTGCGCTTCGAAATCGGCTAGCCGGCGCCAGGCGAACCCATGGTGACGATGAGAGCGCCCAGCACGAAAAAATGCGAAAGTAGGCCTCTCGGCAGGATGACGTGATGTCAGACGGCGCGGCCCCCCCCATCGACATCGAGATCTTCGGGAAGACCGACGTCGGTCTCATCCGCGAGCACAACGAGGACAACTTCCTCATCGCCGACGTCACGGCGGGCGTGCGCTCCAACGACGGCAAGGACGCGCTCAAGGTCCGGCTCGGCGACAAGGGGGCGCTCCTGCTCGTGTGCGACGGCATGGGCGGCGCCGCCGCGGGCGAGGTGGCCTCGCAGATGGCCGTCGACTCGATCTACGACGCGCTGGCGGGCTCCGAGCCCCAGTCGCGCGACGCCTTCGCGCGCCTCGTGCGGCGCTCGGTCGAGCGCGCCAACGAGAGGATCTTCATCCAGTCGCGCGACAACCAGAGCGAGCGCGGCATGGGCACGACGTGCACCGTCGCGGCGCTCGTCGACACGACGCTCGTCGTGGGCCAGATCGGGGACTCGCGCTGCTACATCCTGCGCGACGGCAAGCTCGCGCAGGTCACGAAGGATCAGTCGCTCGCCTGGCAGCTCATCGAGGCGGGCGCCATGACGCCCGAGGAGGCCAAGGCCTTCGAGCACGCCAACATCATCCTGCAGGCGCTGGGCGTCCAGGAGCGCGTCGAGGTCGTGCTCTCGCAGGTGGACCTGCGCAGGGGCGACGTCGCCCTGCTCTGCTCGGACGGGCTGCACGGGCCCGTGACGGACGAGGAGATGCTGGCGGTGCTCGTCACCGAGCCCGACCTCCAGAAGGCGGCCCAGACGCTCATCCAGAAGGCGCTCGACCGCGACGGGCCCGACAACATCACGGTGGTGCTGGCCCGCTTCGACGGCGAGGGGCTCAAGCCGCCCACGCCCGAGGACGTGGTCGGCTTCGTGGCGTACGACCCCGGCAGCGACCCCCTGCCCGAGGTGCCGCCCGGCTCCGACGCGCCCACGGTGGAACTCTCGGCGGGCCTGCCCAAGGAGCTCGTCAGCAGCGAGGACGTCGTCACCAAGGCCGACCCCGGGCAGCCCGTCTCGGGCCGCGCCGGGGCGGCGGCGCGCGGCGCGCGCTCGCTGCTCGCGTTCTTCTTCGTCGCGTTGCTCGTCGCGGCCGCGGGCAGCATCTTCGTCATGAAGTGCGAGAGGGACCAGGCGGCGCGCGCCGACGCCCCGGCGCAGGCGCCCTGAGGACGCGACGATGTCGAAGTGTCCACACTGCTCGACGGAGCTCGAGGACGGCGCGCGGTTCTGCGGCGCCTGCGGGAAAAAGGTCGACCCGCCCGCCGCCGCGCCGCCCGAGGAGGCGGCCGCCGCGCCCGCCCCGGCCCGCCGCGGCGACATCTCTGGCACCATCCGTCCCCTGAACCGCGACCGGAAGCCCGACTCGAAGCCCACGGCGATCGGCTCGGGCGCGCTCGAATCGGCGGCCATGACGATCTTCCAGTCGGCGAAGGGCGCCGGGGCCGGCCCCGCCCCCACGACGGCGCCCTCGGCGGCGGCCGACGCGTCCCTGCTGGCGACGGTGCCCGCGCCCGCGGCCGCGAACCCGCCCGTGCGGCCGCCCGCGCAGGCGCCGGAGAACCTCATCGGTCGCACGCTCAACCACCGCTACCTCATCGAGGACAAGATCGGCGAGGGCGGCTTCGGCGCCGTGTTCCGCGGCAAGCAGATCGCCACGGGCCGCGAGGTCGCCCTCAAGATCCTCCACCCGCACAACTCGTCCGATCAGACGATCATCGCCCGCTTCCGGCGCGAGGCCGAGGCCTGCTCGAAGCTGCGCGACACGCACACCGTGACGACCTACGACTTCGACGAGACCGAGGATGGCATCCTCTACCTCGCCATGGAGCTCCTGCGCGGGCGGAGCCTGCACCACCTGCAGAAGGCCGACGGCATCCTGGCCCCCGAGCGCGTGCTCTCGATCCTCGACCAGGTCGCCCAGTCGCTCGGAGAGGCGCACGCGAACGGCATCGTCCACCGCGACATGAAGCCGGAGAACGTCTTCATCGAGTCGCGCCAGGTCACGACCGGCAGCGGCTCGAAGACCGAGGACCACGTCAAGGTCCTCGACTTCGGCATTGCCAAGGTCATGTCCGGCGAGAAGGAGGTCCAGGCGCTCACCGCCGTGGGCCAGACGCTCGGCACGCTCGAGTTCATGTCGCCCGAGCAACTGCGCGGCCAGAAGCTCGACGGACGCTCCGACATCTACGCCCTCGGCATGATGTCGTACGAGATGCTCACGGGCGTGCTGCCTTTCCAGGGCGCCAAGAGCCCGATCGAGATCATCAACTTTCACATGAAGACGCCGGCGCCGCCGCCCTCGGAGCTCAAGGAAGGGTTGAAGATCCCGCAGGCCGTCGACGACATCATCGTGAAGATGGTCGCCAAGAACCGCGAAGACCGGTTCGCCGACACGAACGCCCTGCGGGCGGCCATCGCCAAGGCGCAGAAGGTCTCCGATCGGAGCGCCGACAAGACCGAGGGCTACCGCGTCGTCGCCGTGATCGCCGCGACCCTGGTGGTCGTGGGGATCCTCGTCTTCGTCCTCACGCGCTGACGCCCTCCGCGCGCCGGCCCCTCTCCCCTCGAGCGGGGGAACAGGGTCAGCGGGTCGAAGCGCACCAGCGGCGCCACAGCGCGCGGTAGACGCCTTCGAGCCCGCGCGTGAAGGCCGGGCCGTCGCACAAGGGGGAGCGGCGCACCTGCTCGCGCAGGCGGCCCCGGCACTCCGCGAGGCGCGCGGGCGCGCCCGCCCACGCCGCGGCGAGCCGCACGAGCTCGTCGGCCGACTCGGCCACGAGCTCGCGCAGGCCCACCGCCTCGAGGACGCTCGCCGACTGGCGCCCCGCCGCGCGCGACCCGCGCTGCGTCAGCATGGGCACGCCCATCCAGAGGGACTCGCAGGTCGTCGTGTGGGCCGACCAGGGAAGCGTGTCGAGCGACAGATCGATCTCCGCGTACGTCCGGAGGTGACCGAACCCGTCGACGCTCGCCGTGCCGAGGTCCACGCGGTCGGGGGCCACGCCCCGCGAGACGAGCCGCGAGAGGAAGCGCTCCCGCGTCGCGCCGATGAGCGTGTTCCGCCGGATGAGCAGGCGCGAGCGCGGCACGGCGGCGAGCACGCGCGCCCAGACGTCGAGCACGTCGTCGTTGATCTTGAGGACGTTGTGCAGGCTGCCGAACGTGACGTGACCCTTGCCGAGGCACGGCGGCGGCGCGACCTCGGGCGCCGGCTGGGGCTCCCAGCAGCACCACGCGCCGGGAAGCCGCACGAGCTCCTCGCTGTGCGCGCTCGGCTCGCCGGGCGGATCGCACACCCCGTCGGTCAGCCTGTAGCCGATGGCCGCAACGCCCGTCGTGCGCGGGTACCCGAGGTAGCTCACCTGAACCGGCGCGGGGCGCCGGCTGAACGCGCCCAGGAAGTTGCCGCCCGTGTGACCGCTGAGGTCGACCAGGACGTCGATCTCGTCCGCGCGCACCTGCCGCGCGAGCGCCTCGTCGTCGAGGCCCGCCGTGCCGCGCCAGCGGTCGGAGGCGGCGCGGAACCGCTCGCCGATCGCGTCGAGGCGCGCGACCCGCGCGTAGCTGACGACCTCGACGCGCGCGCGATCGTGGGCCTCGTAGATGGGGAGCATGAACCGCGCGACCGGGTGCGCGCGCAGGTCGGGCGACACGTACCCGACGCGGAGCCGTCGCTCGGGGTCCGGGCGGTTGGCGTGGGGCGCCCACGGGAGGAGCCCCCGTCCGTGCAGCCGATCCCACCAGACGTGATCGCGCAGCGCCGCGACGGCGTCGAGCGCGGGGTCGTAGCCGTCGAGGTAGAGGAGGCTGCTGTGCACGACGGGATCGCCCGGCGCGAGGCGCAGCGCTTCGAGGTAGTGCGCCCGCGACTCCTCGCGCAGGCCGTGGCGGCCGAGGAGGCTCGCGAGGGCGTGGTGGGTGTCCGCGCTCGCCGGCTCCCGCGCGACCGCCGCCCGGTAGGCCTCGATGGCCTCGTCGATGCGCCCCTCGCGGCGCAGGCGCTCGCCGAGCTCGAGACGCGCCTCGGCCAGCGCTTCGAGGGACATCGTCCCTTGAGGCGAACGGCGGGGGCCCGAATGACGGGCCGGTTAGCGGACGACCTGGAAGAACCGGCCCCAGCGGATCGACTTGAACCAGTCGATGGGGCTCATGGTGTCGGTGGTGCCGCGCGACCACCAGACGATGAGGGCGCGGCCCTTGATGAGGTCGAGGTCGACCGTGCCCCACACGCGCGAGTCGGACGAGTTGTCGCGGTTGTCGCCCATGACGAACACGTGGCCGGGCTCGACGACCTTGCGCTGGAAGTCGCGCGGCGCCCGGATGGGCTCCTGGATCGTCTCGTGCTTGTGGCCGTCGAGGTTCTCGAGCCAGAGCTCGCTCTCGTGGTCCTCGGGCGGCCCCGTCCCGCGCGAGGCCTCCGTGTAGTGGTACGGCCGCGGCACGCGCTCGCGCTGCACGGGGTGGCCGTTGACGTAGAGCTCCTCCTGGCGCATCTCGATGACGTCGCCCGGCAGGCCCACGACCCGCTTGATGTAGTCCGTGCTCTGGTCGAGCGGGTACTTGAAGACGATGATGTCGCCGCGCTTCGGCGTGCCCAGCGTGATGATCTTCGTGTTCGTGAAGGGGATCGTGAGCCCGTAGGCGAACTTCGAGACGAAGATGTGGTCGCCGACCTCGAGCGTCGGGATCATCGAGCCGGACGGGATCTGGAAGGCCTCCACGACGAACGCCCGCAGGAGGAGCGCGATGGCCACGGCGACCCCGATCGACTCGGAGTACTCGCGCACCGTCGACTTGCGGGCGAAGGACAGGTGCTCGTCCATCGTGTCGTCGAGGTTGGCGATGGCCTTGCGGACGCGCTCGAGATCCTCGGGTGAGCTGCCCTTGAGCGCCTCATCGACGGCGTCGGCCTGGGCCGCGACGAGCGCGGCCGTGGCCTCGGGGATGCGATAGCTCTTCTTCTTGAGGATGCGGCGCGACTCGCGCACGAGGTGCCGCCCCTCGAGGCGCGCCCGCTTCCACGCCGAGCGCTCGCGCCACCAGCTCCGGAGACCTCCGCCTTGAACGCTCGTGCTCGCCATGTCCGTACGCGACCTCAGTCCACCTTGAGGATGGCGAGAAAGGCTTCTTGCGGAATCTCGACGTTGCCCACTTGCTTCATCCGCTTTTTACCTTCCTTCTGGCGTTCCAGCAACTTGCGCTTGCGCGTGATGTCGCCGCCGTAGCACTTGGCGGTGACGTTCTTGCGCAGCGCCTTCACCGTCGTGCGGGCGATGACCCGCGACCCGATCGAGGCCTGGATGGCCACCTCGAACTGCTGCTGCGGGATGAGCTCCTTCATCTTCACACAGAGGTCGCGCCCCTTCGTGAACGCGTTCTCCCGGTGGACGATGAGGGACAGCGAATCGACGCGGTCGCCGTTGACGAGCAGGTCCATGCGGACGAGGTCGGCCGGCTTGTAGTCCTTGGGCTCGTAGTCGAGCGAGGCATAGCCGCGCGAGGCCGACTTGAGGCGGTCGTAGAACCCGAACACCATCTCGGTGAGGGGCAGGTCGTAGCGGATGATGACGCGCTTGTCGCCGGCATAGGTCAGGCCCGTCTGCGTGCCTCGCTTCTCCTCGCACAACTTGAGGATGCCTCCAACATATTCCGGCGGCGTGTGGATCGTGACCGCGATGATGGGCTCCTCGATGTGGTCCATCCCGCCCTCGTTGGGGAACTTGGCCGGGTTGTCGAGCTCGATGACGTCCCCGCCCTGCATGACGCAGCGGAAGCGCACCGTGGGCGCCGTCGTGATGAGGTCGAGGTTGTACTCGCGCTCGAGGCGCTCCTGGACGATCTCCATGTGGAGCAACCCCAGGAAACCGCAGCGGAAGCCGAAGCCGAGCGCCGCCGAGGTCTCGGGCTCGCGCGTGAACGACGAGTCGTTGAGCCGCAGCTTGTCGAGGGCGTCGCGCAGGTCCTCGTAGCGCGCCGTGTCCGTGGGGAAGATCCCGGCGAAGACCATGGGCTTGGCCGGCTTGAACCCGGGCAGGGCCTCGGCGCACGGCCGGGCCGACTCGGTGATGGTGTCGCCCACGCGCGCGTCGCCGACCTCCTTGATGGCCGCCGTGAAGAAACCGACCTCCCCGGGCCCGAGCTCGGGGACCTCCCGCGCGAACGGGGCGAACGCGCCCACCGTCTGCAGCTCGTACTCGCGGCGCACGGCCATGAAGAGCACCTTCTGCTTGGGCCGCATGACCCCGTCGACGACGCGCACGAGGATGACGACGCCGCGGTAGGTGTCGTACCAGCTGTCGAGCAGCAGCACCTTGAGCGGCGCGGCGGCGTCCCCCACGGGCGGCGGCACCCGCTTGACGATCATCTCCAGGATCTCGTGGATGCCGATCCCCTCCTTCGCCGAGGCCAGGACCGCCTCCGAGGCGTCGATGCCGACGACCTCCTCGATCTCCCGCCGCGCGTTCTCCGGATCCGCCGCCGGCAGGTCGATCTTGTTGATGACGGGGACGATCGTGAGGTTCAGGTTCACGGCGAGGTAGACGTTCGCGAGCGTCTGCGCCTCGACGCCCTGCGAGGCGTCGACGACGAGCACGGCGCCCTCGCAGGCCGCGAGCGAGCGCGAGACCTCGTAGTGGAAGTCGACGTGCCCGGGCGTGTCGATGAGGTTGAGCTCGTACGTCTCGCCGTCGTCGGCCTTGTACGTGAGCCGGACCGTGGCGGCCTTGATCGTGATGCCGCGCTCGCGCTCGAGGTCCATGCTGTCCATGAACTGCGCGCGGCGCTCGCGGTCCGTGAGGGCGTCCGTGGCGTCGAGCAACCGGTCGGCGAGCGTCGACTTGCCGTGATCGATGTGCGCGATGATCGAGAAGTTGCGGATCAGGTGCGTCGGGGTGGACATCGGTTCGGAATCGGGTCGGGAGGAGTCTTACTTGCCGGACCGGACGGCGAGCGAGAGCTGCCCCGGAAGATTGTGCTTCTGCTGTTCGAGCACGAGGTCGATTCCTTGCCGGATATACTCGGCGACGGGGACCTTGGTCTTGCTGTGCAAGAGCTTGAGCTGCTCGCTCTGCTCCGGCGTGATGTAGATGGTCGTGGAGACCTTCTTCCTCGCCATGGTGCCGTGACGATGCATGACGATACGTGCCGGGTCAACGGACTTGATATGAAAGGACTTTCGCCATACCGTAGTGCACCATGCGATCCGACCGTTTTTCGGGCTTCGACCTCCGGCTGGCGGCCTGCGGCGCCGTCCTCCTCCTGACGGGAGCGAGCGCGCTCGTGTCGGGCTGCGCGAGCACACCCAGGGCGGGGGAGATGGCGTCCGTCCCCGGCGACTCGAACATCCCCACCGCGCCCCAGATCGACCGCACGAAGTGCAGCGACAAGGGCAAGGAGGTGGTCACGGCGGACACGAACCAGGACAAGAAGCCCGACGTGTGGAAGTTCTTCCAGACGACGACGCAGAACGGGCAGAAGGTCCAGGTCCTCACCTGCAAGCAGAGCGATCTGAACCACGACGGCAAGCTCGACGCGGTCTACTACTACGACGATCGCGGCGTGCAGACGACCATGGAAGAGTTCGACCTGGACTTCGACGGCAAGTTCGACCTGACCGTCTACTACGTCAACGGCAAGAAGGTCCGCGAGGAGTCCGACACGAACTTCGACCAGCGGCCCGACGACATCAAGTACTACGAGGACGGCAGGCTCGCCCGCGAAGAGGTCGATACGAACGGCGACGGCAAGATCGATCAGTGGCTCTACTACGAGGGCAACAAGCTCGACCGCATCGGCTACGACACGCAGGGCACCGGCAAGATCGACAAGTGGGACCGCGCCCCCGAGCAGGAGGAGGCCGCGCCCCCGCCCGAGCAGGGCGACAAGCCCGCCGACAAGAGCGCCGCCCCCGCCGACAAGGGCGCCGCCCCCGCCGACAAGGGCGCCGCCCCCGCCACCACCCCTCCCGCCGCGACGACCCCTCCGGCCTCGACCACGCCTCCTCCTGCCGCCGCGAAGACGCCCGCCAAGGCGCCGGCGAAGAAGTAGCTCGCCGGCCCTCGCGCGAAGGGTCCTTCGGAGAGTCACCCTCTCCCGTCCGCGGGAGAGGGCCGAGGTGAGGCGTGAGGCGCGAGGCCTGGCCTAGGCCTTCCCGAGCTCGAACCCCTCGTGCAGCGCGCGCACGGCGAGCTCGGCGTACTTCGCGTCGATGACGCAGGAGATCTTGATCTCGGAGGTCGAGATCAGGTGAACGTGGATGTTCTCCTTGGCGAGCACCTCGAACATCTTGAGGGCGACGCCCGCGTGCGAGCGCATGCCCACGCCCACCACCGACACCTTCGAGAGCCCCGCCTCGCTCTTGATCTGCTCGGCCGTGCACACCTCCGAGCACTGCTTGTGCAAGATGTCCTTGGCGCGCGGCAGGTCGCCGGCCGGCAGCGTGAAGGTGAGGTTCGTCCGCCCGTCCTGGATGTAGGCCTGCACGATCACGTCGAGCGAGATCCCCGCCGCCGCGAGCGGCTTGAAGATCTTGGCCTGAACCCCGGGCGCGTCGGAGATCCCCTGCAAGGTGATCTTGGCTTCGTCCTTCGTGGCGGTCACGCCGCTGACGACTACGGCTTCCATGGCTTTCTCCTCGGGCACGACCCAGGTCCCTTCGTTGTCGTTGAAGCTCGAACGGACGTGGATGCGCACGCCGTATTTCATGCCGAACTCGACGGAGCGGATCTGGAGCACCTTCGCGCCCAGCGAGGCGAGCTCGAGCATCTCCTCGTAGCTGATGCGGTCGACCTTGCGCGCCGTCGCGACGACGTTCGGGTCGGCCGTGTAGACGCCGTCGACGTCGGTGTAGATCTCGCACGAGTCGGCCTTGAGCGCCGCCGCCACGGCGACGGCCGACGTGTCGGAGCCGCCGCGCCCGAGCGTCGTGATGTTGCCGCTCTCGTCGACGCCCTGGAACCCGGCGACGACGGCGATCTTGCCGCTGTCGAGCGCCGCGTTGATGGCGCGCGCGTCGATGTCCTTGATGCGCGCGCGCGCGACCGCGCTGTCGGTGAGGATGCGGACCTGATGCCCCAGCAGGGAGACGGCGCTGCCGCCCTCGGCCTGGATGGCGAGCGCGAGCAGGCCCACGGTGACCTGCTCGCCCGTCGAGGCGATGACGTCGAGCTCGCGCTCGTCGGGGATGTCGGTGAGCTGCTTCGCGAGGCCGAGGAGTCGGTTCGTCTCGCCCGACATCGCCGAGACGATGACGACGACGCGGTGACCCTTCCGCTGCGTCGCCAGGGCGCGCTTGGCGACGTTGCGGATGCGCTCGACGTTGCCCACGGAGGTGCCGCCGTATTTCTGCACGATGAGCAAGGCGCGTGGACTCTCTACTACGCGACCCCGGATCGTCAAGGGGCTGTCGGGCCATGGTTCCGTTGTAAAGTGGCGCCGTGGCCGACGCGCTCGAGCTCCACATCACCGCGCCCAACGCCGAGCAGGCCGCCGCGATGGCGCGCGCGCTCGTCGAGGAGCGCCTCTGCGCCTGCGTGAACATCGTGCCGGGGGTCCGTTCGGTCTACCGCTACGACGACAAGATCTGGGACGAGCCCGAGGTCCTGTGCGTCGCCAAGACGCGCCCCGCCCTCTTCGACCGCGTGTGCGCGCGCATCTTCGAGCTCCACCCCTACGACGTCCCCGAGATCCTCGCCTTCAACGTCGACGAGGGGAGCCCGGCCTACCTCGCGTGGCTGCGAGAGTCCACCTCGCCGCCCGGCTGAGCGCGGCGTCCGCGCCCTACCGGAGCGGCAGCTCGACCTTCCAGCTCTTCGCCTCGCGCACGACGCGCACGCTCTGGCGATCGCCGCCGCCCGAGTAGACCTCGACCTCGGCCTCGTCTCCGTCGCGGTGCAGGAGGCGCGTGCCCGCCGCCTCCCAGGCGGGCGGCACCCACCCCACCGTCACGAGATCCTCGGGGCGCAGGACGCGCGTCGCGCCCGTGCGGCGCGCGGACGAAAGCAGGTCGTCGATGCGCGCGCGCGTCCGCGGGCCGAAGCGCTGGTAGACGGCGAGCCGATCGCCCGCCCGCGCCGCCGCGATGAGCGACTGCACGGCGGCCTCCGGGCTCGACCCGTCGTCGTGGCTCGAGCACCCCGCGGCGGCGAGCATCGCCGCGAGCGCGAGCGCCGCGAGCCGGTCCTTCACGGCGCCGCCGCCGGCCCGAGCCCGAGGCGCGACCGCACCCGCTCCATCGTCTCGCGGGCGACCGCCCGCGCGCGCGCGGCGCCGGAGGCGAGGATCTCGTCGACCCGCCCGGGCTGAGCGCGCAGCTCGTCGGCGCGCGCCCGGATGCGCCCGAGGTCGGCCCTGACCCCCTCGAAGAGCTGCTTCTTGCAGTCGATGCACCCGATGCCCGCCGTGGTGCAGCCGACGTGCACGGCCTCTTGAACGCCGGGCGGCGAGAAGAACTTGTGCAGCGTGTAGACGTTGCACTTCTCGGGCGTGCCGGGATCGGTGCGCTTGACGCGCGCCGGGTCCGTCGCCGCGGTGCGCAGCTTGTCCCAGACCGCCTTGTCGTCCTCGCGCAGGCTGATGGCGTTCCCGAGGCTCTTCGACATCTTGGCCTGGCCGTCGAGGCCGAGGATCTTCGGCGTCGTCGAGAAGAGCGGCTGCGGCTCGGCGAAGGTGTCGCCGAAGCGGGCGTTCCACTTGCGCACGATCTCGCGCGCGAGCTCGAGGTGCTGCCGCTGGTCCTCGCCCACGGGCACGCGCGTCGCGCCGTAGAGGAGGATGTCCGCCGCCTGCAGCACCGGGTAGGTGAAGAGGCCCGCGTTGGCGGCCTCGGGGTGGCGCGCCATCTTGTCCTTGAACTGCGTCAGGCGCTCGAGCTCTCCGTGCGGCGTCACGGAGGCGAGCGCCCACGCGAGCTCGGTGTGCTCGGGCACCGCCGACTGCACGAACAGCGTCGCGCGCTCCGGATCGACGCCACAGGCGAGGACGTCGATCGCCATCTCGCGCGTGCGGCGCGCGATCTCGGCGGGCTCGTAGGGCTGCGTGATCGCGTGGTAGTCGACGACGCAATAGAAGCA
>DASZWW010000011.1:0-6577 GCA_035546175.1 Polyangia bacterium
CAGCCGTCGGGCGCCTGCGGCCAGTGCTCGGCGACGAACGCGCGGCGCTGCGCGGGGCCGACCTCGGCGTGCGACGCGACGGCGGGCGTGTGCGTCGGCTGCGTCACGAGCGCCACCTGCGCCGGCGCGAAGCCGGCCTGCGACGCGACCACGCACGCGTGCCGCGGCTGCGCCAGCGACGCGGAGTGCGGCGGCGCCCTGCCCGCCTGCGACCCGAGCGGCGCGTGCGGCGTCTGCTCGGCGACGAACACCTCGAAGTGCACGGGCCCCGTGGCCGGCTGCGACGCCGCGACGGGCGTGTGCCTGTCGTGCACCTCGAACGCGCAGTGCGGGGGCACGAAGCCGGTCTGCGACACGGGCACGAGCACCTGCCGCGCCTGCGCGGGCGACACCGATTGCGCCGGCGCGGCCGCGGGCGGCGCCTGCCAGGCCTCGGGGGCGTGCGGCCAGTGCTCGGCGACGAACACCGCGGCCTGCACGGGCGCGACCCCGCTCTGCGACGCGGCGGCGGGCGCCTGCGTCGGATGCCTCGCCGACGCGCAGTGCGCCTCCGCGACGTCGCCCGTGTGCGACGGCACGACGCGGGCCTGCCGGGGCTGCGTCGCCGACGGCGACTGCGGCGCGGCGGGCAAGGCCGCGTGCGAGCCCACGGGCGCGTGCGGCGCGTGCTCGGCGACGAACGCCGTGGCCTGCACGGGCGCGACCGCGCTCTGCGACACGGCCGACGGCCTGTGCGTCTCCTGCGTGACGTCCGCCGACTGCGCCGGCGCGACGCCCGTGTGCGACGGCGCGACCCACGCGTGCCGCGCCTGCGCCGCCGACGGCGAGTGCGGCGCCGCGACGCCCGTGTGCGCCACGGGCGGCGCCTGCGTCGCCTGCGTCGCGGGGAAGACCGCCGCCTGCGACGCCGCCCGCGAGGTCTGCGACACGGCGTCGAGCGCGTGCGTCGAGTGCCTCGCGAGCGGAGACTGCTCGGGCAGCCGGCCCGTCTGCGACCCGGCGAGCCACTCCTGCCGCGCCTGCCTCACGAGCGCCGACTGCGACCCCAAGTTCCCCGTCTGCCTCTCGACGGGCGCCTGCGCGCAGTGCACGACGACCGACACGAGCCGCTGCGGCGCCGCCACCCCACTCTGCGACACGACGGGCGGCGGCGGCGTCTGCGTGGCCTGCCTCGGGAACGCCGACTGCGGCGGCACGACGCCCGTCTGCTCGGCGGCCACGCACACCTGCGCGCCGTGCACCGCCGACGGCGCGCCGAGCTGCCCCGATCCCGCCCGCCCGGCCTGCCAGACGGCGGGGCCCCTCGCGGGCGCCTGCACCGAGTGCTCGGCGACGAACGCGGCGCGCTGCGGAGGCCCGCTGCCCCAGTGCCTGGCGATGACGGGCCTGTGCGGCTGCTCGACCGACGCGGCCTGTGGCGCGGCCGACTCGGGCCTCGTCTGCTCGGGCCCCAACGGCTTCTGCGTGCCGGGCTGCGGGACGGGCCACAACGGCTGCCCGTCGGGCCAGACGTGCACCGCCGTCTCAGGCGTCGGCGACTGCGTCGCGCCGACCGGCTGCCTCGCCGACGCCGACTGCGCGTCGCCGGTCCCTCGGTGCGACACGACGGAGAACGTCGATCGGTGCGTGCAGTGCCTCGTCGACAAGGACTGCCCGGCGCCGTTCGTCTGCGCCTCGAACCGGACCTGCGTCGAGTGCACGGCGTCGGACCAGAACGCCTGTCGGGTCGACCTCGCGGGCGCGCGATGCGTCGCCGGCTCGTGCGGCTGCAGCATGGACTCGGACTGCGGGACGGCGACCTCGGGGCGGATCTGCGACGCCGCGAGCGCGCGCTGTCTGCCGGGGTGCCGCGACGACGGCGGCAACGGCTGCCCGCCGTCGCTCGTGTGCACCGGCGTCTCGAACGGCGTCGGCACGTGCCATCCGGCGAGCGCCCCCGACGGCGGCGCCGACGCGGCGACCGACGCGCCCGCGGCGGACGCGCCGTCCGCCGAAGCGGGGGCCGACGCGCCTCCCTCCGACGGCGGCGCCGGCGCGGCGGGCGGGCGGGACGGCGCCGCCGGCTCGGACGGGGCCGCGGGCCGGGGGGCGGACGGCTCCAACGCCCTCTCCGGCGGCTACATCGCGGGCGGCGGCTGTCGCTGCGATCTCCCGGGCACGGGCAGCCCGTCGGCGCTCGCGCTGCTCGTCCTCGCGATCGGCGGCGCGCTCGCGCGCCGGAGGCGTCGCTGATGCGAGGCGCGCGCGCCGCCCGGTCCGTCGCCTGCGATCGGAACCTGCTGCACTCGGCCCCCGTGACCGTCACTGACTGGAGAGTCCCGCCATGTCCCGAAGCTACGTGAGAGCGTCCGAGCGCACCGATCTCGAGGTCAAGGTGGACTTCGCGGTCAACGACATGACCTACACCGGCGTCACCCGCAACATCAGCGCCGGCGGCGTGTTCGTGGCGACGGCCCTTCTCCCGAAGGTCGGGGAGAGGATCAATTTGAAGTTTTCGTTGCCGGGGAACGGCCGCGAGTTGTCGGTGCAGACGGAGGTCCGATGGGTCCGAAAGCAGGCGCCGTCGCCCGCGGACGACTCACCGTCGGGGATGGGCCTGCAATTCGTCAACCCGTCGGCAGACGACGTCGCGGCGCTCGAGGAGTTCCTCGCCCGGCGCGACGCGCTGATGGGCGACGACGACTGAGCCCGGGGAGGCGGTTCGCCTCCAGCTCGCGGAGGTCGGGTGTAAGGGATCGCCTGAGAGTCGACCCGACCACGGCGTCGATGCGCCACGGTGGCACGCGCCTCGCTACACCGAGCGGCATGTGCGCGAGCGTCACCCGGCCCGCCGCGGCGCTGGCCGCTCTCCTCGTGGCGTCTCTGCCCCTCGCCTGCGCCACGGGCTCGAGGTCCACGTCCCCGTCCGCCAAACGTGCCGCAGCGGACGTCGCGCTCGTCGATGGTCCGCCGTTCCGACCGTCGCGGCGCATCCGCCAGGTCGAGACCGTCGACTGCGCGAGCACGCTGGGCGAGGCCCCGGAGATCGCAAGGGCGCGCGAGGCGCTCAAGCGTCAGGCCATCCGGTACGGCGGCAACGTCGTGGGCAACATCATGTGCGACGTCGAGATCGGCCCGCCGCACAGCGACTGCTGGGAGATCGCCCGCTGCACGGGCGACGTCGAGTGCGCGTCGACCTCGGCGAACCCTTGGCTCCGGACGCGCTGCCTGTGAAGGCCGCGCCGGCCGTGGCTCGCGACGGCGCGGCGGTCGTTGCCGCCCCTCTTGGTCACCTCGACAGCCGAGACCCTCGCCGAGGTAATCTCAGATGCAGTGGCGGTCGAAACCCCAAAGGAGGAAAATGCCCGCCAAGCAGTCGATCGTTTTCACGCGAGGATGGCGAAACTGGTAGACGCGCCGGATTTAGGTTCCGGTTCCGAAAGGAGTGGAGGTTCGAGTCCTCTTCCTCGCACTGACACCAAGGGCTTGCCGAATTGAGCGGTCGCGAGAGAGCCTACGGGACTGAGCGCGGCGGCCAGGGCGGCGTTTCAGCCGCCGACTACATGGGGCAGCCGGGCGCCGGTCCACAGCCCCACACCTTCGTGACGGGGTCCGGCGCGCAAGAGGCACTGAACTCGCAGTCCTTGTTGTCCGAGCAGGTGTCTTTCGCCGTGTGACAGGCGTAGCTGAGCACCTGGCCCGAACATCCCCCGACCACGGGCGAGCAGTAACCTCCGGCTCCGCAGTCGGCGTCGACGTGGCAGCTCCCGCTCGCGCAAGCGTTGCCGCTGTAAGAGCCGCTGCAAGCGCAGACGGCGCCGCCTGGACAGTCGGAATCGGCGAAGCACTGGTCGTAGAGACAGGAGCAAGTCCCAGCGGGCAAGGACAGTACACATTGACCGTCGACTCCGTTGGTGCAGTCTCCGTCCGTCTTGCACGGCCCATTTCCGATGAGGCCGCACGCCTGTGATGGCGTGGGCGCCACGAACGGACAGGACGCGGCCGTGGTCCGATGCACGGAGGGCACGCGAATGGGTGCCGGCGACGCTCCGGCGGAGCCGCCCGAGCCCGCGGCGCCCGAGCCCGAGCCCGCTCCGGCGGGCCCGCTCGTCCCGGAGCTTCCGGACGAGCCCGCGGAGCCGCTCGAACCCGCGGAGTCCGAACCTCCAGCGCCGCCGGGTCCGAGATCGAGGCCCACGCGCCCGCACGCGAGGGAGCACAACCCCACGAGGAGAGCCGGCAGGACGACGCGCACGAAGCCATTCTACGCAATTGCAGCGCCACGCGCGATCGCGGCGAAAAGCACCGAATCATAATCGCTCCGATGGTCTTGTAGACGTCGCCGAGTTACAAACGGCGGGAGAGACTTTTGGCGGAGATTTGGTGACGTCACGCGAGCTAGCACCGCGAAGCGCGCCGCACCTCGAGAATGACGACGTTCACCTGCGCGCCCCGAATCTCCGCCAATTTGTAACAACCTCTCGACGAAGCGCCTGGCACGATCGCTTAATGACACGAGTTCATGTAGTCACTGCAAAGGTCGAAGGTCGAGGCCCGGTCCCGATCGCGCTCTGCGGCTCTCCTCTGAGAGACATCTACGTCCGGACGCTCCGAGGCCTCGGAAAGGTGTCTTCGCACGTCTGCCCGGCGTGTCTTGAGATTGCCGGGCGGCAAGCGTCCGTTCGACCATCGGAGAGCGCGGCGACGCACTGATCCCACTCAGCGAAGCCGATCGGCGCTGCACCTTCCTCGCTCCTTGCTAGACTTCCGACCGTGAGCGAGCCGCGGTCGCGCTACTGGTTCCCGGCGAAGAAATACGGCTGGGGCTGGGGCCCTCCCACGAGGTGGCAGGGCTGGGTCTTTCTCCTCGTCTGGCTCGCGGTGAACATCGCGGGTGCCGTCCGGTTGCACCCGCTGCTGCCGACGCGACCCGGCCTCTACGTCGCCTGGATCGTCTTGATGCTCGCCATCATGGTCGCCGTCGGGTACGCGAAGGGGGAGCCGCCGCGGTGGCGGTGGGGCGACCGCGACAAGCCGTGATCGAGCCCTCGTGGGCCGCGCCACATCGCCGCCCCACCCTTCCGTTTTAAAGTAGCCCCATGCGACGGCTGGGCGCGCTCGTGCTCCTCGGCCTCTCGTCTTGCGGCACGATCGTGGGCGCGGTGCCCTTCGTCGGCCCCGGCCAGGAGCGCACCGTCGTCTCGCTGGAGGCCGGCCGCGACGTGCGCTTCTGGTCGGATTTTTCGGCGACTTACGAGCGCTGGGGCGAGATCGATGAGGACGACGTCGCTTACGAGGTCGAGCTGTTCCAGGACGGCGCCATCGTCGCGAACCTCCGGTGCGCGCCCCGCGACTACGGGCTCGTGCGCCTCTGCCACGAGCGTTTCCACGGGATCCATTCGTATGCTGGAAATTGCCGCATGGCGTGCGTGGCCCGCGTCCCGAAGAGCGGTCCCACCGAGGTCAGGGTGACGTTCAGCGCGCCTCCCTCGATGCACATCGAGCGCGCCCACCTGATCGTCAGGCAGTAGCCTCGGCGGACGTGAACCGTACGGGGGGGCCCCACGGACGCCCTTGCGGGCCCTCCCGACGCGGCCCACGCTTTTCCCATGGGCTCTCGCGGACGATTCGCCCTCGTGGTGGTGGTGGTCGCGAGCTTGCGGGGCGGGATCTGGCTGAGCCGCTTGACCGCGCAGACGATCGTCAGGCCGGCCGCGCCGATCTCCGTCCCGGCGGCGCCGTTCGTTCGGTCGACCGGGACGCAGCCCGTGCTCGTCGTGCCTGCCGTGCCTCAGCCGCCGCCGCCCCTCGCAGGCGCCGCGGTCTTCCAGCCGCCCGTCGCGCCGACCCCCGCGGGCCCGACCTCCGTCGTGCCGGTGGAGACCACGCAGTTCGCCACGCCCACGACGGTTCCGGGGGAGCTCGCGCCGGTGGCGCCGCAGCCCCCGGCGGCCGTGCCCGTGACGCCGGCGCCCGCGGGCCCGACCTCCGTCGTTCCCGCGGAGGCCGCTCCGGCCGCCACCGTGACGGCCCTGCCAGGAGCGCTCGCCCCAGTCGCGCCGGCGGCGGTGGCGCCGATCCCCGTGACGCCGGCGCCCGGGGCAGCGGCGGCGGCCTTCGCGATCGGCGCGACTCCGCTCAACGTCCCGGGGGCGACGACGTCCGGCACGCCGGAGCCGGTGCAAGCTGCGCCTGAAGCGGCGGCCCAGCCGAGCGCGGCCGGAGCCGCGGCGGAACAAGCGGCGGCAGCGGGCGTCGCGCAGCCGGCGGGGGCCGCGGCGGCCCAGGCTCCCGTCGCGGGCGCGGCCGTGGTCCCCGCGACCGCGACGGAGGGTCAACCGGGTGCGACGCCGACGGCGCCGGCGACCGCGACCGCGCCGACTTCGGCCACGGTCACCGCGCCCGCCACCGCCACTTCGGCCACCGCCACCGCCACTTCGCCCACCGCGGCCACCGCCACCGCCGCTCCGCCCACCGCGGCGACGGGCACCGCCGCTCAGCCCACCGCGGCGACGGTCACCGCCACTCCGCCCACCGCGGCCGCTGCCACTCCAGGCGCCGCGACGGCCGCGCCTGCAACGGCGCCGGCTGCCGCCAC
>DASZWW010000012.1:0-20431 GCA_035546175.1 Polyangia bacterium
CGACCGCCCCTGCAATATGGTCCGTCGGCAGCTCCTGGAGAGGTGGCCGAGGGGCCGAAGGCGGCGGTTTGCTAAATCGTTATACGCTCAAAAGGCGTATCGAGGGTTCGAATCCCTCCCTCTCCTCCAGTCACGTCCCGCGTCCTCGTCACTCCTCGCGTACGCCCGGCAGCGGCAGGGGCGCGTCGGGGCGCTCCTGCGGCCGCTCCGGTGACTCCTCGCGCGCCGAGGGCGGCGGGACGGCGCTGGCCACCGGGTAGCGGGACGTCTCCTCGCGGCGGTCGCGGCCGCCGTCGCGGCGGTCGGCGGGGATGCGCCAGTCGACGGCCACCGACGCCTCCTTGAGGAAGGTGTCGGGGTTCGGCAGCGCGAGGGCGACGCGCAGCACCTCGTCCATGTGCTCGACCGGGACGACGCGCAGGGCCTTGAGGACGCGCTTGGGGATGTCGCGCAGGTCCTTGGCGTTCTCCTTGGGCATGATGACGGTCGTGATGCCCGAGCGGTGGGCCGCGAGGATCTTCTCCTTGAGTCCACCGATGGCGAGCACGCGCCCGCGCAGCGTGATCTCGCCCGTCATCGCCACGTCCTTCTTCACGGGGACGCGCAGCAGCGCCGAGACGAGGCCCGTGCACATCGTGATGCCGGCCGAGGGCCCGTCCTTCGGGATGGCGCCCTCCGGCAGGTGCACGTGGATGTCCGCGCGGCTGTAGAAGTCGCGGTCGAGCCCGAGCGACGGGGCCCGCGCGCGCACGTAGCTGATGGCCGCCTGCGCCGACTCCTGCATGACGTCGCCGAGCTTGCCCGTGAGCACGAGCTTGCCCTTGCCCGCGACGATCGAGACCTCGGTCGCGAGCAGGTCGCCGCCGTGCATCGTCACGGCGAGGCCGTTGACGAGGCCGATCTCGTCGCCGCCCTCCTGGCGCCCGTAGCGGTAGCGGTGCGGGCCGAGGTAGCGCGGCAGGCGCTTGGGCGTGATCTTCCAGCCGGGCACGGGCACGCCGCCCTCGGCGATCTGCACGGGCGACTTCTTGGCCACGACGTCGCGGGCGATCTTGCGGCAGACGGTGGCGAACTCGCGCTCGAGGTGCCGGACGCCCGCCTCCTTCGTGTAGTAGTGGATGACGTCGCGGATCGTCTCCTCGGGGAAGATCACGGGGACGTCCCCGATGCCGTTGTCGCGCTTCTGCTTGGGGATGAGGTAGCGCTCGGCGATCGAGACCTTCTCGAACTCGGTGTAGCCCGGGAGCTGGATGACCTCCATGCGGTCCTGCAGCGGGATGGGGATGCCCTGCAGGTAGTTCGCCGTCGTTATGAACATCACGTCGGAGAGGTCGTAGTCGAGGTCGAGGTAGTGGTCGTTGAAGGTCGCGTTCTGCTCGGGGTCGAGCACCTCGAGCAGCGCCGCCGACGGATCGCCGCGGAAGTCCGTCGACATCTTGTCGATCTCGTCGAGGAGGAAGACCGGGTTCTGCGTGCCCGCCTTCTTGAGCGACTGGATGATCTTGCCGGGCAGCGCGCCGATGTACGTGCGGCGGTGGCCGCGGATCTCGGCCTCGTCGCGCACGCCGCCGAGGGACAGGCGCACGAAGTTGCGCCCGGTGGCCTTGGCGATGGAGCGCGCGAGCGAGGTCTTGCCGACGCCGGGCGGACCGACGAGGCAGAGGATGGGCCCCTTGAGCTTCTTGACGAGCGCCTGGACGGCCAGGTACTCGAGGATGCGCTCCTTGACCTTCTTCAAGCCGTAGTGGTCCTCGTCGAGGATCCTCTCGGCCTCGACGACGTCGAGCTTGTCCTCGGTGCGGTCGCCCCAGGGCAGCCCGATGACCCAGTCGAGGTAGTTGCGCACGACGGCGGCCTCGGCCGACATCGGGGCCATCATGCGCAGCTTCTTCATCTCCTTGGCGACCTTGAGGCGCGCCTCCTTCGTCAGGTTCTTCTGCTTGGCGCGATCCTCGAGCTCGCCGAGCTCGTTCTTGAACTCGTCGCGGTCGCCGAGCTCCTTCTGAATGGCCTGCATCTGCTCATTCAGGTAGTACTCCTTCTGCGTCTTCTCCATCTGCTTCTTGACGCGCGTGCGGATCTTGCGCTCGACCTGCAGGATCTCGATCTCCGCCTTCATGAGCTCGTAGAGGCGCGAGAGGCGCTTCGACGGCGCGTCCATCTCGAGGATGGCCTGCTTGTCGGGGAGCTTGAGCTGGAGCTGGCCCACCATCGTGTCGGCCAGCTGGCCCGGGTCCTCGATCGTCTGCACGGAGATGAGGATCTCGGGCGCGATGCGCTTGTTGAGCTTGACGTATGTCTCGAAGGTCGCGTGCACCTCGCGCACGAGCGCGTCGAGCTCGACGGAGCGCTCGGCGACCTCGGGCAGCTCCTCGATCTCGACGGTGAAGAAGCCGTCGGTCTGCGTGAAGCGGCGGATGGCGGCGCGCCGCTTGCCCTCGACGAGCACCTTGACCGTGCCGTCTGGCAGGCGCAGGAGCTGGATGATCGTGCCGACCGTGCCCACCTGGAAGATGTCGTCCGGCACGGGCTCGTTGGTCTTGGCCTTGCGCTGCGCGCTGAGGAAGATCTCCTTCGACCCGCCCTTGGCCATCGCCTCCTCGAGGGCGCTGATCGACTTCTCGCGGCCGACGAACAGCGGCACGACCATGTGCGGGAACACGACGATGTCCCGCAGGGGCAGCAGCGGCACGAGCCGCGGGGGTCTCCGGTCGTCGGGGGGCTCGAACATTACCTGATCGTATCAACCTCGACGGCGTCGGGCCAATTTCTGACGGCCCCCTGCGCGCCGTGCGATGCTTGGCCCGTGCCAATCCCCGCCTTCGCGGCCGCCGCCCTGTCCCTGCTCCCCCTCCTGCCCGTCGTGGCGGCGGATCCCCCGGCCCCCGCCACCGTCCCCCTGAGGTTCGCCTGGCCCGCGCGCCTGCGCTGCGAGGTCGAGCAGAAGATGACCTTCGACGTCAAGGGCGGGCAGGCCCCCCAGGGCACGACCATGCGCCTCGCGCTGGAGGCCTCCCGCGGCGCGGACGGCTGGCTGGTCCGGCAGAAGGTCGTCGCATCGACGCCCAAGGGAAAGATGGACCCGCGCGAGCTCGAGGTCCTGCTCTTCCCGCCGTTCAAGGTCAGCAAGGACGGAGCCTTCGCCGGGCTCGACCTCACGGCGGAGGACAAGGCGATCCTCGCGAAGCGCCAGGGCGCCGAGGACAACAAGGCGGAGCTGGCCAAGAAGCTCGACCCCAACCTGCCCTCCCTCATGCGCGACGACCTCCTGGCCAACGCCACGAAGCGCGCCACGTCGCAGTGGTCGTTCCTCGTCGGGGCCTGGGCGGGCAAGGAGCTGCCCCCGGGCGACGTGCCCGAGCTGCACACGTCGCGGGACGAGAACTTCCCGATGATCGGGCCCATGCACGTCATCGATCGCCTGAAGGTCTCGCCGGGCGCCGCGTGCTCGCCCGCGCCCAAGGGCGGCTGCGTGCGGCTCGAGATCACGAGCACCCCGGACCCGGCGGCGGCGCCGCCCCCCGGCCCGGGCGGACCGCAGGGCCTCTCGACTCGGGACCTGCGGTTTCAGCTCACGACGACGCTGCTGACGGATCCGCGCACCCTCGTGCCCCGGAGCGTCACCAAGGTCTCCGAGGTCGAGCTGCCCGATCCCGGCGCGCCCGAGCGCAAGCACGTCCAGGTCGTCGACGCGACGACCTACCGCTGCAAATAGCGGCGGAGCCGGCCAGCGCCGGCGCGCGCCGCCCGGCGCGGGTCAGTACGACGTCGGGCCGGGGCCGGGCGCCACGACGGCCGGCTGGCCGTCGGTCACCGTGTAGCCGCCGGCGCCCGCGTTGTCGTTCACGTCCTCGGGCTCCTCGGACTCCTCGAGGCGCACCGTGATCGTGTTCGTGCCGTCGATGACGTCGACGGCCGTCGGGTCGGGCTGCGTGTCCGTCGAGACGCCGACGGTCGTGTCCGCCGAGGCCGAGAGCGCGCTCGCCATCATGAGCGACACGCCGCCGAGGCCGATGGCCACCGACCAGTAGAGGAGCGAGCCCACCATGAGCACCGGGAGAAGGACGATCCAGCGGAGCGTCTTGCGAGCGGTGTCTGTGCCGGACGTGAACATCGGGACCTCCGTCTTGCTGGTCTTTCCTAGCGGCCTTCGACGTCCCCATTCTGCCTCTAGCGGGCCCGGGTCAGGAAGCCTTTTCTGTGACCGCCGCGCCCTTCTGGTACATGAGGATGGGCTGCTGGCCCTTCTGGATCGTCTCCTCGTTGATGACGACCTCGCGGATGGCCGTGCCCGCGGTCGGGACGTCGAACATGATGTCGAGCATGGCGAGCTCGAGGATGGCCCGCAGCCCGCGGGCGCCCGACTTGTGCTTCTGCGCGTCGCCGGCGATGGCCGAGAGCGCGCCCTTCGTGAAGCGCAGCTTCACGCCGTCCATCTCGAAGAGCTTCTGGTACTGCTTGATGAGGGCGTTCTTCGGCTTCGTGAGGATGTCGATGAGCGCCGGCTCGTCGAGCTCGTGCAGCGGCGCGATCACGGGCAGGCGACCGACGAACTCCGGGATCATGCCGTACTTGAGCAGGTCCTCGGGCTGCACCTCGCGCAGGAGGTCCCACACGCGGCGCTCCTTCTTCGAGGTGATCTTGGCGCCGAAGCCGATCTGCTTCTGACCGACCCGTTGCTCGATGATGTCCTCGAGCCCGACGAACGCCCCGCCGCAGATGAAGAGGATGTTCGAGGTGTCGACCTGCAGGAACTCCTGCTGCGGGTGCTTGCGGCCGCCCTTGGGCGGCACGTTGCAGATCGTGCCCTCGAGGATCTTGAGCAGCGCCTGCTGGACGCCCTCGCCCGACACGTCGCGCGTGATGCTGGGGTTCTCGCCCTTGCGCGCGATCTTGTCGATCTCGTCGATGTACACGATGCCCCGCTGCGCCTTCTCGATGTCGTGCTCGGCGTTCTGCAGCAGGTTGACGATGATGTTCTCGACGTCCTCGCCCACGTACCCGGCCTCGGTCAGGTTCGTGGCGTCCGCGATGGCGAACGGCACGTTGAGGATCTTGGCGAGGGTCTGCGCGAGCAGCGTCTTGCCGCAGCCCGTCGGCCCCAGCAGGAGGATGTTCGACTTGCCGAGCTCGACGTCCTCGGCGCCCACCTTGGCGTCGATGCGCTTGTAGTGGTTGTGGATCGCGACGGCCAGGATCTTCTTGGCGCGCTCCTGGCCGATGACGTAGTCGTCGAGCACGGCCTTGATCTCGACCGGCTTCGGCACGGGCGCGAGCCCGAAGTTGTCCGACTCCTTCTCGATCTCCTCAGCGATGATGTCGTTGCAGAGCCCGATGCACTCGTCGCAGATGTAGACCGTCGGCCCGGCGATGAGCTTCTTCACTTCCTTCTGGGACTTGCCGCAGAAGGAGCAGGAGAGGTTCCCGTGTTCGTCGCGTTTGCGCTCGGTCGGCACTGTCTATGAGCGTAGCACAGGGGTCGTGGGGTGTGCGGGCGACAAAAAATCCGCGGGGCGTCGGCGCTCGGCCGGCTACTTGCCGCCCGCCGAGGGCGCCTTCTGCACGAGCACCTCGTCGATGAGGCCGTACTCCTTCGACTCGACGGCGCTCATGAAGTAGTCGCGCTCGGTGTCCTGCTTGATGCGGTCGAGCGACTGACCCGTGTGCTTGACGAGCAGCTCGTTGAGCTTGTCGCGTGTCCGCAGGATCTCCTTGGCGTGGATGTCGATGTCCGTCGCCTGGCCCGAGAAGCCGCCGAGCGGCTGGTGGATGAGGATGCGCGCGTGGGGCAGCGAGAAGCGCTTGCCCTTGGCGCCCGCGGCGAGCAGGAACGCGCCCATCGAGGCGGCCTGGCCCATGCAGAACGTCGCCACGTCGGGCCGCACGTACTGCATGGTGTCGTAGATCGCCATGCCCGCCGTGACCATGCCGCCCGGCGAGTTGATGTAGAGCATGATGTCCTTGTCCGGGTCCTCGCTCTCGAGGAACAGGAGCTGGGCGATGATGATGTTGGCGATCTGATCGTCGACGGCCGTGCCGAGGAAGACGATGCGGTCCTTGAGCAGGCGCGAGAAGATGTCCCAGCCGCGCTCGCCCCGGTGGGTCTGCTCGATGACCGTGGGGATGATGAAGTTGCTCGTCGGCAGCGGCGGCGAATCGATGATCGGGGACTTGCTCATGGCGTGGGGTCCTTTTTCTTCGTCTTCGGCTTGGAAGCTCTGGCGGCCTTCGTCGCTGTCTCTTGAGCCGCTTCGTCCGGCGTCACGATCAACTTGTCGGCGGTGGCCGGATCTTCGTCGGTGATCTTAGCCTGCGAGATCAGCATATCAAGCGTCTTCTGTTCGCGGATCGAGTACTCGAGCTGCGGCAGCGCGCCCTCGCGCTCGAGGTCGGCGCGGATCTTCTTCGGCGTCTCGTTGCGCGCCGCCGCGAGCTCGGCGATGCGCTTCTGCACGTCGGCGTCGGAGGCGGAGACGCCCTCCCGCTCGGCGATCGCCTGCACGAGGATGCCGCCGCGGGCCTCCTCCTCGGCGCGCTCGCGGAAGTCGGCGACCATGCGGCGCTCGTCGATGGCCTCGGCGTCGAGGCCGGCCGCGACGAGCTGGCGCTTGGCGCGCGCCGCCATCGCCTGCGCGTGGCGCTCGATGAGCGCCGGCGCGATCGGGAAGTCGTTGCGCTTGATGAGCTCCCGGACGAGCTGCTGCGCGAGCTCGCCGCGCACGCGCTGGCGGTCGCTCTCGAGCAGGCGCTCGCGCACCTTGTCGCGCAGGCCCGCGAGCGTGTCGGCCTCGCCCGTGTCCTTGGCGAGCTCGTCGTCGAGCGCGGGCACCTGCTTCTGCCGCACCTCCTTGACGAGGACGCGGAGGTCGACGGGCTTGCCCGCGAGCTCCCGCTCCTTCGCGTCGTCGGCGATCGTGTACTTCACCTCGACGGGCTCGCCGCCGATGGGCATGCCCGCGAGGCGCTCGGCCAGGCCCGGCAGCGGCCCGCCGTCCTTCTCGTCGAGGTCGACCGCGGCCGTGCGGTGCTTGAGCTTGTGCTCGCCCACCCGGCCCGAGACGTCGATGAGCAGGACGTCGCCCGGCGCGGTCTTGTCCCGCCCCTCCACGGGCTTGTACTCCGTGAGGCGGCGCCGGTAGCCCTCGAGCTCGGCGTCCACCTGCTCCTCCGCGGCCTTGGCGGGCCGGCGCGACAGCGGGATGCCGCTGTAGTCCTTGGGCGTGACCTGCGAGCGGACCTCCACACGCGCGGAGAACTTGAAGGGGGCCCCGGCCTTGAGCTCGAGCTTGTCGACGGTGGGCGGGGCCACGGGCTCGAGCTGGTTCTCGTGGATGGCCTGACCGAGCGAGGACTCGACGAGGTTCCGGGCCACCTCGTCCTCCACCTGGTGCCGGTACATCTTCTCGAGGATGCCGCGCGGCACCTTCCCGGGACGGAAGCCGGCGACGCGCACGTCGCGGCGGAGGGCGCCGTAGGCCTTGTCGAGCTTGGGGGCGACGTCGGTCCAGGGGAGCTCGAACTCGACACGTTTCTCGACGGGGGAGATGTCTTCGATCGTGATCTGCATGGAGAGGGTGGGCCTTGTCTACCCTCGCCCCCCCGTAGAATCAAGGAGTCGGCCCGGTGACGGATGTGCGTCCACGTCGGATAGGGCTTGCTCGCCGGGGGCCTTGCGGTCAGCATAGGGGCCCTCGGAAGCCCCCATGGCATCTCTCGGTTTCACCCTCGCCGACCGGCTCGGCGCCAAGTCGCTCCCCTGCTCCGTCCCCGGGTGCACGCGCACCTGGATCTCGATGGCGGGCGCCGGCGCGAGCAAGAACGGCAAGTCGCTCAACCTCGGCGGACGCGGGGCCGCCAAGCCCGACGACCCGGCGTCGTCGATGTGCGATCCGTGCCGCGAGAAGCTCGCGAAGACGCGCGACCAGGAGCGCGGCTGCGATCGCCCCGGGTGCACGGGGAAGTGGACGTGGCCGGTCGCGGCGCAGCTCGAGGCGTTCGCGACGAAGCGGCCGCCGCCGCAGGGCCTGTGCGCCGAGGACGAGCAGAAGCTCGCCAACCTCGAGGACAAGCCGGTGCCGTGCTCCGTCGAGGGCTGCCAGCGCGCCTCGGTGTTCACGCGGCGCGCCCAGCTGCTCGCGGGCGCGCCCGAGGTCGAGGTCACGCCCGCGCCCACGATGTGCGGCCAGTGCGCGGCCGTCTACGAGAAGATCAAGGACCGCCAGGTCAACTGCGGCATCAACGCCTGCAAGAACAAGTGGTCCTGGTCGAAGGACGAGCAGATCAAGGCGTACGCCCAGGGCCTGCCCAACGAGCCCCCGCGCCGCATGTGCGAGGAGTGCAAGCTGGCCTTCGGCGGCATCGCCGACCGCGAGGTGCGCTGCCGCGCCTCGGGCTGCAAGAACACCTGGACCTGGTCGCGCAGCGACCAGCTCGACGCCTGCCTCGCCGGCAAGCCCGCCCCCAAGGCGCCGCACCGCATGTGCGAGCGCTGCCACGGCATCTATCAGACCCTCAAGGACGTCGAGCGGCCCTGCCGCCGGGCCGGCTGCAAGGGCACGTGGCTCGACAAGCGCGGCGCCCAGCTCGCGCGCGCCGTGCGCGGCAAGACGGGCGACCCGTACCCGCAATACTGCGAGAGCTGCGAGAAGGAGCTCGGCGATCTCGACGACCGGCAGATCCCGTGCAAGACCGATAACTGCACGGGGACCTGGACCTGGACGAAGGCGGCGCAGCTCGCCGCCGGCGTGAGGCCGGAGCCCAAGGAGCCGCCCGAGGCCGAGGCGCCTCCGGTCGAGGCCGCCCCGGCCGAGCCGTCGGCGCTCGCCGGGCCGGCCGACGGCCAGGCGGGGACCGACGTCGCGCCGGCCGCCGCCGCGCCGTCCACCCCGGCCCCGCATCAGCACCAGAAGAGGCGCAAGGGCAAGCGGCGCAGGGAGATCAAACCGCCCGAGAAGCGCTGCCAGACCTGCCTCGAGTTCCTCGCCGACCGCAAGACGATCGAGCTCGCCTGCCAGGGCTGCAAGACGCCGATCTACTGGCCGCCCGAGAGCCAGCTGCAGACGCACCTCGGGGCGTGGTCCGAGCCGACGTTGTGCGGCGCGTGCAAGCGCGATCTCACCGAGGCGCAGCGCATGGCGCAGCGCGAGCAGCTCCGGCAGCACCCGCCCGTCGAGGGCGTCTCCGCCGAGGCCGGCGCGCCGTCGGAGGCCGCGCCGCCCACGGAGGCCGCGGCCCAGCCGTCGCCGCCGCCCGAGGCGCAGGGCGAGACGACGCCCGCGTCCTGAGGCGGCTCGTCACCGGCGAGGACTTAGAGACGACCCGCGGCGAGCGCGCGGGCGAGCGGGTAGTCGGCGGGCAGCAGATCGAGCGCCGGCAGGCGCGCGGCCTCGACCCAGGCCACCTCGGCGACCTCGACGGCGCGCGGCGCGCCCTCGACGATGTCGCAGGCGTAGACGAGCATGACGAGGTCGAAGGCCTCGTAGGCGTGGAAGACCACATCCTGGATGCGCCCCACGCGCACGGCGCAGCCGAGCTCCTCGCGCACCTCGCGGGCGAGGGCCACCACCGGGTCCTCGCCGGGCTCCACCTTGCCCCCCGGGAGCTCCCAGAGGAGCGGCATGGGCTGGTCGGCGCGGCGGCGCGAGACGAGCACGCGCGCGCCGTCGCGCACGAGCGCGGCGACGACGAGCTTGCGCGCGCGGGCCCGAGGCACGGCGCGAGTCTACAGCATCGCGCGCGGCGCGCGCGTCAGCTGGGGAGGTTGCCGGTCGGCGTGGCCACGACGGGCCCGCTCTCGACGGGCGAGAGCGCCCCGCCCTCGCGCGACTTGCGCTCGAGCAGCGCGAGGAGATCCTCGACGCGGAAGGGCTTCTGGATGACGGCGCACGTGGCCTCCTCGAGGAAGCGCTTGGCGTCGGGCGAGAAGGCGCCGCCCGTCACGAAGACGAAGCGGTCGGCGAGCGCGGGCCAGCGCTTGCGGACGGCCTCGTGGAAGCCCATGCCCGACATCTCCGGCATCTGCAGGTCGCACAGGATGACGTCGTAGGCGGCGTCGCGCTCGAGCGCCTTGAGCGCCTCGATGCCGCCGAGCGCCGTCTCGACGCTGTGGATGTCCGAGAGCATGCGGCGGTAGGCCTTGAGCAGCAGCGGCTCGTCGTCGACGGCGAGCACGCGCCGCCTCACGAACTCCCGCGGCAGCGGCGTGACGTCCGACGGCGGCGTCACCGTCGAGGGCACGGGCTCGGCGGCGGGCAGGCGCACGCGGAAGGTCGCGCCCTCGCCCGGGCGGCTGTCGACCGTGAGCTGTCCGCCGAGCGAGCGGATGATGCCCAGCGAGATCGGCAGGCCGAGGCCCGTCCCGATGCCGCGGGGCTTGGTCGTGAAGAACGAGTCGAAGATGCGCGGCACGACCTCGGACGGGATGCCCGGGCCGTTGTCCTCGACCTCGACGACGACGAACGCGCCCTCGTCGAAGCTGCGCACGCGCACGACGTTGCGCTTCGCGGCGGTCTCGTCGAGCGCCTGGGCGGCGTTGAGGATGATGTTGAGGAACACCTGCCCGAGGCGGGCCTGGTTGGCGCGCACGGCCTGCGTCGAGCGCAGGTCGCGCTCGATGCGCGCGCGGTACTTGATCTCGTTGCGCAGCATCGTGAGCGCCGACTCGACGGCGACGTTGACGTCGAGCGTGGCCGCCCCGTCGTCGTCGACGTGCGAGAAGGAGCCGAGGTCGCGCACGATGCGGTGGATGCGGGCCATGCCCTCCTTCGACTCCTGGAGGATGGCCAGCGACTCGAAGAGGACCTCGGGCAGGCCGAGGCCCGCGACGACGGGCTGGGGCAGCTCGCGCACCTTCTCCTGGAGGAGGCGCAGGTGGCCCGTGAGCGCCTCGATGTTGGCCAGCACGAAGGCGGTCGGGTTGTTGATCTCGTGCGCGACGCCGGCGGCCAGCATCCCGATCGAGGCCAGCTTCTCGGCTTGCAGGCGCCGCACCTCGTCCTCGCGCTCGTCGGTGGTGTCGCGCAGCGACAGCACGGCGCGGCTGCCCGAGATGGGATAGGCGCGCAGCGCGTAGGTGCGGCCCTCGAGGGAGAGGCTGCGATCGAGGCTCGCGCGCGCCGCGATCGTCTCGCGCGCGGCGGCGACGAGCTCGGGACGCAGCGCCGTTCCGTAGAGGCGCCCACCGGCGGCGTTCGAGACCTCGAGCGCGCCGCCCGCGCCGACGACGACCAGCCCCTCGGCGAACGTGTCGAAGGTCTCGCGCAGGACGTCGCGCTCGGTGCGCACCTGGATGGGCCCCGTGAGCCCCTCCGCGCCACGCTCCCGCGGACGACGATCCTCGTCGCCGTCGTGTAGGAAGCTGTCCACCCCACTCGACTTCATGACCAAAGGCGAGACCGAAACCGGCCGTCATCATCTCTTGCCACCGACGGTGGATGCAAGGGCGTTCACGCTTACGTTTCGGTGACGGGTTGCGGCGGCCTTGTCGGCCCTTGTCGCCTGTTGTCGTCCTCCGCCGGCTCCGCGGCCCCGCTGTTCCAGCGGCTTGCGTACCAGCACGGATTGAGCAAGGAGCGAATTTGGTCGGGTCCGCCTCAAGGCGCGCGCGCCGGCGTCCGATGTGCGACGCGTGCCGGCTCCGGCTGCGGCTCCCCGCGTGCTCTACGTCGACGACGAGCCGGCGCTCTGCCGCGCGTTCGCGCGGATCTTCCACGGGAGCGCCGATCTGCAGGTCGTCGCCGTCGGCTCGCCCGAAGAGGCGCTCGCGCTGCTCGGGCGGGAGGAGTTCGACGTCATCGTGTCCGATCTGCGCATGCCCGGCATGAGCGGGCTCGAGCTGCTGGCCACGGCGCGGCAGCGCGCGCCGGACATGCGCCGGCTGCTGGTCTCGGGCTACGCCGACTTCGAATCGGCGCTCGACGCCATCAACGAGGTGGGCATCGATCGCCTGCTCACGAAGCCCTGGCAGAACGAGGAGGTGCGCGGCGCCGTCGACGGGGCGCTGAGGGTCGCGCGCTTGCAGCGCGAGAACGCGCGCATCACCGAGGAGCTGCGGCGGCGCACCTCGGAGCTCGAGCGCGTCAACCAGCACCTCGACGCCCTCGTCGAGGAGCGCACGTCCAACCTGCTCGACGGGCTCGTCTCGGCGCTCGACCTGCGCGACTCGGAGACGCAGTGGCACTCGCGCCGCGTGGGCCGCTACGCGCGCCGCCTGGGCCGCGAGATCGGCCTCGAGGGCCGCGAGCTCGACGACGTCGAGCGCGGCGCGACGCTGCACGACATCGGCAAGATCGGCGTGCGCGACGCCGTGCTCCTCAAGCCCGGCCCCCTCGACGAGAACGAGTGGGCGGAGATGCGCCGCCACCCCGCCCTCGGCTACGAGATCCTCAAGGGCATCGGCTTCCTCGAGCGCGCGCGCCTCATCCCGCTCCACCATCAGGAGCGCTTCGACGGCACGGGCTACCCGCAGGGCCTCTCGGGCGAGGCGATCTGCGTGGGCGCGCGCGTCTTCGCGGTCGTCGACGCCTACGACGCCATCACGAGCGACCGCCCCTATCGCAAGTGCCGCACCTACGAGGTCGCGCGCCAGGAGATCGAGCGGTTCTCGGGCACGCAGTTCGATCCCAGGATCGTCGCGGCGTGGCTGCGGGTCCCGCAGGCCGAGTGGGACGCCATCCGCGAGGAGCTCGAGGGTCCGACGCTCAAGGCGGGCAGCCGGTAGGCCTCGCCCTCACCCCGCGCCGCGGCCCCGCCCGGGAGGGGTTGCGGGGCCGAAGGCTCGGCGGGCGAGGTCAGACGAGGTCCTTCAGCGCCGGCGCGAGCAGCGGGTGCTGGAACCTGTAGCCGCTCTCGAGCGTGCGGACGGGCATGGCCCGCTGGCTCGCGAGGACGAGCTCCTCGGCCATCTCGCCCCCGAGGGCGAGGCGCAGCGCGAAGGCGGGCGCGGCGAACACCGTCGGGCGGCCGAGCGCGCGGCCGAGGGCGGTCGTGAGCTCGGCGTTCGTGACGGGCTCCGGCGCCACGGCGTTGAGCGGGCCCGAGATCGACGCGGTCGCGAGGACGTGGCGGATGAGGCCGATCTGGTCGTCGAGGTGAATCCAGGGGAGCCACTGCTTGCCAGTGCCGACGTGGCCGCCCACGCCGAGGCGGAAAGGCGGCAGGATCTTCGCGAGGAAGCCGCCCGCCCGCGACAGCACGACGCCCGTCCGCAGGATCGCGACGCGCACGCCGAGCTCGGCGGCCTTCTCGGCCTCCGCCTCCCACTCCCGGCAGATCTCGGCGAGGAAGCCGGCGCCGGGCGGCGACGCCTCGGTGAGGATGTCGTCGCCCCGGTCGCCGTAGAAGCCCGTCCCCGAGGCCTGCACGAGCGCGCGCGGCCGATCGTTGCGCGCGCGCAGGGCGTCGACGAGCGCCCGCGTCGCGAGCACGCGGCTGTCGCGCACCCGCTTCTTGTGCGCCTCGGACCAGCGGTGCGCCGCGATGGGCTCGCCCACGAGGTTGACGACCGCGTCGACGCCGTCGAGCGCGCCCGCCGGCGGCGGCCCCTGCGTCGCGTCCCAGGCGTGCAGCGTCGCGCCCGGCAGGCGCGGCGCCGCGCGCTTGGGATCGCGCACGAGGGCCACGACGGGGACGCCGTCGCGGGCGAGCGAGGCCGCGAGGGCCGTGCCGATGAGGCCGGTCGCCCCGGTGATGAGGACCTTGTCGGGCATCAGGCGGCCCCTGGGGCGCCGTCGGTCAGGTCGTCGATCTTGGCGGCCAGGATGAAGTCGTTCTCCGAGAGCCCGCCCACCGAGTGCGTCCAGAGCGTGACGTCGACCTTGTTGTAGTGCACGCAGAAGTCGGGGTGGTGCCCCTCGGCCTCGGCGATGACGGCGAGCTTGTCGAGGAAGGCCATGGCCGCGACGAAGTCCCTGAACTCGAGCCTCTTGGTGAGGCGCGCTCCGCTCGCCTCGTCGAGCCTGCGCCAGCCCACGACCTCGCCCATGAGGAGCCGCGTCGTGGCGTCGTCGAGCGGAGGCGTGCCGCCCTCGCAGGGAACGCAGTGCCTGTCCTTCAGGTTCGCCATGTCGTCACCGTCCTTCGCCGAGCGGCCGCGCGGCCGCGCTTGAATGAATCGCGCGCTTTTGGCAGGTTGTCCAGAGCGGTCCATCGAATGTCGAGCGCGCTCACCCAAGGGATTCTGGTCACGGTCGAAAGCGAATACATCCCCGAGCGCTCGTCGGTGTCGGCGCGCCAGTTCGCCTTCGCCTATACCGTCCGCATCGCCAACCAGGGCCAGGAGCCGGCGCAGCTGCGCAGCCGCCACTGGATCATCACCGACGGGAACGGGAACGTCCAGGAGGTGCGCGGCGACGGCGTCGTCGGCGAGCAGCCGCTCCTCCGGCCGGGCGGGCACTTCGAGTACACGAGCTGGTGCGTGATCGCGACGGCCTCGGGCTCCATGCGCGGCACGTACCGGATGGTGCGGCCCGACGGCGGCGCCTTCGACGCCGAGATCGCGCCCTTCCGCCTCGGCCTGCCGCAGACGCTCAACTGACGGCGCACGGGCACTGGCGCCCGGCAGCGGGAGCCCTCATGCTACGGGGTGGGAGGCGCAGATGAGCGGCAGCCTGATCGAGCGCAACAAGTCCGAGTCGCGGAAGAAGGGCACGTACGCCGCCGTCGCCTGGGGAGGCACGGTGCTGCTCGGCATCGGCGCGAGCGCCGTGCTCTGGGTGCCGGCCGCCGTCGGCGCCGGCTACCTGACGTGGAAGTGGTTCATGTTCCGCGCCAAGAACGGCATGAGGTTCTAGAGGGGCAGCCGGCGCAGGCGCGCCTCCAGCGCGAACATCGCCGTCGCCTCGGCCTTCTTCTTGTGGTCGTGGCCGAAGAGGTGGCAGAGGCCGTGGACGGCCAGGCGCTCGAGCTCGGAGACGAGGCGCTTGCCGCGGGCCCGCCGGCGCGCCGTCTCGACGGAGATGACGATGTCGCCGAGCTCGATCCCCTGCCCGGCCGGATCGTCCTCGCCCGCGAGCTCCTGTAGGTGGAACGAGAGCACGTCGGTGGCGCGGTCGTGCTTGCGGAAGTCGCGGTTGAGCGCGCGGATCTCGTCGTCGTCGGTGAAGACGAGCGTGGCCGACGAGCGCGCGCGCCCGAGGGCGCGCAGCGCGAGCCGCACGCGGGCTGCGACGCGGCGGCGGGTCTCGGCGGGGAGGGCGCGCGCGCGGCCGCGCGCGAGGGTCGTGACGCTCACAGGACTCGCTTATAGACCTCGCCCTCGACGAAGATCCGAAAAAGATCGGCGTCGCACTTGCCCGCCTTGACCTCGCTCTCGATGATGCCGAGCGCCCGGTCGATGGGGACGGCCTTCTTGTATGGGCGGTCGGACGCCGTGAGCGCGTCGAAGATGTCGGCGATCGTCATGATGCGCGACTCGACGGGGATCTCGGCGGCGGGCAGGTGGCGCGGGTAGCCGCCGCCGTTCAGGTACTCGTGGTGGGCGCCCGCGATGCGCGGCACGTCGGCGAAGCGCTTGCCCCAGGGGATCTTCTTGAGGAAGTTGTAGGTGTGGACGACGTGGCTCTCGATCTCGACGCGCTCGACGTCGGTGAGGCTGCCGCGCCGCACCTGCAGCGCCGCGATCTCCTCGCGCTCGATGTACGGCCTGGGCTCGCCGTCGGGGCCCATGTAGACGAGCTGGCCGATCTCGACGAGCCGCTCGAGCCCGCCCTCCTCGAGCACGGTCGGCTCGTTGGCCTTGTTGATGAAGGCCCAGGCGCCGTCGAGCTCGGCGAGCTTGCGCGCGAGCTCGGCGTCCGCCTCGGCGAAGCGGGCGCCGACCTCGCCGCGCGGCAGCTCCATGGCCAGGCGCAGCTTCCGCTCGGCGCTGTCGGCCTGCAGCGCCTTGCGGATGTACGCGAAGCGGAGGCCGAGCTTCTGGCGGTCCTCCTCGTAGAGCTTCTTGGCCTTGACGAGCACCTTCTCGCGCACGCCGACCTTGCCGAAGTCGTGAAGCACGCCCGCGTACTCGAGCTGCTTGAGCGCCGTGGGCGAGAAGCGCACGTCGCGGAAGGGGCCCTCGCCCACGGCGTCGACGCGCGTCGCGAGCTCGACGGAGAGCGTGGCGACGCGCCGCGAGTGGCCCGACGTCGTCGGGTCGCGCGACTCGATGGCCTGCACCGAGGCGTCGACGAAGCCCTCGAAGAGGTCCTTGATCTCCTCGTAGAGCATGGCGTTCTCGAGCGACAGGCCCGCCTGCGAGGCGAGCGCGAGCGCGAACTCCTCGGAGCGCTCGTCGAAGGGGATGACCTCGGCGTCGCAGTCCTGCGCGCTCGTGAGGACGCGCGCCGGATCGCGCTTCTTGTTGATGAGCTGGATGACGCCGATGACGACGTTCTCGGCCGAGAGCATGGGCACGGTGAGCATCGAGCGCGCGCGGTAGCCGGTCTTCTCGTCGAAGCTGCGGTTGTGCTGGAAGCCGTGGGCCTTGTAGAGGTCGGGGATGTTGATGGGCCTGGCCGTGAGCACGGACTTGCCGACGATCGACTTCTCGTCGACGACGAGCGTGAACTCCTGGAAGTCGATCTTCAGCGAGTCGTTCTGCGACAGCATGAAGTGCAGCACCTTGTCGGGCTTGCGCCTCGTGCCCAGCGTGGCGGCCGCATCCTCCTCGAGCACGTAGACGCTGCCGGCGTCGGCGCCCGTGACCTGCCGCGTCTTCTCGAGGATGAGCGCGAGCAGCTTCTTGATGTCGCGCTCCGACGAGAGCGCGCGCGACGCCGCGAGGAGCTCCGCCACCTCGTAGCGGAACCTGTCGGCCAGCTTCTGCAGCTCCTCGCCGTCCACCGGTGAGAGCGAGTGTATCCCAGTTTGCCGGAGAACCGTTATTCGCGGCGCGGGCTACTTCTTGGCGTTCTCGTACGCCTTGATGATCTTCTGCACGAGCGGGTGGCGCACGACGTCGACCTCGGTGAAGTAGCGGAAGGCGATGCCCTCGACGTTCGAGAGCAGGTTGATGGCCTCGGTGAGCCCCGAGCGGCGGTTGTCGGGCAGGTCGATCTGCGTGACGTCGCCCGTGATGACGGCCTTCGAGTCGAAGCCGAGGCGGGTGAGGAACATCTTCATCTGCTCGCCCGTCGTGTTCTGCGCCTCGTCGAGGATGACGAAGGCGTCGTTGAGCGTGCGGCCGCGCATGAAGGCGATGGGCGCGACCTCGATGAGCCCGCGCGCCACGAGCTGGTCCGCCTTCTCGAAGTCCATCATGTCGTGGAGGGCGTCGTAGAGCGGGCGCAGGTAGGGCGAGACCTTCTCCTCCATGCTGCCCGGCAGGAAGCCCAGGCGCTCGCCCGCCTCGACGGCCGGACGGGTGAGGATGATGCGCTTGACCTGCTTCTCGAGGAGCGCGCGGATGGCGAGCGCCATGGCCAGGTAGGTCTTGCCCGTGCCCGCGGGGCCGACGCCGAAGACGAGGTCGTGCGTGCGGATGGCGTCGACGTAGCGCTTCTGCGCGAGGCCCTTGGGCGCGATGGGGCGCGCGCGGCCGGCGACCAGGATCGTGTCGTGGAACACCGCGCGCAGGTCCACGCCCGCGTCGGCGCGCAGCGCGACGGCGGCGCGGCCGATGTCCTCCGGGCCGATGGGCGAGCCCGAGCGCGCCATGCCGTAGAGCTGCTCGACGAGGCGGCGCGCGACGCTCACGGCCTCGGCGGCGCCCACGAAGGTCAGCTCGTTGCCGCGCGCGTGCACCTCGGTGCCGGTCTCGCGCTCGACGACCTTGAGGTGCCCGTTGTTGGGCCCGTAGAGGGAGAGCGCGACGCGGTTGTCGTCGAGGGTCACGCGCTCCGTGACCGCGCCCGCGCTCAGGTTGGTGGTGCTCAACTCGGAACGCAGATAGCACGCGGGGGGCCCGCGTTCAACGTGTAGACTCCGCGCGTGTCGGAAGCCGTCAAGCCGCCCGCCCCCGCCTCGTCCCCCTTGCCCGATCTCACGCCGCTGCCCGGCAAGCAGACGGGCGCCGAGGTGCAGAAGCTCGTGGGCCTCATGCAGCGGCTGCTCGCGCCGGGCGGCTGCCCGGGGGATCGCGAGCAGACGCTCGAGACGCTCGTGCCCTACCTCGTCGAGGAGACCTACGAGGTCGTCGACGCGCTGGCCGCCGGCGACGTCGACGACCACCGCGAGGAGCTGGGCGACCTGCTGCTGCAGATCGCCTTCCAGTCGGAGCTGCGCTTCGCCGAGGGCAAGTTCGGCATCGACGACGTGGCGCGCGGCATCGTCACGAAGCTGGTGCGCCGGCACCCGCACGTCTTCGGCGACGCGGTCGCCAAGGACGCCGAGGCCGTGCTCGCGAGCTGGGCCAAGCTCAAGGCGGCCGAGAAGAAGGAGAAGGGCAAGCACGGCGCCCTCGACGGCATCCCCAAGAGCGCGCCGGCGCTGCTGCGCGCGACCCGCGCGGGCGAGAAGGCCTCGGCCGTGGGCTTCGACTGGCCCGACGCCCGGGGCCCGCGCGAGAAGATCGACGAGGAGCTGCGGGAGCTCGACGAGGCGTGGGCGACGGGCGACCGGGCGGCCATGCAGCACGAGCTCGGCGACACCCTGCAGGCGGTCGTCAACCTCGGGCGCAAGCTCGGCCTCGATCCCGAGCAGGCGCTGCGCGACTCGACCGACCGCTTCGCGCGGCGGTTCCGCCACATCGAGCTCGCGCTCGAGGCGCAGGGCCGCGCCGTCTCCGACGCCGACGCGGCCGAGCAAGACCGACTCTGGAACGAGGCGAAGCGCAAGGAGCGCTCGCCCTGAGCCCGGGATCAGCGTGAGGGCGCCTCGATCGCGCCGATGTCCGGGGCGCGATCGCGGGCCTGGCCGTTGACGTCGAGGGCCGGCGCGGCGGCGCTCGCCCCGTCGATGAGGGGCGAGCCGGCCTGCGGCGCGAGGTCCACGGTGAGGGTGGACGCGGCGGGCGCCCACTTGTCGACGCGCAGGAAGCGCGGGACGGCCGCGGCGAGCGCGGGCGCGAACGAGACGTCGTCGCCGCTCACGGCCGTCACCTGGCGCTCGACGCCGTCGGCGGCCAGCTCGATGCGGTCGCCCGCGGCGAAGACCGCGGCGGCGCCCGCCACCGGCAGGTGATCGACGCCGCCCGCCTGCTCGGCGAAGCGCGTGGCGAGCGGGACGTTGCCGAGCCTCGGGTCGGCGTCGAAGCTCAGCACGGCCGGGACCTCGAGCGGCAGGTCGGAGGTCCTCACGTCGATCGCGCTCGGCGCGCCGTCGAGGTCGAAGGCGAGGCCCTCGTCGTCGAGGCTCCGCCACACGACGCTGTCGGCGAGGCCGAGCTGGGCGCCGTCCTTGACGAGGAAGGCGCCGCCCAGCGCCGCGGCGTTGTCGACGATCGTCGCGCCCTGGAGCTCGAGCGCGGACGTCCAGACGGCGAGCGCGCCGCCGAAGCCGACCGAGCCGTTCGCGAAGAAGACCGAGCTCGCGACGTGGACGGAGGCGCCGAAGCGCACGAGCATCGCGCCGCCGAAGGAGCCCGCCTCGTTGCCCTCGAACCAGCAGCGCTCGAAGGTCGCGTCTCCGCCCGAGGCGGTGACGGCGCCCCCCGAGTCGCCGCGGTTGCGCAGGAACCGGCTGTCCGTGACGGTCAGCGTCCTCGCGAACTGCGTGATGGCGGGCCCCGAGAAGACGCCCGCGCCGTCCTCGAAGAGGCTGCGCTCGACGACGGCGGAGTCGCCGAGCACGACCAGGCCGCCGCCGTCGTTGGCCGTGTTGCGCGCGAACGTGCACCCGACGATGTGCGGGCTCGACTGGCCATCGCAGAACACGCCCCCGCCCGAGTCGGCGTCGTTGTCCGTGATCGCGAGGCCGCGCAGGGTCATGCTCGCGCCGAGCGCGAGGAGGCCGGCGCCCACGGTCTGGGCCGCGAGGAACCCGTTCGCTTCGCCGCCCCGCACCGTCAGGCCGTCGAGCGCGGCGCCGTCGGCGCCGACGACCACGTGGTAGGCGTTGTCGTCGGTCGTGCCCGCCACGCCGAGATCGCCGCTGAGGACGGTGTCGTGGCCGGCGGTGCGCGCCGCCGCGTCCGCCTCCGTCCCCGCGAAGCCGCCCAGGACCTGCGCGCCCGGCCACAGCACGAACGAGCGATTCCGCGGGTCGGGATCGGCGCCCGGGAGATCGAGCGACATCGTCGGCAGGTAGGTGCCCGCGGCGATCCAGACGGCGCAGCCGCAGGGCGCGCGGTCGAGCGCCGGCTGCACGGCCGAGAACGCCGACGCCCAGCTGAGGCCGTCGGCGTCCGCCTGGGCGGGCCTCGTCGAGACGTGCAGCACGCAGGCGGCGAGGCGCGCGTACGGGCTGCAGTCGACCGCCGGCGGCGACAGGCCCAGCGTCACGGCGGCGGCGCCGGCGGCCGGGGCGCCCTCGCCCGCCGCCTCGACGGCGCCCTCGCCCGCGGCCTCCGCGGCGT
>DASZWW010000013.1:0-4809 GCA_035546175.1 Polyangia bacterium
AGGAGGCGCGCGTGGACGCGGGCCGGCGCGGGCGCGTCCTCGAGCGCCGTGCGCAGGCGCGCGCGCGTGTCGCCGAGCGCGGCCAGCTCCGCCGTGCAGGCCGCGCAGGCGGCGACGTGCGCCTCGAGGGCGGCGCGCTCCTCCGCCGTGCCCTCGCCGTAGGCGAGATCGAGCAGGCGCGCGTTCGCGTCGTCGTGCGACAACGTCATCGCGCCCCCCCCGCGGGGCCGGCCGAGCGGCGCAGCGACGCGCGCGGCTGGAGGTCGTCGAGCGCCTCGCGCAACCGCTCGAGCGCGTAGCGCATGCGGCTCTTCACCGTCGGCTCGGGCGCGCCCACGACGGCGGCGATCTCGGCGAACGGCAGGTCCATGACCTCACGCAAGAGGAATACCTCGCGCTGGTCGGGAGGCAAGGCCGCGACCGCCTCTTCCACGCGCGCCCGCACCTGCGCGTCGGACGTCAGCCCCTCGGCGTCGCGCCCGGCCGCGGCCAGGCGATCGTGCAGCGTCTCGCCGGCCTCGTCGTCGGCGCGCGTCGGCGCGTCGAGCGAGCGCGCGTCGCGGTGCACGGCGCGCCGCCCGTGATCGATGCAGAGGTTGCGGGCGATGGCGTAGACCCAGGTGGTGAACTTCGCCTCGCCCTTCCACTCGGCCTGGGCACGGATGACCCGCAAGAACACCTCCTGGAGCAGATCCTCGGCGAGCGTCGCGTCGCCGACCGAGCGCCGCAGGAAGTTCCACACCTTGCGCTCGTGCCGGGCCAGCAGGAGGTCGAAGGCGCGAGGGTTCCCCTCACGGTACGCTTGCATGAGCTGCTCGTCGGTTTGATCGCTCATCGGCGGGCGCGGCCGGACGGGCCCTCCGCCACACTAACTCCATGCGCGAATCGACGCACGTCCGGGGGGTTCGATCTGACGTAACGCCGCAATGTCTCGCGACGTAGTCGGTCAGGAGGCGTTATGATCAGGAGCGAGAGGACCGGGGACATGTCGGAGAAGGTCAACAAGACGGACGACGAGTGGCGGGCGGAGCTCTCGCCCGATCAGTTCCGCGTGCTGCGGCTGAAGGGCACCGAGCGCGCCTTCACGGGCGCGTACTGGAACGCGCACGACGAGGCGATGTACGTGTGCGCCGGCTGCGGCGCCAAGCTCTTCGCGTCGGACACGAAGTACGACTCGGGCTCGGGCTGGCCGAGCTTCACGGCGCCCGCGTCCGCCGACGCCGTCGCGACCGAGACCGACCGCTCGCACGGCATGACGCGCGTCGAGGTCACCTGCGCGCGCTGCGGCGGGCACCTCGGCCACGTCTTCGACGACGGCCCGGGCCCGACGGGCAAGCGCTTCTGCATCAACTCGGCCTCGCTCCGCGCCGAGCCGACAAAGAAGCCCCCCGCGCCGTGAACCCCCGGTGAGCGCGCCGGAGCTGCCGGCGCCCACGACGCCGGTCGAGGCGGCCGCGCGCGCGCGCGACGCCGATCGGCAGCTCATGCTGCTGCTGGCGCTGCAGTTCGCGTTCGGCCTGGCCTTCTCGACCTTCGTGCTCCTGCCGAAGATCCTGGCGGCGTCGCTCCACGCCGGGCCCGCCGCCATCGGGCGCGTCATGGCCATGTTCGCCTACGCGGGCGTGGCGGCCGCCCTCCTCACGGGCCGGCGCGCCGCGCGGCGCGGCGGCAAGCGCCTCATCATCGAGGGCACGCTGCTCATGATCGCGTCGGCGCTGGGGTACCTGGCCGTCGATCGCGTCGGGCCGCTGGCGATGGCCCTGCGCGCGGCCCACGGCGCGGCCTACGCGATGGTCTTCGTGACCGGGTCGGCCATCGCCGCCGATCTCGCGCCGCCGGGGCGCATGGCCCGCACGATGGCCCTCTACGGCACCTCGAACCTCGTGACCAACGCGCTCGCGCCGCTGCTCGTCGAGCCGCTCGTCGACCGCTTCGGGCCGGCGGCCGCCTACGTCACGGCGGCCGTCGCCTCGGCCGTCGCGGGCGCGCTCGCCACGCGGCTCGTCGAGGAGGCGCCCGCGGGCCAGGCCCCCGCGGCCGGCGGCTCGCTGGGGGCCGTGCTGCGCCGCGGGCGCGCCGTGCGGCTGACGCTGGCCATCGGCCTGGCCGGCGTCGCGCTCTCCGCGATGTTCTCGTTCAGCCAGCTCATGGCGCTGTCGCTGGGGATGCGCCAGGTGAGCGGCTTCTTCGTCGCCTACACGGCGGCCGTGCTGCTGGTGCGCCTCGTGCTCGGCGGCCTCATCGATCGCGTCGGCCCGCAGCGCGCCAGCGTGGGCGCCCTCCTCCTCTACGCCGCCGTCGTCTTCTCGATGCGGTTCCTCGGCGTCTTCGGCCTGTCGGCGCTCGGCGCGGCCTTCGGCGTCGCGCACGGCTTCCTGTACCCCGCAGCCATGGCCCTCTCCGTGACGGACCTGCCCGCCGCGGAGCGCGGCCCCATGCTGACCCTCGCGAACGCGGGCTTCATCGGCGGCGGCGCCTTCGTGGGCCCGCTCGGCGCCTTCGCGGCCCGGGCGGGCTACCCCGCGCTCTACGCCCTCTGCGCGGCCGGCGCGCTGGCCGCGGCGGCCCTGCTCTGGCGCTGGCCCATCGCGGGCCCGCGCGCCGTGCCCTGACCCCGCGCCGTTCGTATATGATGCGCGCGTGCCCCGCGCCCGCCGACGCCTCCGAACGGGATCCGGACGGACCCTCTCGAGGGAGGTGGCGGCGTGGCTGGCCTTCGCCGTGGCGTCCACCGCGGGCGCCCTGTCGTGCGGCACCGCGCCGCTGCGCTGGGAGTCGGGCATCAAGCCCTTCAAGTTCGACCTGTGGGACGTCCACTGTCCGAGCGGCCTGCGCGTGATCTTCGAGCGCGCGCCCGGGACGCAGACGGCGGCCATCGCGGCCGTCGTGGGCGCGGGCGCCGTGCAGGACCCGCCGGGGCGCGAGGGCCTGGCCCACCTCGTCGAGCACCTGACGTTCCGCACCCGCGCGCCCGGCGAGCCGGCCCTGTGGCCGCGCCTTTGGGCGCTGGGCGCGACCTTCAACGCCGCGACGGACTTCGAGACGACGACCTACCACGAGCTCTTCCCGGCCACGCGCCTCGCCGACGCCGTCGCGACCGAGGGGCGCCGCCTCGCCGAGCCGCTCGCGGGCGTCGACGAGGCCACGTTCGCCGTCGAGCGCGACGTCGTCCGCAACGAGCTGCGCGAGCGCAACGAGACGCACGCCTTCGGCGCCGCCTGGGCCGGCGCCTTCCGCGCGGCCTTCCCCGAGGGCCACCCCTTCCACCGCGACCTCGCCGGCAGCCACGAGAGCCTCTCGGCCTTCACGCTCGACGACGCGCGCGCCTACGTGAAGGCCAACTACCGCCCCGACAACATCACCATGGTGATCGTCGGCGACGTGGAGCTCGCCGAGGTCGAGGGCTTCGTCAAGGCGCTGCTGCCGCCCGCGCTCTACGGCGATCCCGCGCACGCGCGGCCCGTGCCTCCGCCGCCGCCCCGGCCCGCGGCCCCGCCCGAGCCGCCCGCCGACCGCGCGCTGCGCCGCGAGCGCGCGCCCGTGCCCACGCCCGAGCTGTGGATCGCCTGGCCGCTGCCGGGCGGCTTCGGGCGCGAGCTCCGCATCGCCGAGATGTGGAGCTGGCTCACGGGGTCGAACTTCTACTGGGGCCGCTTCAAGAACGACGACATCGCCCGCGTGAACCTCGTGAGCTGGCCGGGCCAGCAGGCGTCGATGCTCATCTGCCGCGTGCAGCTCACGAAGGGCGACCACCCCGAGGCGGTGCTGCGCGAGGTCGTCAAGGAGCTGCCGTGGATCGGCGGCGACGAGGTCTACCTCGAGGAGCGCGTGCGGCACATGAAGCTCGACCTGCTGCGCGAGCTGGCCTTCGACGCCGAGAACCCCGTCGAGCGGGCCATGGCGCGCGCCGCGTACGCGCAGCGCACCGGCCGCGCCAGCGCCTACGGCCCCATGACCGAGGAGGTCCAGTCGATCACGGGCGACGCGGCCCGCGAGCTCGCGGAGACCTACCTCACGGCGGACCGCGCGCGCGCCGTGCTCATCGAGCCGCTCGCCGAGGACGCCCAGCCGCCGCGGCCCATCCCCGCGGCGCAGGATCTGGCGACCATCACGGGCAAGCAGCCGCTGCCGCCCGAGACCTGGGCCGACCTGGCGCGCGTGCGCCACCTCGCGGGCATGCGGCGCGCCCGGCTCGACAACGGGCTCGAGGTCGTGGCCGTGCCGCGGCCGGGCGCCTCGGTCGTCACCGCCCAGCTCGCCTTCCACGTCGACCGCGCGACGACGGTCACCGGCATCGATCAGGCCGCCGACGTGGCGCGCGAGCTGCGCTTCGAGGAGTCGCCGGGGGACTACGGCATCAGCTTCGGCGTCGACTTCGGCCCCGACCTCGCGACCTTCACGGCGCGCGCGGGCGCCGGGAACCTGCCGCGCGCGCTCGAGATGATCTCCTTCGGGACGCGCAGCCTCTCGGTCGACTGGCCGAACGACAAGTTCCGCGAGGTGCGCGCGCCGCTCTGGCGGCGCCTCGAGGCGCAGCCCGAGACGCGCGGCGAGCGCGCGGTCTGGGGGGCGCTGTTCGGGGACCACCCCTTCGGTCACGTCGCGACGGTCGACGAGGTCGCGGCCCACGGGGCCGGCGAGATCGAGGCCTGGATGGAGAGCGTCGTCCGCCCCGAGAACGGCTTGCTCGTCGTCGTGGGCGACGTGCCGCCCGACGACGCCGTGGCGGCGGCGCGGGCCGCGCTCTCGCGGCTCGGCGGGAGCCCGGGCGCCATCGCCGCGCCGGCCGCCGTCCCGCCGCGGGCGGGC
>DASZWW010000014.1:0-3783 GCA_035546175.1 Polyangia bacterium
GGGCTCGGACGCGCTCGGGGCGGCGGGCGGCTCCAGCGGCAGGGCCGGCCACGTCGCGAGGACCGCGTGGAGGAGCGCGCGGACGACGGCGCCTGGGAACATCGCCCGTCACACCCTGGCCTCGCGCGCGCGGAGGACAATGCGCGCCGGGGAGTCGTGCCGACAATCAGGTGGCGCCGGACCGGGGGGGGACGCTCCCGACGATGCGCGGCCGGAGCGGCCCCGGCCGCCGGGGGGCCCCGCGTGTCCTCGCTCGGGCGGCCGCGGTGAACGCGCCGTAGACGGCGACGAGCACGAAGCTCGTCAGGACGTAGGCGACGATCACGGGGACGAGCTCCCGCGCGCGCGGCGTGATGCGCGCGATGAGCAGCGCGAGGGCCGGGAAGCGCATGGCGCCGAACGAGGCGAGCACGCCCCGCGTCTCGAGGGTGGGGCCGCCGAGCAGGTGACCGATGACGATCTCCGCGAGCACGACGACCGCGCAGGTCAGCCAGCTGCGCCCGCCGAGGCCGACCAGCGACCGCCCGGTCGCCGCGATCGCGACCACGACGACGAGCAGCAGGACGAGCTGCACGAAGATCCCCGCGTAGCGCACGACGGGCCGCTCGGCGCGCGGTGCGAGGCGGCCCAGGGCGACGCCGAGGGCGAGCGGCACGAGCGCGCGCCCGAGCACGACCTTCGCCACCGCCAGCGGCGCGAGGTGCAGGCGGTGCTGGAAGAACAGGCCGTGGACGGCGATGAACGCCGGGATGTAGACGATCGAGAGCACGAGCAGCACGACGTTGAGCCCGACCTCGAAGGACAGCGCGTCCTCGACGCCGGGCGGCGCCTCCCCCGCCCTCGCGGCGCGCGCCTTCTTGACGCGCCCGAAGATGGCCGGCGGGCCGATGCCGATCGCGACGACGGCGATGGTCAGGCCCGCCGCCACGAGCGGCGGCGCGGCGATCGCCCTCAGGAAGAGCACCGCGCCCACGGGCAGGAGGATGAGCAGCGTGAGCAGCGCCCGCGCCAGGAGCCCGGGGTGCCGCGCGAGCCACGTCGGATCGGCCCGCGCGGCGCGCAGGCCCGTCGCGAACGACGCCAGGGGGATGGCCACGCCGAGCAGGACCTTGAAGACCTGGAGGATCGTCGGGTGCACCTCAAGCCCCCTTGATGAAGGTGCCTCGCTCGAGCTCGTCGAAGGCCGCGGCGAGCTCGTCCTCGGTGTTCATGACGATGGGGCCGCGCCAGGCGATGGGCTCGCCGATGGGCCGCCCCGACACGAGCAGGAACTGGACGCCCGCGGCGCCGGCCGTCACGGCGACGCGGTCGCCCTCGCCGAAGCCGACGAGCTGGCGGTCGTCGAGCAGGCGCTCGCGCCCCCGGTCGAACCAGCCCGCGCCGCCCGTGACGTACGCGAACGCCGTGTGGCCGCGCGGGGTGTCGTGCACGAACGTCACGCCCGCGGGCACGCTGACGTCGAGGACCTCCGGCCGCGTGACGACGTCGCGCACGGGCCCCGTAACGCCGCCGACGACGCCGGCGATGACCTTCGCCGTCGCGCCGCCGCGGAGGACGACGGTGGGGATCTCCCCCGCCGTGACGCCCCGGTAGCGCGGCGCCATCATCTTGTCGGCGCGCGGCAGGTTCGCCCAGAGCTGAAAGCCGCGCACCGCGCCGCCCGCGTCGCCCCTCGGCATCTCCTGGTGCACGATGCCGCTGCCCGCCGTCATCCACTGCACGTCGCCGGGCCGGATGACGCCGCGGTGGCCGAGGCTGTCCTGGTGCTCGACCTCGCCCGCGAGGACGTACGTGATCGTCTCCATCCCGCGGTGCGGGTGCCAGGGGAAACCCGCCAGGTACCGCGCCGGATCGTCCGAGCGGAGGTCGTCGAGCAGCAGGAACGGGTCGTAGCGATGAGGCGGGCCGAAGCCGATGGCGCGGTGCAGGTGCACGCCCGCGCCCTCGACGACGGCCCGGCTCTTGAAGACCCGGGCGACGGCGCGCGCCGTCAGGGCTTCCACTGCGACGAGCCCGACGACGGCCGGATCGACAGCACCATCGCCTCGGTGTACGTGATCTGAACCACCTGGCCGACCTTGAGGCCCGGCAGCCTCTGTTGCACGTCCGGGTCCTCGACGGTCACCGTGCGGACGTTGCCGCGCGGGCCCTTGAACGTGACCTTGTTCCGCTTGGGGTCGACGGAGACGATCGTCGCCGAGACCGTCATCTCTCGGGTGGCCGCGCCCACGCCCTTGGCCATGCGGTTGATCGAGCTCGACTCGGAGGCGGTGGGCTTCGTCCCCGTCGGGAGCAGGGACAGGGCGATCGACTCCTGGTAGTCGACGTCGATCTTGTCGCCGACCTTGAGCGTGTCGTAGGCCTTCACGTCCTGCGGGACGTCGATCGTCTTCACCTCGCCGTCGGGGTTCTGCAGCGTCACCGTGCGGTGCGTGCGATCGATCGACGTCACGACGACCGTCTCGTGCGTCGTGCGCGTCTCCTGCTCGCCGGGCCCGGCCACCGCCCGCGGGCCCGCGAGCGTGAGCGCGAAGAGACCGACGACCATCCCCGACACCAGCCACCTCACTCCTCTGATCGACTTCTTCATTGGGACACCTCGACCCGAACCTAATGCCGCGCCCGCGCCCGTTCCCGTCGGGGTCGGACTGACACCGCCGCGCGGACCGCTCGCGCGCGCCCGACGGCACTACATTCGAGCCGTGGAGGACGACATGGAGACGCTGCGACGTCGGCTGTTCGCCGAGGGGCTCGGGACCTTCTGGCTCGTGCTGGGCGGGTGCGGCAGCGCCGTGCTCGCCGCCGCGTTCCCCGCGCTCGGCATCGGGTTCCACGGCGTGGCGCTGGCCTTCGGGCTCACCGTGGTGACGGCCGGCTACGCGCTCGGCCACATCTCGGGCGGCCACTTCAACCCGGCGGTCAGCGTCGGCGCGTGGACGGCCGGCCGCCTGCCCGGGCGCGACGTGCCCTTCTACGTCGTCGCGCAGGTGGCGGGCGCGATCGCGGGCGCGCTGGTCGTCTTCCTCATCGCCTCGGGGCAGCCGCACTTCCGGCTCGGCGCGGGGCTGGCGTCGAACGGCTTCGGCGCGCACTCGCCCGGCGGCTACTCGCTCGGCGCCGGCCTCCTGTGCGAGCTCGTGATGACGTTCATGTTCCTCATGGTGATCCTCGGCGCGACCGACAAGCGCGCCGTGCAGGGCTTCGCGCCGCTCGCCATCGGCCTCGCGCTCACCCTCATCCACCTCATCAGCATCCCGGTGACGAACACCTCGGTGAACCCGGCGCGCAGCACCGGGCCGGCCGTGCTCGTCGGCGGCTGGGCCCTCCGCCAGCTCTGGCTCTTCTGGGTCGCGCCCCTCGCGGGCGGCGCGGCGGCGGGCGCCGTCTATCGCCGCTTCTTCGCCGAGACCGCGCGCGGCACCGTCCCCGGCGCCCGACCCACGCCGCCGCCGATCCCGCCGCTGACCGCGAAGCCACGCCCGTCGACGTAGACCTCGAGCCCGCCCGCGTGTCACGGGCGTGTGAACACGCGACGTTGTCGGAAACGTGTCTCTCCCACATTTAGTCCCGCGCGCCACTGGCCGATGAGGATCGCGCCCGTGGCAGTCGCCGCCACGCGCGCCGTTCGGAGGGCGCATGAGCATCTTCTCCAAGCTCCTGAAGCGAGGTCCCGAGGACGGCGGTCCCTCGTCCGGCGACGGCGAGGCGCCCGCCCAGGCGCTCCGCCCCGCCCCGGCGGCGCGCGAGGCGGCCCCGGCGGCGGCGCGCCCGGCTCGGCCGGGC
>DASZWW010000015.1:0-31758 GCA_035546175.1 Polyangia bacterium
TCGGCGCCCAGGACGCCGCCGCCGCGGCCGCCGCCTTCGGGGGCGTGCTCGCCCTCGGGCCGGCCTTCGACGGCTACGACGTGCGCGTGCGCCTGGCCCTCGCGGCGCTCCACCAGAACGATCTCGGGGCCACCGAGTCCAACCTCCGGCGCGCCATCGCCTTCGACGACACGCGCGTCGAGCCGCACGCCCTGCTCGCCGAGCTCTTCGCGCAGCACGGCCGCGAGGCGGATCGCGCCGCCGAGCTCGAGGCGGCGCTCGCGCTCGAGCCGCAGAACGCGACGCGCGCCAAGGAGCTCGTGCTCGCCAGCGCGCGCGCGGGACGGAGCGCGCGCGTGGTGGCGACGGCGCCCGTCGCGATCTTCATCGACCCGGCCGACGCCGACGTCCACGCGGCGCTCGCCCGCGCCCTCGCGGCCACGGGCCAGCCCTCGCTCGCCGCGCGCGCCTACGAGCGCGCCCTGCTCTTTCGACCCGCCGACGCGGCGCCCATCCACCGCGCCCTCGCCGAGCTCTACGCGAGGCTGGGGGATACGACGCGCGCCGCCGCTCACCGCGCGGCGGTCACGCCCTCGGCGCCGTGAGGGAGGGCCGCGCCGGCAGCCGCGCTCTCCTCGCGAGACCGCGCCTCCGGCGCCGCGCGCGGGGGCGCCGCGAGCGCGGGGAACGTTAGCGAGAACGTCGTCCCCTCGCCGGCGCCGCTCGCGACGTCGACACGCCCGCCGTGCTCGACGACGATCTGCTGCACGAGCGCGAGCCCGAGCCCCGTGCCCCGCTCCTTCGTCGAGAAGAAGGGATCGAAGATCTTCCCGAGGTTCTCGCGCGGGATGCCCTGGCCGGAGTCCTGGATCGTCACGCGGACCGCGCGGGGGGCGGCCCCCGGCTCCCCGCCGTCCACGGCCTCGCCTTCGACGCGCACGCGCACCCGGCCGCTCGCGCCGTGGAGGGCCTCCCGCGCGTTGCGCACGAGGTTGAGCAGCGCCTGCCGCAGCTGCGCCTCGTCGGCCGCGACCTCGGGCAGGCCGGCCTCGACCTCGAGATCGAGGGTGATGCCCGCCTGCGAGAGCTCGGCGCGCGAGAACTCGAGCACGCCCGTGACGATCGCGCCTAGGTCCTCACGCTCGAGCTTCGGCTTCGGCAGGCGCGCGAAGCGCAGGTACGTCTCGGTGATCTCCGTGAGCCGGTCGACCTCGCTGATGATCGAAGTCACGAGCCGCTTCGCCTCCTCGTTCCCGGCGGTGATCTCGTCGCCGAGCAGCTCGGCGTAAAGGCCGATCGACGCGAGCGGATTGCGCACCTCGTGCGTGATCTGCGCGGCCATGCGGCCGACGGTGGCGAGGCGCTCGGACCGGATGAGGCGCTGCTCGCGCTCCTCGATCGCGCCCGCCATGGCGTCGAACTCGCGCGCGAGGTCGCCGATCTCGTCGTGGGACGTCACGCCCGTGCGCCGCGCGTAGTCGCCGCCGGCGACCTCGCGCGCGCGGGCCCGGAGCACGCGCAGGGGCCGCAGCGTCCGCAGCGTGAAGAGGAAGGCCGCCGCCGCGATCGCCAGCCCCGTGATGCCGAGGCCGAGCGCCATCTGCAGCGCCGTCTCCTCGTCATCGGTGAGCCGCTGCGCGATCTGGCCGCTCTCGCCGCGCAGCGGACGTCGCAGGCGGTTCAAGCTGTGCGTCAGCGTCGCGAAGTGGCTCTCGAACTCCGGCCGCGCCTTGGGCGAGGCACTGCCCTCGGCGGCCCCCGCCTCGGCGGCGATGGCGTCGACCTGCTGGCGCAGCGTGGAGATCTGCTTGCGCGTGGCCTCGAAGTCGGGCCGCCGCGTCGAGGCCGGCTCCTTCTCGAGGAAGCGGTCGATGGCGGCCACGGCGTCGTCGAGGTGCTTGCGCGAGCTCTTGAACGCCAGGGCCAGGTTCGGGTCGAGGCGCATGTTGCGCCCCAGCGACGGCGCGAAGTCGTTGAGCGACTTCCACGCGGCGTCGACGGAGCCCTGCAGATCGAGGTAGGCCTCGTTCGCGAGCACGCCCTGGCGCGCCTGATGGATCGTGAGCACGGTGAACGTCGCGTCGCCGGCGAACGCGACGAGCAGGACCGTCAGCGCGAGCAGGACTTTCCCCGAAACCCCCAGGCGCATGCTGGCTTACGCTAGCACGCGCGCCCCGGCGGTACCCAAAAGCGTGCGCGCGCGCCGGGCTGGGCCAGCGGAACCTCAGTCATTGACAGGGCGGAAGTCTGCGGAAACAATGCGCTCCTGTACATGAAGCCGCGCGCCTTGCCCGGGGGACTCCTGCTGGCCGTCCTTTCGGGAGCCCTCGCCTACTTCATCCCCTGCTTGGGGCCCGGCAGCCGGGCCCACGCCGAGGTCGACGCGGCGACCGCCGTGCTGGGCCTCGAGGCCCTCGACGGCGCGCCGGACAACGTCGCCACGGAGATCACCGACGCCCTTCGCCAGCGTGTCGCCTCGACGCACGGGTTCCAGCTCGTGCAGGGCAAAGATTTGGTTGAGGTGAAGCTGGTCTTCTCGTGTCCAGATGAGGGGACCGCCTGCATGGCGCAGGCAGCCAAGAGTATGGGGGCCACGAAGCTCATCTACGGCAACGTCAAGCGCTCGGGCGCGGACTACCAGGTCAGCCTCAAGCTCCTCGACGTCAACCGCGCGGCGGTCGACCAGTGGGTCACCGAGTCGGTGCCCCGCCGCAAGGCGGAGCCGACGGTCTTTCACGCGCTCGCGCCCGCGTGGCTCTCGAAGCTCACGGGCAAGGGCGCCGGCGGGACCCTCCAGGTGCGGGCCAACGTCCAGGGCGCGGCCGTGTCACTCGACGGCACGCACGTGGGCGTCACGGGCCCGCAGGCCGTCGCGATCGCCGACGTGGCGCCCGGCCGCCACGAGGTGGCCGTCGAGAAGAGCGGCTATACCACCGCGAAGCAGGAGTTCTCGCTCGCGGCCGGGCAGAGCCTGCCACTCAGCCTGTCCTTGAGCTCGATGTCGGTGGACGTGGGCGCCGCACCGCCCGCGGAGACGCCGCCGGTCATCGTGCGGAGACCGCAGACCTCCGAGGAACCGCCCCGTGAGGCCACCACCAGCGGTCGCGGCACCACGCGGGCCGCGTTCTGGGTGGCGGTCGTGGGAACGGTGGGCGCCACGGCGGGCGGCCTCCTCTTTGCTAAGCAGGTTCAGCAGATCAACCAGGACCTGGACAAGTATCGCCGCATCCCCGTGGGCACCCCGCCTTGTTCCGCATCTCCCACGGGCCTTTGCGACACCGCCGGCGACCCCAAGCCGGCTCGAACGACCGCCGAAAATTCGATAGTGAGCTCCCAAATGGATCAGGGTCACCACGATCAGGTGTGGGAGGAGGTGCTCCTCATCACCGCCGTCCCGCTGGCCATCGCGGGCGGGTACTTCCTCTACAAAGGCTACCTCGACTCGGGCGGCGGGACCCAGACCGCCTCGACCGCGCGCGGACTGAGAATATTTCCCGCGGCTTCGGCGTCGGCGGGGGGAATCGTGACGGAGTTCGATTTTTAGGCCGCTTTGCGGCTAAAATGAAAGGCCTCCAGCCTTGAGCCTCATCAACACAACGGTCGGCAACTACCGCGTCACCAAGCTCCTCGGAGAGGGGGGCATGGGCGCGGTGTACCTGGGCGAGCACCCGGTCATCGGCCGCAAGGTGGCCATCAAGGTGCTGCACACCGCGCTCGCCGCCGACAAGGACATCGTCGCCCGCTTCTTCAACGAGGCGCGCGCCATCCACCTCATCGGCCACCCGAACATCGTCGAGATCCTCGACTTCGGCCAGACGCCCGACGGTCAGCCCTACTTCATCATGGAGTTCCTCACGGGCGAGGCGCTGTCCGAGATCGTCTCGCGCGGCCCGATCTCGGCGCCCGAGGTCGCGCACATCGCCGATCAGATGTGCCGCGCCCTGGCGGCCGCGCACGCGAAGGGCATCGTCCACCGCGACCTCAAGCCGCACAACGTCCAGCTCATCGAGAAGGACGGCCAGCCGTTCGTGAAGATCCTGGACTTTGGCGTGGCCAAGATCCTCACGGCGCCCGACGGCTCGCAGTCGGTCAAGACGCGCACGGGCTCGCTCATGGGCACGCCCCTCTACATGTCGCCGGAGCAGTGCAAGGGCGCAGGCCTCCTCGACCACCGCACGGACATCTACTCGCTCGGCGTCATGATCTACGAGATGCTCGCCGGCCGCCCGCCGTTCATGGCCGAGGGCATCGGCGAGCTCTTCGCCAAGCACATGCTCGAGGAGGCGCCTCCCCTCCTCGACTTCGCGCCCCAGACGCCCCCCTCGATGGCGGCGGCGATCATGAAGTCGCTCAACAAGGAGCTCGACGACCGCTTCGCGAGCATGGACGAGTTCCGCAAGGGTCTCCTCGGAGAGATCCAGGTCGCGAGCGCGGCGGCGCACAAGGCGCCCGGCCTGGCGAAGCGCCCGGCGGCGGCCACCGGCGTGCGACCGAACGTCGCGACGACGATGTCGCCGCAGGCCCAGTCGACGACGCTCTCCTCCGCGACCTCCGAGATCGACGACGAGCTCGGGCCGCCCAAGAAGAAGACGGGCCTCATCGTGGGCGGCGGCGTGGCGCTCGTGGCCGCGGCGGCCATCGCCTTCGTCGTCATCGGCAAGTCGAGCGACGCGCCCAAGGGCGCCGTCGCGGCGGCCCCCGCGCCGGCGGCGGTCGCGCCGCCTCCGCCGCCCGCGAAGACCACCGTGACCGTCCGCTTCGAGGCCAGCCCGGCCGGCTCGCACGTCTTCCGCAAGAGCGACAACCAGGACCTCGGCCCCGCCCCGGTCGACGTCAAGCTTCCCCACAATGGGCCGGCGGTGGACTACGTCCTCCGCAAGGACGGCTACAAGGACTACGGCGTCACGGCCGATCTGTCCGAGGACAATACGGTGCACGTCGCCCTCGAGAGGATCGAGGCGCCGCCCCAGCCCGTCGCGCAGAAGCCCGAGCCGGAGAAGAAGAAGGTCGCGGGCGGCCACAAGGGCGGCGGCAAGCGCAAGACCCCGGGCGTCCCCGACGAGGACGGCCTCGCGACTCCCAGCTTCTGACGGCGACCGGGCTCGCCTCCCGGAGGGGCGTTCGGCGGATCAGGGCTCGTCTTCGGTCGGGCGCGGGCCGCGGCGGTTCGCTTGACGCTGGGTGAGGAGGTCCAGGAAGCGCTCGGGGGCGAGGGCGACGCGGCTGCGGCTCTCGAGGTAGCGCTTGCGATCGAGCGCGAAGATCCCTCCCGCGGCGACGCCGCCGCTCGCGAGGGCCACGAGGTCGGGCACGCCGAAGCCGGGGAACATCGCGGCGCCGCCCAGCCCCACGATGGCGAAGGCCATGGCCGAGCGCAGGCCCATCTGCGTGAGGCGCTCGCGGCGCATGTCGGCGAGGTCGATGTTGAACGTCACCGACGTGTCGGGCGCGTCGAGGTCGCCCGAGCGCTCCTCGGCCACGACGGTCTCGACGCGCGACACGAGGCTGAAGGCGTAACGCTTCGAGAAGTCGAGCGAGCGGACGAGGCCCGGCCAGATGCCCTGCGCCCTCTCCCACTCGATGCGCGCGCCGTGGTGGCGGCGCACCGTCATGAGCTGCTCGCGCAAGAAGCGGTCGACGGCGCGGCGGACCATGTCGACGGGCGCCGGCACGACGCGGCTCACGATGATGCGGCTGGCCCCGAGCGCCTGCGCGACGACGCCGCGCTCCTCCGGCTCGATCGAGACGCCCCGGCGCAGCTCCGTGAGCGCCTGCGAGACGGCCCCGCCGCGCAGCCCCGCCTCCTCGCCCAGCTTGAGGAGGTCCGTGACGGTGAGGCCGTCCTGTCCGTCGTCCGGATCGTTGCCCTGTCCGTGCTCGGCGCTCGCGGGACGGTGCGTGTCGATCTCGGCGGCGCGCCGCAGGACGAACTCGACCTGCTGGCGCGTGAGCTTGTCGGACGGCAAGGTCTCGCGATTATAGCGCGACAAATCGTGATGCGGCCCGCCTCCGCGGCGTCCGCCCCTCGCGGCGCGCCCGGCCGCCTCAGGGGCCGGCGCCGGGGGCCGGAGGCGCCGCGGGCGGCAGGGCCATCGAGCGCCGGAGCGGGAACCCGAGGCGCATGATCCATTCGTAGACGAAGTCGGGGCAGAGGGCGCGGAGGCGGCCCGCCGTGAGGGAGGTCGGCCCCACGGGCCAGCGCAGGCGCGGGCTCGGCGAGGTGGCGGCCCGCTCGATGACGTCGACGAGGCCCGGCAGGGGCGCGCGACGCAGCGCCTCGGCCTGTCGCCGGTAGGCCGCCATGATCGTGGCGTAGGGGCTCTCGGGGCGCCGCGACGCCGCGGCCTCCCGCTCGTTCGCGTGCAGGTCGCTCTCGTAGGGGCCGGGCTCGATGAGGACGACGCGCACGCCGAACGGCAGGAGCTCGAGGCGCAGGGCCTCGATCATGCCCTCGAGGGCCCACTTCGACGCCGTGTACGCCCCGCACATCGGGACGGCGACCCGCCCCGAGATCGAGCCGAGCGTCACGATCGTGCCGCCGCGGCGCGCGCGCATCGCCGGCAGCACGGCGCGCGTGACGCGCTGGACGCCGACGACGTTGGTCTCGAGCTGCGCGCGCAGCTCGTCGGGCGTGCAATCCTCGAGGGCGCCCAGCGAATAATAGCCCGCGTTGTTGACGAGCACGTCGAGGCGGCCCGAGGTCTCGGCGAGGGCCGCGCTCACGGCCGCGTCGACCGAGTCGTCGCGCGTCACGTCGAGCGCGGGCGTCGTCAGGCGCCAGCCGCGCTCGGCCGCCTCGTCGCGGAGCGCGCGGCCGCCCGGGCCGTCCGGCGCGCGCATCGTCGCGAAGACGCGCCAGCCGCGCTCGCCGAAGCGGCGCGCGAGGGCCCGCCCGATGCCCGACGACGAGCCCGTGATGAGGATGGCCCGCGGCCGGGTCGCGGGCGGCGTCTCCTGCTCGCTCATGGTCGTGGGCGCATCATCGCCGGGTCCGGGCCGCGGTCAACCGCGCAGGAGGAAGCCGACGACGACCGTCGACAGCAGCCCCCAGGCCGCCGTCGCCGCGAGCCAGAGCCGCCCGGCCTTGCGGCGCAGCCGGGCGAGCGCGCGGAGCCCGATGCCGACGTCGAGCATCGACAGGACGAGCAGCAGCGTCATCCAGACGACGCTGCCGCGCTCGCCGCGGTCGGGGGCGCGCGCGAAGGCGAGCGCGCCCACGAGGAACGTCGATCCGAGGGCGATCTGCCCGATGGCCCGGCGCGTGGCGCGCGCCCGCAGCTGCGCGGCGCGGACGACGCGCAAGGCGCGGGGCGAGCCGCGGGGGCTGTCCTCGAGACCGGGCACCGTCTCAGTATGGCATCGTGTAGCCCGCCTGCAGCACGTGGGCGTCCCCGAAGCTGTCGTTCTGAAAGTAGTATCCGTAGGAGATCGTGAAGGTGCCCGCCGAGAGCCAGCCGAGCACGGGCACGGGGCGCAGCGCCTCCGCCTGCCACACGAGCTCGATCTCCGGATACGACGTCTGCACGTGCATGAGCTTCGGATCGCTCGTGTAGTAGGTGGGCGCCGTCATGACGGGCGCGGACTGAGCCTCGAGCATGGTCGTCCAGAAGTTGGCGGCCCAGTTCTGCCAGTAGCGCCGGAACATGAGGCGCACCGTGAGATCGCGCGTGATCGGCCTGTACGCGCGCAGCTCGAGCATGTGCGACTGGAGGCGCCACGGATCGCCGTCGTAGTTGGGCGCCTGTCCGGGGAAGACGTCGAAGTAGTAGCGGTACGCGAGGCGCAGCGCGAGCTCGAGCGCGGGGACGTAGTAGGCCACGCGCAGCGCGAGGGCGTTGCGCAGGCGCTTGTCGGGCACCCGCTCGTAGCCGTAGGGCGTGAGCCGGTAGAGGTTCGACTGGAAGCCGTCGAGGTAGGCCGTCTCGGCCGAGACCTGGGCGAGGAGCACGGGCGAGATGATCTGCGTGTACGAGACGCCGCCGAAGGTCGTGTCGAGCGGGCAGGTGTGGCTGGGCGGCGTCGCGCACTCCGGCGTGCGGAAGCGCGTCCCCTGCGTGTCGAGGCTGAGGCCGAACGCCGCGGCGACGCGCGCCGTGTCGCCCCAGAACCGCTGGGCGCCCGAGAGCGTGAAGGAGTGCGACCAGTAGTCGGACTCGGCGCTGTACTTGTAGGAGCCGATGAGCTCCGAGCGGCTCCAGCGCTTGCGCACGGCGAGCCCCGCCTCGGAGCGCGTCTCCGTGAAGATCGTGTCGGCCGCGGTGCCGGCGGACACCGACGCGGAGGTGATGGTGTCGACGAGGAAGTGGGCCTTGGCGTCCCAGCCGCTCGGCGAGTCGCGCTCGACCTCGACCATGGGCTGGATCACCCGCGTCGAGGGCTCGCGGTAGTAGGCGCCGCGGAGGGTGACGTAGTCCTCGGCGCGGGCGCGGCCCGCCGTCGCGGCGGCCGCCGCGAACAGGCCGAGGGCGAGGAGCGCGCGCCGTGGCGCCGGCGCGCGCCCGAGTGCCGCCAGGGGCGTCAATTGCAGCCGCAGCCCCCGCCGGGCTCGCCGTAGCCGAGATCGGAGCCCTCGCGCGCGCCGTACCAGTGCTGGCGGAAGCGGTCCTCGACGAGCTCGTCGGGCATGTCGAGGCGCATGCCGCGCTTGGCGAGGTGCTCGCGCTGCCAGGGCTGCACGGGCGGCCGGTGAGCGCAGCCGCCGAGGAGCGCCAGCAGGCCGGAGGCCGCCCACGCGAGCGCCGCCCTCCGCTTCGTTCGTGCGCGCGTCGATGACATGGCCGCGGTTGTAACACGAGTGCGGTTGCGTCGATCGCGGCGCCGCCGCGCGCGCTAAGATGCGAGCTCATGGCGGGCCCCGCGAGCTACCTCGTCCTCGACATCGAGACCATCCCGGATCCCGAGCTCTATTCGCCCCCCGAGCTGCCGGCGGGCGTGGAGCGGCCCTTCCCGCCCCTCTACGCCTGCCGCCCCATCGTGCTCGGCGTGATGTGGCTCGACGAGGACCTGGCCGTCAAGCGCATCGGCACGATCGGCGAGGGCAAGGACGAGGCCGGCATGATGGCCGACTTCGCCGACTTCATGAACCAGCGCAAGCCGCACATCGTGACGTGGAACGGACGCAGCTTCGATCTGCCCGTGCTCGCGCTGCGCGGGCTGCGCTTCGGGCTCAACTTCAACTGGTACTACCGCGGCGAGGGTTATCGCTACCGCTTCAGCGAGGACGGGCACCTCGATCTCGCCGACGTCATCTCCGATCACGGCGCCGCGCGCATGACGTCGCTCGACGGGGCGGCGCGGCTCATCGGCCTGCCCGGCAAGGACGGCGTCGACGGCAGCCAGGTCGAGGGCCTCTTCCACGCCGGCCAGATCGAGTCGCTGCGCAACTACTGCCTCTCGGACGTCGCGCAGACGGCGTTCCTGTTCCTGCGCTACCGGCTGGTCGCGGGGCTCATCGAGCGCGACGCCTACCAGCGCGCCGCCACGGGGATGCTCGCCGCCCTCGAGGCGAGCGGCCGCTTCAGCCGGCTGCTGGGCGGCGTCGACCGGGCGCGCCTCCTGCTCGAGTAGCGTGCCCGCCGCCCTCGCCCCGCCGCCCCTGCCCCGCGCCTTCTACGCGCGGCCCACGGTGGCCGTGGCACGCGATCTCCTGGGCAAGGTGCTCGTGCGCCGCCTCGGCCGGCGCACGGTGCGCGCGCGCATCGTCGAGGTCGAGGCCTACCTCGGGGAGCGGGACCTCGCCTCCCACGCGCGCAACGGCCCCACGCCCCGCTCGGCGATCATGTTCGGCCCGCCCGGGTTCCTCTACGTCTACTTCATCTACGGCATGCACCACTGCATGAACTTCGTCACCGAGACCGACGGCGTGGCGGGCGCCGTCCTCATCCGCGCCGCCGAGCCCCTGGGCGGCGGCGGCCACCCCGCCGACCTGCGCGGCCCCGCCAAGCTCTGCGACGGCCTCGGCATCACCCTCGCCGACAAGGGCACCGACCTGACCCGCGCGGACGCCGGGCTCGTGGTCGTCGACGACGGGCACGTCGTGGCGCGCGTCGCCCGCTCGCCGCGCGTGGGCGTCGACTACGCCGGCCGCTGGGCCGCGCGGCTCCTGCGCTTCTACGTCCCCGGGAATGCCAGCGTCTCGGGGCCGCGGCCGCGCCCGCGGGCCGCCGCGAAGCTCAAGTAGTGCTCGAGGGGGGCGCGGCGGCCGCCCCCGCGGCCTGGCGCCGGCGCACCTCGCGCTCGAGGGAGACGAACATGTTGGGCAGCGAGGCCGAGACGAGGCCGTCGATGATCTTGCGCAGGACGAAGCCGGGCACGGGCGCCTTGACGTCGAGGCTCACCGTGTAGTCGACGGCCGTGCCGTCGCCCTCGGGCGAGAAGCGCCAGCCGCCCACGTTGTTGGTGACGATCTCGCCCTCGACGAACTTCCAGTCGACGGTGAGCGGCGCCGCCGAGCTCGCGCAGGTGAGGTCGAGGACGTAGCGGATGGGCATGACCATGTGGGCGCGGAACTCGACGCGCGCGACGTCGCCGGTGCGCGAGAGGACGCGCGCCTCCTTGAGCTCGGGGAAGAGGCGCGGATAAGCGGGGAAGTCGACGACGACGTCGTAGACCTCCCGCGGGGTCGCGCGCGGGACGTGGTGGCGCCGGCGGACCGGCTCGCGGGAGTCCATGGCGCCAGGATAATGACGCGGGCGCCGCCGGCGGTCGAGACGTCGTTTGACCGTGCGCGGCGGGCCCCGTAAGGTGGGAGCCCGTCGTCGATAAATGCCCATGGCCCAACCCTTCGCGCCCCCCGGGACCAAGCACAACTTCACCGCCGACCGCTCGCTCCGCGTCGTGCACGCGCGCCTCGAGCTCGATCTCGACCTGCCGGGCCGGCGGCTCGCGGGCGCGGCGACGCTCACGCTGGCCTCGCGCAGCGATGAGCTCGCGGTGTTCACGCTCGACGCCGTGGAGATGGAGATCGAGGCCGTCGCGCTCGACGGGCGGCCCGCGCCCTTCGACTACGACGGCGTGAAGCTGCGCGTGACGTGCGAGCGGCCCTTCGGGCGCGACGCCGAGTTCCGCGCCGAGATCCGCTACCGGTGCGCGCCGCGCCGGGGGCTCTACTTCATGGGCCCGGACGAGGGACACCCCGACCGCGCGCTCCAGTGCTGGACGCAGGGGCAGGACGACGACTCGCGCCACTACTGGCCGTGCATCGACCACCCCATCGAGAAGTTCACGACCGAGGTCGTGTGCACGGCGCCCGCCGGCAACTTCGTGCTCTCGAACGGCGACCTCGTCGAGCGCACGGAGCTCCCGGCCGAAGGCCGAGCGGGCGGCGCGCGCGTGCGCTGGCACTACAGGCTCGACTTCCCGCAGCCCGCGTACCTCGTGACGCTCGTGTGCGGCCCCTTCGTCGAGCTCCGCGACAAGGCGGAGAAGACCGGCGTCGACGTCTATTACTACGCGGCGCCCGGGCGCGAGGCCGACGCGCGGCGGAGCTTCGCGCGCACGCCGGCGATGATCGACTACTTCTCCGAGCGCATCGGGGTGCCCTACCCGCACAAGCGCTACAGCCAGATCGCCGTGCCCGACTTCATCTTCGGCGGCATGGAGAACACGAGCGCGACGACGCTCACCGACCTCGCGCTCGTCGACGAGCGGGCCGGGCTCGACCACGACGTCGACGGCCTCGTCTCCCACGAGCTCGCGCACCAGTGGTGGGGCGACCTCGTGACGTGCCGCGAGTGGTCCGAGGGCTGGCTCAACGAGGGCTTCGCCACCTACTTCGAGTACGTGTGGCGCGAGCACGCCAAGGGGCGCGACGAGGCCGACGTCGAGCTGCTCGCGGACACCGAGGGCTACCTGGCCGAGGCGAGCCGCTACCAGCGGCCCGTGGTCTGCCGGCAGTACGAGGAGCCGATCCACCTCTTCGACGCGCACCTCTACGACAAGGGCGGCCGCGTCCTGCACATGCTCCGGCACGCGCTGGGCGACGGGCTCTTCTGGCGCGCGCTTCGCCACTACGTCGGCAAGCACGCGCGCGGGTCCGTCGAGACGCGCGATCTGGCGCGCGCCGTCGAGGAGACCTCGGGCCAGAGCTACGACGAGTTCATCGACCGCTGGATCGCGCGCCCCGGGCACCCCGAGCTCGAGTGCGCGTGGGAGTGGGACGAGGACCGCAAGCTGGGCACCCTCCGCGTCGCGCAGAAGCAGGCCGTCAGCGCCGAGGCGCCCCTGTTCAAGTTCGACACCCACGTGCGCTTCGAGGTCGAGGGACGCGAGCGCGACGAGCCGGTCTCCATCGGCGAGGCGACGCACGCCTTCGAGTTCCGCCTGGCCGCGCGCCCGACGCAGGTGATCTTCGACCCGGGCGACGTCATCCTCAAGACGGTGAAGATGGAGAAGCCGCGGCCGCTCTGGCGGCGGCAGCTCGAGGCGGCGCGGCTCGGCGTCGATCGCGCGCTGGCGGCCACGGCGCTGGGCGGGCTCGTCGAGCCGGCCTCGGTCGAGGCGCTCTCGGCCGCGCTCAAGCGCGATCGCTTCTGGGCCGTGCGCGTCGCGGCGGCGCGGGCGCTGGGGCGCACCCGGCGCGACGACGCGCTCGCCGCCCTGGTCGCCGGCCTCGACGACGCGCACCCGAAGGTCCGGCGGGCCGCGGCCGCCGCCCTCGGCGAGTGGCGCGGCGACGAGCGGGCGGCGCGCGCCCTGGCGACGCGCCTGCAGAAGGGCGATCCCAGCGTCTTCGTCGAGGCGGAGGCCGCCCTCGCGCTCGGCCGCACGCGCTCGCCGCTGGCGCTCGAGATCCTGCCCACGCTGCTCGGCAAGCCGGCCTTCCAGGACATCCTGCGCACGCGCGCCATCGAGGGCCTCGGCTTCTCGGGCGACGAGCGCGCGCTGGCCGTCATCCGGGGCGCGTGGCGGCCGCACGGCGCGGGCGTGTTCCTCGCGCGCCGCGCCGTCGTGATCGCGGCCGCCGAGCTCAGCGCCGGCACGTCGTTCGCGCGCGCCGGGCGCGAGCTCGTCGAGGACTGCCTGGGCGATCCCGACTTCCGCGTGCGCGGCGAGGCCGCCGCGGCCCTGGCCCGCATCGGACTACCCGAGGCCGTGCCCGCCATCGAGCGCACGCTCGCCGCCGAGCTCGACGGCCGCGCGCGCCGGCGCATGACCGACGCCATCCGCGCGCTGCGCGACGGCGCGCGCGCCGGCACCGAGACGCAGAAGCTGCGCGAGGAGCTCGACCGCCTGCGGACCGAGCAGGCCCGCATGCGCGAGCGGCTCGAGAAGCTGGAGGCGCGCGGCAACGGCGCGCCCCCGCCCGGCGGCAAGGCCCCGCCGCCCGCCAAGACGAAGCGCCCCCGCCCCGTCGTGCGACGCCGCGGCGCGCACCGCCCCGTCCGGAGGTAGCGCCCCTCGCCCCGCCCCGAGAGGGGAGAGGGCCGGGGTGAGGGACCCTCAGGTCTGCAGCTCGGCCACGATCTCGCGCGCGATCTGCCGCGCGCGCTCGACCTCGTGGCGCGGGACGGAGACGGCCCCGACGACGGGGTGGCCGCCGCCGCCGTAGCGCTCGCAGATCTTGCTGATGTCGTGGGTGCGCGGCGCCTTCGACCAGGGGTTCGAGCCCACGGAGACCTTGGCGCGCGCGCCCAGGGTCACGCCCACCGAGTAGCGCGTCTCGGGGAAGAGGTAGTAGGAGATGAACTTGTTGAACGCGCCGATGTTGTGGTCCGCGACGTCGAACAGCACGACGCCGGCGTCGAGCTTGGCGGCCTTGCGGATGGCCTCGATGTTGCGCTGGTGCTGCTCGAGCACGGGGCCGAGCGGCTCGGTGACGTACGGATCGGCCGCGATGTCCGCCAGCGGCCGCGAGACGAGATCGCGGATGAAGCGCTCGGCCGTGGCGTTGTCGCGGTTGTTCTCGATGAAGGTCATGAGCCGCAGCGCGGGCTCCTTGAGCTCGACGGCCATCTTCGCGCTCGGGAAGAGCGCGCCGTCGATGATCTCCGCCCACTCGACGAGCTCCTCGATGGGCTTGGCGTCGAAGCCGAACTTCGCCGAGACCGTGTCGGCGAGGAACTTCGTGCAGCTCTTGGCCGTCGGATCGTAGAACTTGCGGCCGGTCGCGTCGGCGCGGAAGTGCGCCTCGTCGCCGGGCAGCTGGAACGCCGACGCGTGGTGATCGAACCACCACGACAGCCGCGGGTCCTGCGAGTAGCGGAAGTCCACGCAGGCGTTCTCGTCGCCGTCGAAGGCGTCGGCCGGGAAGGCCTGCGCCTCGCCCTTGTGCTCCATGGGCCGGTAGACGATGTCCACGGGCCCCTTGGCGATGCGCTCCTTGTAGAAGCGCGTGAACACCCCCGCGCTGCTGCAACCATCGAAGCAGTTGCCGTGGTAGAGGACGCGCAGCTTCACGATCCCAAGTTAGGTGAGCCCTCGCGCGAGGGCAAGCCCCATCGGCGCGCCTGGAGCGCCAGGCCACGACGCACTCGGGCTCGCCGCCGGCCCGCGCAGCGTATACAGTGTGCAGCCATGCCCGAGTTCCTGACAGACCTCAAACGCTCCCACGACTGCGGCGCCCTGCGCGCCGCCGACGCCGGCAAGCACGTCGTGCTGTTCGGGTGGGTGGCGTCGCGCCGCGATCACGGCGGCCTCGTGTTCATCGACCTGCGCGATCGCGGCGGCATCACGCAGGTGGCCTTCGAGCCGGACCAGGCCGAGTCGTTCGCCCTCGCGGGCGAGCTGCGCCACGAGTTCTGCGTGGGCGTCGCCGGCAAGGTCGTCGAGCGCGGCGGCAAGAAGAACCCCAACCTCGCGACGGGGGAGATCGAGGTCAAGGCCGACAAGCTCACGATCTTCTCGCGCGCCGAGACGCCGCCCTTCGAGATCAACGACCAGACGCTGGCGGGCGAGTCGGTGCGCCTCAAGCACCGCTACCTCGACCTGCGCCGCCCCGCGCTGCAGAAGAACTTCCTCGTGCGCTCGACGGTCTATCAGACGACGCGCCGCCACCTCGCGCAGAACGGCTTCGCGGAGATCGAGACGCCGTTCATGGTCAAGTACACGCCCGGCGGCGCCCGCAACTTCCTCGTGCCCTCGCGCCTCAACCCCGGCCAGTTCTACGCGCTCGCCGAGAGCCCCCAGATCTTCAAGCAGCTCTTCATGGTGTCGGGCTTCGACCGCTACTTCCAGATCGTCCGCTGCTTCCGCGACGAGGACCTGCGCCTCGACCGCCAGCCGGAGTTCACCCAGATCGACCTCGAGATGAGCTTCGTCGTCGAGGAGGACGTGCAGGGCATCGTCGAGGGCCTCGTGGCGGCGCTGTGGAAGGACGTCCTCGGCGCCGAGGTGAAGCTGCCGCTCCCGCGGCTCACCTACGCCGAGGCCATGGGCAAGTACGGCTCCGACAAGCCGGACCTCCGCTTCGACCTCCCGCTCTGCGAGCTCACCGACCTCGTGCGCGCGCACGACGGCGGCGGCGTCGGGCTCCTGCAGTCGGCGGTCAAGTCACCGAACGCCGTCGTCAAGGGCTGGCGCTTGCCGGCCGCGAACGCCGCGAAGCTCGCGCGCTCGGACCTCGACAAGCTCGAGGAGTTCGCCAAGGGCTTCGGCGCGGGGGGCCTCGCGCGCGCGCGCGTCGGCGCGGGCGGCGCCTGGACGCAGACGCCCATGAAGACGATGGCCGACGGCCTGCGCGCCGCGATCAACGACGCGGCCGGCCTGCAGGAGGGTGACCTCCTCTTCCTGCAGTTCGGAGCCAAGAAGCTGGTGAACGCCGTGCTCGGCGCGCTGCGCCTGCACGTCGCCGGCAAGCTCGAGCTCATCCCGAAGGACGTCTGGCGCTTCGCCTGGGTCACCGACTTCCCGCTCTTCGAGCAGGGCGACGACGGGCACCTCGTCGCCTCGCACCACCCCTTCACGGCGCCGAACCCCGACGACCTCGAGCGCCTCGAGACCGACCCCGCGTCCGTGCGCGCGCGGGCCTACGACCTCACGCTCAACGGCAACGAGATCGCGGGCGGGTCGATCCGGATCCACCGCTCCGACGTGCAGGCCCGCGTCTTCCGGGCCCTCGGCCTCTCCGACGAGGACGCCAAGGCGAAGTTCGGCTTCCTCCTCGAGGCGTTCAAGTACGGCCCCCCGCCCCACGGCGGCATCGCCGCGGGCGTCGACCGCCTGGCCATGCTCCTCTGCGGCGCGGAGTCGCTCCGCGACGTCATCGCCTTCCCCAAGACGCAGAAGGGCACCGACCTCATGACGGACGCGCCGTCGAGCGTCTCCAAGCGACAGCTCGACGAGCTGCACATCGCCCTCAAGGAATGACCCCGCCCCCGTCTCGCGCGGTCGCGCTCGCGCGCCTCGCGAGCGAGGACTTCGACCTCCTCGTCGTGGGCGGCGGCGCGACGGGGGCCGGCATCGCGCGGGACGCCGCCACGCGGGGCCTGCGCGTCGCCCTGTGCGAGTCGGGCGACTTCGCGGGACAGACCTCGAGCCAGTCGTCCCGGCTCATCCACGGCGGGCTCCGCTACCTCCAGTACGGCGACCTGCGCCTCGTCTTCGAAGGGCTCTCCGAGCGGCGGAACCTCATGCACACGGCGCCCCACCTCTGCCGCCCCGTCGAGTTCGTGTTCCCCGGGTACCGGGGCGAGCGGCCCGGCCTCTTCGTCGAGGGTGTGGGCATCCGGCTCTACAACGCGCTCGCGCTCTGGCGGCCGCCGGCGACGTCGCGGCGGCTCGCCGCGCACGAGGTGTACGCGGTCGCGCCCGAGCTGCGCAGCGCGAACCTCCTCGGCGCGCAGTGCTACGTCGACTGCCAGACCGACGACGCGCGCCTCGTGCTCGAGAACGTCCTCGACGCCGAGAGCGCGGGCGCCGTCGTGCTCTCGCACGCGCCCGTGTGGGCGCTCGAGCGCGACGGGCGGGGCTACGTGCGCGGCGCGACGGTCCTCGCCGATCTCAAGTCCCCGGCCGTCTCGGTGCGCGCCAAGGTCGTGGTCAACGCCACGGGGCCGTTCTCCGACGCCTTCGAGCGGAGCGCCACGCGGCGGAACCTTCGCCCCACGCTCGGCGTGCACATCGTCGTCCCGGCGGACCGCCTGCCTCACGGCGGGCGCGTCGTCGTGCTGCGCTCGCCGCGCGACAACCGGCTCTTCTTCGTCATGCCGGCCGGCCCGCGCACGCTCATCGGCACGACCGACACCGACTGGACGCCCGCCAAGGGCGGCGACGCCCCGCCCTTCCCCTCGGACGAGATCCGCGCGCGCCGCGCCGACGTCGCGTACCTGCTCGAGGCCGCGAACCACGCCTTCCCCCCCGCGCGCCTCGGCGACGACGACGTCATCGCGACGACGGCCGGCCTGCGGCCGCTGCTCGCCCCCTCCGGATCCTCGGCGAGCACGCCCTCCCAGACCTCGCGCGAGCACGAGCTCCTGCGCGAGCCCGACGGCCTGCTCACGATCGTTGGCGGGAAGCTCACGACGCTGCGGCGCATGGGCGAGCAGGTCGTCGACGAGGTCGCCGAGATCCTGCGCGACAAGGGGCGCGAGGAGCCCATCGGCCCCTGCGTGACGGCGACGCGCCCGCTCCCGGGCGGCGCCGCGCTGCCCGAGCTGCCCGCCGATCGCGACGAGCTGCCGCCCGACGTGCGGGAGCACCTGGCCCGCACGTACGGCTCGCGCGTGCTCGACGTGCTCGCGCTGCGCGCGACGGCGCCCGCCCTCGCCTCGCGCATCGACCCCGAGCTCCCGTACCTCTGGGCCGAGGTCGTCCACGCCATCCAGCACGAGCACGCGCGCGAGGTGTCCGACGTGCTCATGCGCCGCGTGCCCCTCTTCCGCCAGGCCCGCGATCAAGGCCTCGGCGCCGCGCCGCTCGTCGCCGCCTCGCTCGGCGAGATCCTCGGCTGGAGCTCGACGCGCCGCCAGGCCTCCCTCGAGGACTACCAGGACGCCGTCGCGCGCTCGCGCGCGTGGCGAGGCGACTAGCTCGGCGCCGCGGGCAGCGTGACGACGAACTCGGCGCCGCCGCCGTCGCGGTTGCGGGCGACGATCTTGCCGCCGTGCTCCTTGACGATGGCGTAGACGACGGCCAGGCCGAGCCCGCGCCCCTTGCCTTCCTCCTTCGTCGTGAAGAACGGCTCGTAGAGCCGCTGCAGGTTCTCCTCGGGGATCCCGGCGCCGCGGTCGCGGACGGCGATGATGACGTCGTCGGTGTCCGTGGTGGTCGAGATCTCCACCTCGCCGCGCCGCCCGCCGCTGTCGAGGGCGTTCGCGAGCAGGTGGGTGACGACCTGCTGCAGCTGGCCCGCGTCGCCCAGCACGGGGCGCACGCGCTCGGCGAGGAGGAGCCGCGCCGGGTGCGCGCGCTCGGGCTCGCGGGCCGCGTAGGCGCGCACGGCGTCGCGGACGACGTCGTTGACGAGCAGGCTGCGGCGCTCCGTCCCCGACGCCTGGCGCGAGAAGCGCAGCAGCGACTCGACGATGGCCTTGCACCGGAGCGTGCTCTGCTCGATGTCGGCGAGGTACTCCTCCCGCTCGGCGTCCGTGACCCTCTGGCGCTGCATGATCTGCGTGAAGGCCAGGATCGTGCCGAGCGGGTTGTTGATCTCGTGCGCGACGCCGCCCGCGAGGCGTCCGATGGCCGCCAGGCGCTCGGTGCTGGCCAGCTCGCGCGTCATGAGCCGCTCGTCGGTGACGTCGTGATAGTGGCAGACCGTGAGCTTCTCGGCGCCGTCTCGCCCCCCGCCCTGGTCGTCGCCCGCGACCGGGAAGGCGCGCAGCGTGTAGGTGCGGCCGTGAGCCGAGCGCACCTCGCCGTCGGCCGCGACGCCGCAGCGCTGCGCCTCGGCGACCGGGCAGCCCGCGCACGGCGCCGCGCCGCTCCCCACGAACCGCTGCGTCGAGGCGCCGCGCACCTCGTGACACCGCTGCCCGACGACGCGCTGGATGGCCATGCCCAGCTCGTCGGCGAGCGCGAGGTTGGCGCGCTTGATGACGTACTGGGCGTCGATGATCATGAGCGGCTCGGAGATCGCGTCGAACGTGCGCTCCCACTGGCGCTTCGCCACCGAGACGAGCACGCGCGTCTCGTCCGTGAGCTTCTCCTCGGGGGACGCGGGCGTCGCCATCTAGAGGATGGTGAGGACGCCGTCGATGGCGCGCAGGCGCGCGTAGACCCGCAGGACGTGCTCGGCGTCCTCGCAGTGGATGGTGAGCCGGTGGCTGATGTACTTGCCGCCCGACGAGGGCAGCGCCTGGTGCGCGCCCTCCGGCCGATCGGCGTCCTCGAAGGCCGCCGCCACGACGCGCGCCGCGACGTCGTCCGCGTTGCGCGCGATCACCGAGAGGGCGTAGTCCGTCGGGAAGGCGTGGTTCGCCTCGAGCAAGGCGATGGCGCGCGAGTGTTCCTCGGTGCTCACGGCAGCTCGGGACGCGGCTCGAGGGACGCGTGCTGGACGGGGATCGGCTTGTCGGTGCGCAGCACCTGGACCGGCAGCACGATGCGCATCGCCTCCGGGATGGGCTCGAAGAACCAGCTCGAGACGACGTTCGACATGCAGGCCTCGACGGGGCAGTCGCGCCCGTAGGTCGAGCGCGCGATCCAGCTCGAGCGGATCTCGCCGTCCTTTTCGAGCGACAGCCCCACGCCGACGTACCCCGGGTGCTGGCAGGTGAGCGGCAGCGGATCGAAGCAGGCGTGGAGCGAGCGCGCCTGCTTCTGCGCCTCCTCGCGCAGCAGCTTCTCGACGTCCCAAGGGGACGCGTCGGCCGGGATGGCCGACCTCATCTCGGCCTCGCCGATGGGCGCCCGCAGGGGGACGCTCAGGAAGAACACCGCCAGCCCCGCGAGCTGCAGCGGCGGGAGCGCGCGGCGCGCGAAGGGGCGCCGGAAGCCGCGCGGCAGCGCCGCCGGCGCCTGGAGCTCGCTCGGCGCGAGGACGCGCACGACGAACGTCGTCGCGGACATCGTGATCTCGGCGCGCGCCGACCCGTCGAGGGGGACGCTGGTCCTGCCCGCGCGCAGGAGCGCCTCGACGTCGAGCGGCGCCGGGCCCGCTTCGACGACCCCGCGCATGCCGGGCGCGAGGCCCAGCTCGAAGCCGTGACGCCCGCGGCTCACGAGCGCGCGCCGCGTGGGCGCGTAGGCGTCGTCGTCGATGTCGATGCCCACGAGGTACCGGCTCGCGCGGCCGGCGGCGGTGCGCGCGGCGAGCGCCGTCAGCACGAAGCCGAGCGCCGCCCAGATCCCCGCGAAGGTCCCGACGTGCGCGACGCGACCCGTGGCGCGCAGGACGCCCGTCGCGGCGACGACGGCGAGCGCCGTCAACCCCAGGACCGTGGCGGCCGCCGCGAGCGCGGCGCGGCGCTCCGCGCGCGCCGACAGCACGCGGACGGAGATGACCTCACCACTGACGAGGTGCGCGACCTCGATGCCCAGACCGCGTCGATCGTATCTGTGCTTCACGTGAGCCCCGCTGGTAGATTTCGGCTGCCGATTCTACTCGCTGGAAACGCGGGCGCCGCCGGGAACTTCCCGGTTCTTCGGAGCGTCGGGTGCAAACGGGTTTACGCACCCCGCCGAGAGCTACGCCCGCCCCCGTGACAGCGATGTCACGATTTCCCCACGGATTGCGGGCATTTTGCCGCAGGGGGGGGCCGGGGGGTGCGTAGTCGGATACGCGCGTTGACAATTCGAAATGGAAGGCAGTCGCTAGGAATTACCAGCACTTATGTTTGTTTAGCGTCTGGCACATACCGTGCTATGAGAGGGCGCGACCTTCTGGGAGGAGGGTTCTCAATGCCTCAAGTCGTCACCCAAATGAAGTCGGCCGTCGCGGAAGCCCCGGCGGTCCCGTCCGGCTCGGCTGCCATCCCGAACCGGGACAAGGCGCTCAAGATCCTGTCGAAGTCGATCTACAAGGAGATGCGCCAGAATGGCTACGAGCCGAAGCAGATCGTCGCCCTCGCGACCGAGCTGATCAGCCTCGTGACGTCGGATATCAAGGAAGACGCTCGCCTCGATTGAGAATCGCGTAGCCCCTATTTTTTCTCGCTTTTAGCCTCCCCTTCGAGCATTCTTCCGCGCGCGCCGCCAAGGCGCGCGTTTTTTTTGCGCGCGCGCCGGCGTCATCTCTGTCCGGAAGCGAGCAAAACATGGCCATCAAGACGATCTCCGAGCTCGACATCGCGGGACGGCGCCTGTTCGTCCGCGTGGACTTCAACGTTCCCCTCACGCCCGCGGGCGGCGTCGCCGACGACACCCGCATCCGGGAGAGCCTCCCGACGATCAAGTACGCCATCGAGAAGGGCGCGCGGGTCGTCCTGGCCTCCCACCTCGGCCGGCCCAAGGGCAAGGTCGACAAGAAGTACTCGCTCGAGCCGGTCGCCGCCAGGCTCGCCGAGCTCATCGGCGCCGAGGTGGCCCTCACGGACGAGCCCGTCGGCGACGGCGCGCGCAAGGTCGTGAACGACCTGCCGGCCGGCGGCGTCGCGCTGCTCGAGAACCTGCGCTTCTCGCCCGCCGAGGAGGAGAACGAGGAGGGCTTCGCGCGCCAGCTCGCGAGCTACGCCGACGTCTACGTCAACGACGCCTTCGGCACGGCCCACCGCGCGCACGCCTCGACGGCCGGCATCACGAAGTTCGTCGCCGCCAAGGGGATGGGCTTCCTCATGGAGCGCGAGGTGAAGTTCCTGGGCAAGCTGCTCGGCGACGTCGAGCGGCCGTTCGTCGCCATCATCGGCGGCGCCAAGGTGTCCGACAAGATCGCCGTCCTCGAGAACCTGCTCGGCCGCGTGAACCAGCTGCTCATCGGCGGCGCCATGGCCAACACGTTCCTCAAGGCCAAGGGCGGCCACCTCGGGCGCTCCCTCGTCGAGGAGGACAAGCTCGCCGTCGCCCGCTCGTTCCTCAAGAAGGCCGAGGAGGCCGGCGTCGACGTGCTGCTGCCGCGCGACGCCGTCGCCGCCGCGGGCATCAAGGCCGAGTCGGGCCGCGTCGTGCAGGCCATGGAGATCCCCGAGGACCTCGCGGCGCTCGACATCGGGCCGGAGACGGCGCGCGGCTTCGCCGACGCCGTGACGCGCGCCAAGACGATCCTCTGGAACGGCCCCATGGGCGTCTTCGAGTCGGCGCCGTTCGCGGCCGGGACGTTCGCGGTCGCCAAGGCGATCGCCGCGACGAAGGGCGCGCTGTCCGTCGTGGGCGGCGGCGACTCGGTCGCGGCCATCCACAAGAGCGGCGTCGCCGACAAGATCACGCACATCTCGACGGGCGGCGGCGCGTCGCTCGAGTTCCTCGAGGGCAAGAAGCTCCCGGGCCTCGCCGCGCTCGAGGTCTGAGCGGGAACCGATGCCCGCCTCCCCTCGACGGCCGTTCTTCTGCGGCAACTGGAAGCTGAACGGCACGATCGCCGAGTCGCTGGCGCTCGCCACGGACGTGCGCAACGGCGTCGCCACCCTGCGGGGCGCCGACGTCGTCGTCGCGCCGAGCTTCACGGCGCTGCACGCGGTCGCCAAGCGCCTCGAGGACGGGCCCGTGGCGGTGGCCGCCCAGAACTGCCACTTCGAGGACAAGGGCGCGTTCACGGGCGAGGTCTCGGCCCCGCAGCTCGCCGACGCGGGCTGCAGGTACGTCATCCTCGGCCACTCCGAGCGCCGGCAGCTCTTCGGCGAGCTCGACGCGGCCGTGAACCTCAAGGCGAAGGCGGCGCTGCGCGCCGGGCTCTCCCCCATCGTCTGCGTGGGCGAGACGCTGGCCGAGCGCGACGCGGGCGAGACGCTCGGCCGCATCCAGGCCCAGCTCGACGGCGCGCTCGAGGGGATCTCGAGCCCCGACATCCTCAAGTGCCTCGTCGCCTACGAGCCGGTGTGGGCGATCGGCACGGGGCGCACGGCGACGCCCGCGCAGGCGCAGGAGGTCCACGCCTTCATCCGCGCGCGCCTCGCGGCCAAGGACGCGGGGGTCGGGGCCTCGCTTCGCATCCTCTATGGTGGCAGCATGAAGCCGGACAACGTCCGCGCGCTCATGGCCGAGGCGGACGTCGACGGGGGTCTCGTCGGCGGCGCGTCGCTCCAGGCCGAGTCGTTCGTCCGCATGGTAAAAGAGGGCTCCTAGTCATGGTCACGTTCCTCACGGCGTTGCACATCATCGTCTGCATCTTCCTCATCATCGTCGTCCTCCTGCAGGCCGGTAAGGGCGGCGGCATGGGCATCGCCTTCGGCGGCGGCGGCAGCCAGACGGTCTTCGGGTCGTCGGGCGCGGGCAACTTCCTCACGAAGCTCACGTCGGCGACGGCGTTCCTCTTCCTCGTGACGTCGCTGGGGCTCGCGCACTATTCGAGCCAGCAGGACTCCAAGCGGCTGCAGCGGCTCGCCGAGCGCAAGGCCGAGGAGAAGAAGACCGAGGACGCGAAGGCGGCCAAGCTCAAGGAGGAGCTCGACAAGGCGCGCGAGGACGCCAAGACGAAGTCGACGGCGCCGGGCGAGAGCGCCGCGCCGAGCTCGTCCGAGCCGCCGTCGGGCGCGGCCCCGCCCGCCTTGAACCTGGGCGCAGCGGGCAAGGCGGGCAGCCTCAAGCTCACGCCGCCCGGTGAGAAGACCGACACCAAGGCCGCTCCGGCCGCGAAGGCCAAGGGCAAGGCGAAGACCGAGGACGCGGCCGCGCCCGAAGGCGAGGCGCCCAGGCCCAAGAAGAAGCGCCGCGCCGCGCCGGCCGAAGGGGCCGCGGCCCCGCCGCCGCCCGCCGAGGCGCCGGCGGCTCCCGCGCAGTAGTAAACTGGGGCGGATGTCCCAGCTGCCGTTCACGAAGGTCGAGGGCCTCGGCAACGACTTCGTCGTCGTCGACCTGCGCGCGCGCGCGGGCTCGCCGGAGGCCGCGGCCGTGCAGGACCCGGCGCTCGTCCGCAAGGTCTGCGACCGCCGCTTCGGCGTGGGCGGCGACGGCGTCCTCGCGATCTTGCCGGGCAGCTCGGGCGACGCGCGCATGCGCGTCCTCAACGCCGACGGCAGCGAGGCCGAGATGTGCGGCAACGGCATCCGCTGCGTCGCGAAGGTGCTCTACGAGAGCGAGCCCGCCCTGCGCAAGCCGGTCATCAAGATCGACACCGGCGCGGGCCTGCTCGCGTGCGAAATGACCGCCAGCGGCGGCCGCGTCGACAGCGTCACCGTCGAGATGGGCCGCCCCCGCTTCACGCGCGACGAGCTCCCGCTCGCGCCCGGCGGCGCGGCGCGCGTCACGCGCGAGGCGATCACCGCCCTCGATCGGACCTTCCGGTTCACGGCCGTGTCGATGGGCAACCCCCACGCGGTCATCTTCGTCGACGACCCCACAGTGGATCTGATGGCGCTCGCCACGAAGTACGGGCCCGCGCTCGAGACCGCCCCCACGTTCCCCAGGCGCACCAACGTCGAGTTCGCGCGCGTGCGCCGGGCCGCCGGCGGCAAGGACGCCGAGATCGACCTCGTCGTGTGGGAGCGCGGCTGCGGCATCACCCTCGCCTGCGGCACGGGCGCCTGCGCGACGGGCGTCGCCGCCGCCGTCGAGGAGCGCCTCCCGCGCGGCCGCGAGCTCCTCGTGCACCTGCCCGGCGGCCCGCTCGGGATCACCGTCGCGCCCGACGACTCCGGCGTGCGCATGCGCGGGCCCGCGCGGGTCGTGTTCCGGTCCGAGCTCGACCTGGGGGCGTTCGGTGAGAGCTGACCGGCTAGTCTGGAGGAGCGCGCGGACTTCGCGAAGTTACAGCAGCATGTCTGTGGCTTGGTAGCGACTCGCATACGCCAGGTCGCCTTCAATCCGGAGCGTAGCCGTGTAAGGTCCCGGCTCCGACATCGATCCTAGGCGCACTGACAATTCGGAGTTTGCGAGGTACGACGCCGACTCCCAGTAGTGGCGTTTGCCAGCGTGCTCGATAACGTCCATTCGTATGTTGAAGGGACCTGGTGTCTTGGTGGACGGATTGAAGCGAAACTTGACCTGATGTGCTTCGAGAACCGCCTGTTCAACGAATGACCAGTGCCTATTGTGAAGGTTCGCTTTAACGCTCAGGCCGATCTTGTTGGACCAGTTTTTTCGAGCCGTAATGTCGAGAAGAAATATAAGCGTCTCGTACTCGGCTTGGCTTCGGCACCCGATAAAGCGAAGCGCATCCAGCGACATTCGGTCCGGAATGATGACCTCCGCATGGCGATTGAATACGATTGTCTTGCGGTCCGCTTGCTCGAACCAGCTGTCGTGATATACGCGCTCGAACGGTATCCCACGCAGGAATGCGGCATCGCCTCCAGTGGACGCATTCGCCGCCAAATTGCCGTCCGAGAATAGAGCGTCCGATCTCACGAGGATCTGCCGTGAGTCGAATACCATCACGACAGGAGCTGGACATCGCGCGCCTAAGCCGTATTCGTCCGTCCTTCTAAAACCCTCGCTGTGGAACTGCGTCGGTGTTCGCGGACGAAAGTACAGCCTGACGTAGTTCTTCCAGCGCTCGCTGGTGGCAGCGATAACTTGTGGACTTGCGGCGTCCGAGAGCAACACGCCTTCAGCGGTCGCGGTCGCCCTAGAAAGAAGCGCACCGCTGTTCAGGATGCGTGCTGTCGCCTCCATCCCATCGACGCGAAAGAGACAATCGGGCCACCACGCTCGAGCGGGGCCGAGCCATGGCGCGGTCTTGAGCGCGGCCAGATGGTCAAGGATTTGAGCCGCATCCGCCTTCTTGACCGGCGACAAAGGGCCTATCCCGGCTGAATCAGCGCATCAAACATTTGCTGCACAGGCCGGTCCTTGGGGAGCGCGTAGAGGCGAAGAGCCGTCTCCGGCTTGTTGCCAGATGAAGTTGTTAGTTCCACACGCGGCAGATATGGGAGTTTCGCAAGCAGTGGCAACAGGTATGGCGCAAGAACATCAAGACCAGCAGGCATGATTCGCGGGACACAGAAGCCGTACCCTCGAATGCCCTGCCACAGCTCCAACAGTGCCTCTTGAGGGATGAAGATGTCTTCGGGGCCGAGGATCCGTGGACGCCAGCGCGATGGAATCACCTTCGAGAGCAAGCTCGACACTTTCGCCCAGGCTGTTCTCGTCCGAAGCTCGATCCGAATGCCAGTCTCTGGCGAGTCCGTCGTGAAGAGTCCGTAAGGGACGTGCTCGTCCCACGTTTCGAGCGAGATACCACGAGCGACAACGCTCTTTAGATCGCTCCAGACCTCATCAAACGCCAGAGATCGCGGCTCGCTTCTTAACCACGACCGCACGCTCTCTACGTCCTTGTGTTCTGGTTTCGTCGCCGGCTGAACGTACTCGTAGATAAAGATGTCGACGGGCAGACGGGCGAGGTACCGCACCATCAGAGGACGGACCGTTGTTATCCAATCAAGCTCGCCATTCCCACAGCCAAGTTCGGGAAATGCGACGCTCGTAATTCCTTGCTCGGCATACGTGGCGACGAATCGCCTCAGGCCCGCTTCGATATACTCAGGTGTGGAAGGACTCCTCCAATGCTCCTTGGTTGGGAAATTCAATATCCACTTATGAGGTGTCTTGTATAGCCAGAGGGATCCGACCCGGATCTGTCTCTCCTCACAAAGTTTCTGATACCGCGCGAACATCTCCGGGTAAACGTTCTTGAAGACAAGCGCGATGCCCTTCCCCATGACGCCGACCGTATTCACCGTGTTCACCAGTACCTTCGCGGGTGACTGGAACAGGTTGCCTTTGACGAACGTGATCATCGGCGACTAGTCGGCTCGATCGCTACGGCGTTTCGACCGCGTGTAGCGGTACGGATCCGGATCACCGTCGTAGCAAGTCGAAGGCATGCGTGCCTGTCCTCGCCTCCATAAACCATGGTGACGAGTGCAGAGACAAGACAGTGCCCTCTAGGCATCGGTATCGACGGATCTCTTCGTCGCGATTCCACAGCTTGTCCCCAGTGTAGCTGAACACATGTTTAGCTACAACGTCGCGGTCAAAACAACGACGACTGGCTGCCGGGCCCGGGGCGCGAAGGCGGCGGGAGCCTGAGGTGCTCGTAGGCGCGCTTGGTGACCTGGCGGCCGCGGGGCGTGCGGAGCAGGAAGCCCTCCTGGATGAGATAGGGCTCGTAGACGAACTCGAGGGTGTCGCGGTCCTCGGCGAGCGAGGCGGCCAGGGAGTCGATGCCCACGGGGCCCCCGTCGAAGCGCCTGATGATCGTCGAGAGGATCTTGCGATCGCCGGCGTCGAGGCCGAGGGCGTCGACCTCGAGGCGGTCCAGGGCGTAGTCGGCGAGGTCCTTGGTGATGCGGCCGTCGCCGCGCACCTCGGCGAAGTCGCGCACGCGGCGCAGGAGGCGGTTGGCGATGCGGGGCGTGCCGCGCGCGCGGCGGCCGAGCTCCTCGGAGCCGGCGTCGTCGATGGGGATGCCGAGCAGGCGCGCCGAGCGGCGCACGATCGTCGTGAGCTCGGTGGGCGTGTAGAAGTCGAAGGGCTCGACGATGCCGAAGCGCGACAGCAGCGGCGAGCCGAGCTGGCCCGTGCGCGTCGTCGCGCCCACGAGCGTGAAGCGCTCGATGGGCAGCGGGATGGCGCGCGCGCCGGCGCCGGCGCCCGTGACGAGCTCGATGCGGAAGTCCTCCATGGCCGGGTAGAGGCTCTCCTCGATGACGGGCTGCAGGCGGTGGATCTCGTCGATGAAGAGGATGTCCCCCTTGCCGAGGGAGGTGAGGATGCCGGCGAGGTCGCCCTTGCGCTCGAGCGCGGGGCCGGAGGTGACGCGGCACTCGGTGCCCATCTCGTTCGCGAGCAGGTAGGCGAGGGTCGTCTTGCCGAGGCCGGGCGGGCCCGAGAGCAGGACGTGGTCGAGCGCGTCGCCGCGCTTGCGCGCCGCCTGCACGTAGACGGCGAGGTTGTCGGCGACCTTCTTCTGGCCGATGAACTCGGCGAAGCTGCGCGGGCGCAGCGCGGCGTCCTCGTCGGGCGCGCCCGACGTTCCCGACGCCTCGGCCGAGAGGACGCGGGGCGAGGCGATGCCGGCGTCCTCGGCGCCGAGATCCCGCTCGCCGTCCTCGTGTCGCTTGCGCGGCATGGTGCCTACTTTCGCCTGAGCGCGGCCAGCGCCTCACGCAAAAGATCGGCGACCGGGCGCCTGGCGTCCATTTTTTCGACGAGGGCCGCGAACTCGCCGGGCTTGTAGCCGGCGTGCAGCAGCGCGCCGTAGACCTCGCCGAGCGGCCCCGTGGGCACGCCGGGGCCCGCCGGCGCCGCCGCGTCGGGCGCCTGGCCGCCGGCCACGGGCAGCGCCGCGATCTTGTCGCGCAGCTCGAGGGCCAGGCGCTCGGCGATCTTGCGCCCCACCCCCTTGATCTGCGTGAGCCGCGCGACGTCGCCCTTCGAGATCGCGCGCACGAGCTCGTCGGGCGGCAGGCCCGCGAGGATGGCGAGGGCCACCCGCGGGCCGACGCCCTGGACGTCGATGAGCGTCTGGAAGAGCCGGCGCTCCGACGCGTCCATGAAGCCGTAGAGGCGGATGGGCTCGTCCTTGATGAAGTGGGAGTGCACGTAGAGGAAGACCTCGCTGCCCGTCGCCGGCAGCGCGCCGAGCGCCGCGGCGCTCACGAAGACCTGGTAGCCGACGCCCGCGACCTCGACGACCACGGTCACGCCGTCGTTGTCGCGCAGCGCGCCGCGCAGCGAGGCGATCACGCGCGCCTCCCGCGGGCCGCGCCCGGCGCCGCCACGGCGCGCGCGTGACAGATGGCGATGGCGAGCGCGTCGGCGGCGTCGGGCTCCGGCGTGCGGCGCAGCGAGAGGAGCGCGCGCACGAGGTAGCCGATCTGGTCCTTCGTCGCGCGGCCGTGGCCGACGACCGCCTGCTTGACGGTCGCGGGCGCGTAGCCGCTCACCGTGAGCCCCTCGTCGCCGGCGACGAAGAGCGCGACGCCGCGCGCCTCGCCGAGGGCGAGCGTCGACTGGACGTTCTTGCCATGGAAGGCCTCCTCCATGGCCACGGCGTGCGGGCGGAGCTCGCGCAGGAGCTCGCGCAGCCCGCGGCCGATCTCGGCGAGGCGCGCCGGGCGCGGGTCGCGCGGCGGCGCCGTGATGACGCCGCACTCGACGTAGCGCAGGCGCGCGCCGCCATCGTGCTCCACGACGCCGTAGCCGAGCCGCAGCGTCCCGGGATCGATGCCGAGGACCCGGATCGAGGCCGCGCGCGCGCGGCCGGCGTGCCCGTTAACCGGCACCCTCGAGGACCGACTCGTCGACGTCCATGTTCGAGAAGACGTTCTGGACGTCGTCGCTGTCCTCGAGCGCCGCGACGAGCTTGACGGCGTTCGCGGCGTCCTTGCCGTCGAGGTGGACGACGTCGTGGGGGACCATCGCCACCTCGGCGTGCAGCGGCTTCGGCAGCCCGGCCTTCTCGAGGCCGGCGCGGATGCGCTCGAACTCGCGCGGCTCCGTGACGATGACGAGCGACTCGCCCTCCGCCCGGATGTCGTCGGCGCCGAGCTCGATGGCGGCGTCCGTGGCCTTGTTCTCGTCGACGGCGGTCTTGTCGTAGACGATCTGGCCGAGCTTCTTGAACATGTGGGAGACCGAGCCCGACGCGCCCAGGTTGCCGTGGTTGCGCGTGATGATGCTGCGGACCTCGCTGATCGTGCGGTTGCGGTTGTCCGTCATGATCTCGACGAGGATGCCGGTGCCGCCCGGCCCGAAGACCTCGTAGGTGAACTCCTCGTACTGCACGCCCTCGAGATCGCCCGTGCCCTTCTTGATGGCGCGGTCGATGGTGTCGTTGGGCATGTTGACCTCGCGCGCCTTGTCCACCGCCGTGCGCAGGCGCGGGTTACCGTTGATGTCACCGCCGCCCAGGCGCGCCGAGATCGTGAGCTCCTTGATGACCTTGGTCCACATCTTCGACTTCTTGGCGTCGGTGGCCTCCTTCTTGTGCTTGATCTTGGACCATCGGTTGTGCCCCGACATGCCCCTGTCTTACCACGCCGCCCCGAGGGCCGGGAGGCGCGGTCACGGCGGCCCCGCGCCCGGCGTCGGCAGGAGCGGCGTGTGGTTCCAGGCGTCCTTTGAATCGCACGCCGTCTCGACGAGCCGCTGAACGGAGCGGCCCGCCCACGCCGACGGCGAGACGTCGATCCAGCCGCCGTAGCTCGAGACGACGGCGTCGCCGCGCAGGAGCCGCACGACCTCGCCGCCGTTCGAGAGCCCGTCGGCCCCGATGCGAGAGTCGACGCGCAGGAGCGGCGTCCCCGTGCGCGGCGGGGGATCGGCGCCGTTGCCCGGGTCGTAGGCCGACGTCACGACGAGCGCGTACGCGCCCGCGTCGAGGGTGACCGCGGGCAGCGCGTCGGCGCCGCGGCTGTCGGCGATGCTGAGCCCCTCGGTGGCCACGGGGTCGCCCCCCAGGTTGCGCAGCTCGACCCACTCCTGCGCGGGCTCGGGCCCGAGGGGGTTGGCGAGCACCTCGGTGATGGCCAGGGGCGGCAGCGCCGCCGGCGTCTGCCAGGCGAGCGGCGCAGACTCCGCGGCGTTGCCCGCGCGGTCGACGGCGCGCACGATCACGGTCGCCGGGCTCGCGGGCGGCAGCGCGCCCACCGGGACGGCGACGTCGAAGCTCGTACGCCCCGTGCCCGCGGGCCACGGCGCCGTGACGTCGCCCGCGGCGAGGACGACGGTGCCCGTGGCCGGCTCGTCGGTCGCGAACGTCACGGCCAGGCACGGCCCCGCCGTCTGGATCGACACCGCCGAGAGCACGGGCGGCGTGTCGTCGGGCGCGTCGGCCGTGTCGAACGAGCCGACGAGCCCGCCCGCGAGCGCGTGGCCCGCGCCGTCGACCGCGCCGGCGCCGAGCTCGACGCGGCAGCTCGCGCGCGCCGGCAAGGGCGCCGTCAGCGCGGCCGTGTAGCACGCGCCGCCGTCGCACGCCGGCGCGTCGGCGACGGTGCCCGGGGCCTGGCCGCACACGGCGAGCGCCGAGGCGGGCAGCGTGACGGGGGACGCGAAGCGGAGCGTGACGGCCATGAGGTTCACGGGGACGTCCGCGGCCCCGGCGAGCGGATCGACGAGCGTGCCGGACGTCGCGCCGCCCGCGACGTCCGCGCCCGGCCCGGCGCCGGTGAGGTCGGTCTGCGGAGCGCAGCCCGCCGCGCCCGGCACGAGCGCGGCGGCCAGCGAGGCTTGCAAGAGGCGGAGGGCGCGCATGCCCGCCTTATCGACGCGGGCGTCCGGCGGTTGCGGCGTGGTAGAAAAAAACGCCATGGAAGCCGCCGCCGCGCCCGACCTCGTCCTGGCCTCCGCGTCGCCGCGCCGGCGCGAGCTCCTCGAGGGCTTGGGCCTCGTCCTGGTCGTCGCCGCCGCCGAGATCGACGAGACCCCGCTCCCCGGCGAGCGCCCGGCGGACTACGTCCGGCGCGTCGCGGGCGCGAAGTGCGACGCCGTCGCGGCCGCGCGCGCGGGCGCCACCCCTGCCCTGCCGGTGCTGGCCGCCGACACGATCGTCATCGCCGGGGGCGAGGGCGGGCTCGCGATCCTGGGCAAGCCCGCCGACGCCGACGACGCCCGCCGCATGCTGGCGCGCCTGGCCGGCCGCCGCCACGAGGTCGCGACGGCCTACCGCATCCGCGCCGGCGACGCCGTCGTCGAGCGCACGGTGACGACCGCGGTCGCCTTCCGCGCGCTGGCGCCGGACGAGATCGAGGCCTACGTCGCCTCGGGCGAGTGGCGGGGCAAGGCCGGCGGCTACGCCGTCCAGGGCATCGCGGGCGCCTTCGTGACCGAGCTGCGCGGCTCGCACACGAACGTCATCGGCCCGCC
>DASZWW010000016.1:0-2332 GCA_035546175.1 Polyangia bacterium
GGCGCCGGCGGCGCGACCGGCGGTGCGGGCGGCGGCGGAGCCGCGGCCGGCGGGCACGACGCGGGCACCGGGGTCGATGCGCCCCAGGAGGCGCCGGCCACCGACGCGTCACCCATGGCGTGCACCGACGCCGCCTACGACGCCGGTCCATCCGCGAGCCCTGACGCCTTCACGCCGTACGACGCCATCCCCGTCGACGTCTCGCTGGCCCCGGCGTTCGCGACGTTTTGCCACGCCGCGCGCGCCGCGATGGTGAACCGGCTCGTCCAGTGCGAGCAGGCGTCGCCGAAGCTCGCCGACATGCTCGTCAACGTCGATCCGTGCGTCGCCTGGGGCTCGGGGATCGCGAAGGGCACGATGGCCTTCGACGCCACGAAGGCCGACGCGTGCGTCGCGGCGCTCGACGCGATGCCGTGCGACAAGGGGCGGCGGCCGCCCGCTTGCGACGGGGTGCTCGCTGGCCTCGCGACGAGCGGCACGGCCTGCAACCGCTATCGCCAGCTCACCATCGCGGACCGCCTCGGCTACCCCAACGGCATGGCCGCCTTGTTCTTCACCGACGCGACCGCCGCTCTGTTCACCGACTGCGCTGACGGCCTGTCCTGTGTCCCGAACGGCCTCGGCGCCGACGTCTGCGCCCCGGCGAACAGCGCGGACGCGGGGATCGACGGGGGCGGCGCCGGCGCGGCGTGCACGTCTTCGGCGAGCTGCGCCGACGGGCTGTATTGCGGGGCGGGCTCGACCTGCGCGCCCCGGCACGCGACCGGGGCGTGCTCCACCTCGAGCGTCGACGAGTGCATCCCGCCCGCCGTCTGCGGGGCCACGACGCACGAGTGCGCCGTCCCTTCACGGCCGGTCTGCTGCGATCCCACGGCGGCGGGCGAGCCTTGCGGCATGAACGAGCAGTGCGGCGTCGACGGCACCTGCCACCCGTACGCGGTGCTCGGCGAGTCCTGCACGTTCGGGCCGCCGATCCCCGTGAGGTGCATCGTGGGCGTCTGCGACACGTCGCCGGGGACCTGCAAAGTGGCGGCGGCCGGAGCGTCGTGCGCGACGAGCATCTACTTCACGAACGCCTCGTGCGGTCCGAACCGCTTCTGCGAGATCCACGTTCCGGGCGGCGCCGAGGTGTGCACGGGCGACGTCTTCTGATCGCCGAGCGAGCGCGCGGGCGCTACGGCGCGCGGTAGCCGCGCCAGAGCCACGTCAGCGCCTCGGGCAGCGTCTGCTTGAGGGGGCCCTGGTCCACGTGGCCAGCCCCCGTCGCGAGATCGTGGTGGTAGTGGTAGCCGCGCTTGGCGAGGGCGTCGGCCATGCGCTGGTTGGCGAGCGCGAAGTTGCGGTACGTGCTCGGCGCGTCGCCCGAGTTCGAGTCCTTGGTGCCCGACTCGAGCCACACGCGGATGGGCTTGTTGACGCTCGTGTTCCAGGCGCAGCCCGCCACGGCGACGCACGCCGACTGCGAGAGCGGCGTGTCGCACGGCCCGGGGTCGTCGCTGCCGGCCGCCGGGCTCGCGGCGCTCTCGCAGTGCGCGACGACGAGGCCGTTCGGCGCCGTCGCGTCGTACGGATCGATGTCGTGATACACCCAGCCGCCGTGCGGGAAGGGTGAGTCGGCCGGCACCTGGTTGACGTACGAGCCCGAGAACGTGAGGGCGCGCCGGAAGAGGTCGGGGTGCCACCACACCATCGAGAACGACGCGAGGCCCCCCGAGCTGCCGCCCATCGTGGCGCGCCCCTCGGGATCCTTCGTGAAGGTCACGGCCTGCCCGGGCAGCTGCGTCTTCGTCTGCTGCTCGACGAGCGGGAGGAGCTCGCTCGAGACCCACTGGGCGTAGAGGCCGGAGACCGTGTCGTACTCGAGCCCGCGCTCGCTCCCGACGGCGTCGCCGCCGCCGTTCCCCGCGAACACGCCGACGAGAGGCGGGATGGCGTTCTTCGCGATCAGGTTGTCGAGCACGGTGGGGATCGAGGTGCTGAAGCCGTAGAAGTCGGTGCCGTCCTGGAACACCATGACGGCGGCGGGCGTCCCGGCGACGTACTGGGCGGGCACGTAGACGCCGATCTTCCGCGTCGTCGGCGCCTTGGGGTAAATCGTGCTGGCCACGCCGACGGCGAACTCGAAGTACTTGCCCTTCGGCACGCCCGCCTGGGCCGAGTACTCGGGCGCGACCTTGAAGGGTCCGTCGAGGGTGCGCTCGCCGTCGCCGGCGCTGCCGGGATCGCTCGAGCTCGAGTCGAAGGCGCCGCCGGCCGCGTCCGTGAGCCCGCCACCGCCCGAGGCGCCGCCGTCGAGCAGGGGCGTGCCTCCACCGCCGCCGCCACCGCTCGG
>DASZWW010000017.1:0-7108 GCA_035546175.1 Polyangia bacterium
CCGCGGGCGCCGGCGCGCCCGGCGGGGCCGGGCCCGGCGCCTCGAGCTCCGCGGGCGGGGGCGCGCGCGGGGGCGCCCGCACGAAGATGAGCCGCCCCGGCTTGACGTCCGCCGCCCGTTCGAGCCCGTTGATCTCGAGGATGTCCTCGGCGGGCACGCCCGCGCGCTTCGAGATGTCCTCGAGGGTCTCGCCCCGCGAGACGACGTACCACGACCCGGCCGGCGTCTCGGGGTGCATCGGCGCCCGCGAGATCCGGCAGGCCATCACCCCGACCAGCAGCAGTGCGAGGCCTCCGCGCATCTGCCCCATTGGTACCGGCCTTTTGGCCGGGACGCCAGCGCGCGGAGCCCCCTCAAGCCGAGGGGGTCTCGCCGCCGACGCCCCACCGGCCGAGCAGATCGACGTAACGGCAGCGCGTGTCCTGGCGCGTCTCGTAGCCGTCGCCGACGCGGCGAACGACGGCGAGGATCTGCTCCTCGCGCGGGCCCACGGGCACGACGAGGCGCCCGCCGTCGGCGAGCTGGTCGACGAGCAGCGGGGGCACGCGCGGCGCGCCCGCCGACACGATGATGACGTCGTAGGGCGCGTGCTCGGGCCACCCGGCGCCTCCGTCGAACGAGTCGACGACGACGTTCCGCACCTCGAGCGACTCGAGCGTCGCGCGCGCGGCGCGCGCCAGGCCGGGGACGATCTCGACGGCGTAGACCTGGGCGGCCAGGCGCGCGAGCACCGCGGCCTGGTAGCCGCAGCCGGCGCCCACCTCGAGCACCCGGTCGCCCTCGCGCGGCTCGGCGAGCTCGGTCGCGCGGGCCACCATGTACGGCTGCGAGATCGTCTGCCCGAAGCCGATGGGCAGCGGCCGATCGCCGTAGGCCTCGTCGGCGAGCGCGGGCGCGACGAACAGGTGACGCGGCACCGTGCCCATGGCGACGAGGACGCGCGGGTCGCGGATGCCCCGACGCACGAGCTGGTCCGCCACCATCCGTCGCCGCGCCTCGGCGAGCTGTGAGTCTTCCGCCACGTCCCACCCTTCCATCTTTCACGTCTTAGCGTGCTCGACCGCCTGGCGCACGAACTTCCCCACCTGCCACCGCGTGAGGTCGCCGATGAGGCGCGTGTGCGTCAAGTCGAGCCCGAGCGGCGTGAGCGAGACCCGGCCCTCGCGCACGGCGCTGCAGTCGGAGCCCGGCAGGTCGGCGGCCTGCTCCTCGGGCCCCCCGATCCAGTAGTACGAGCGGCCGCGCAGGTCCTCGCGCACGTCGACCTGATCGCGGTAGACGCGCCGGCCGAGGAAGGTGACCTGGTAGCCCGCGACGGGGCCCGGGGGCACGTTGACGCTGAGGAGCGAGCGCTCGGGGAGCGCCCCGTGGCCGCGCCGCACGACCTCCGCGGCGAGGGCGCCGAGGAAGCCCGCCGCGTGCGAGAAGTCCTGCGGCCGCCGCCGCTCGAGGGACACGGCGATGGCCGGCACGCCCCGCAGCGCGGCCTCGACGGCGCCCGCGACCGTGCCCGAGTAGAAGACGTCGGAGCCGAGGTTGTAGCCGTTGTTGATGCCCGAGACGACCACCGCCGGCCTCCGCGGCACCAGGTGCAACAGCGCCAGGTACACGCAGTCGACGGGCGTCCCGTCGATCGCGTAGACCCCCGCCTCCACCTCGTCGACGCGGAGCGGCCTGTCCAGGGAGATCGAGTGCGACGACGCGCTTCGTTCCCGGTCGGGCGCGGCCACGATCACGTCGCCCACAGCCATGAGCGCTTGGCGGGCGGCGGCGATTCCCGGGGCGTTCACGCCGTCGTCGTTGGTGACCAGGATCAGGGGCCGCTCGTGGGTCATTGGGCTTCTTATACACGACCGCGGATCGCTCCGGTCGCGGGGCGGCTGGAGGGGGAAAACGGTGCGTGCTCAGACAGTCCTCGCGCGCGAGCCCGGAGCTGCTCGGCATGCGCCGGGGGCGCTGCGGAACTGCGCGCGGACCGTTTTCCCCCTCCAGCCGCTGGGAGCTCCCTACGCTCCCGCGAGGTTGACCTTCAAGAAGAACTTGAGGGTTGTGCTCCCGCGGGGTTGCGGGCCGCGGGAGGGGCAAGGCCCCTCCCGCGCTCAGTCGGGGCGACTGGATTTGAACCAGCGACCCCCTGTCCCCCAGACAGGTGCGCTAACCAGGCTGCGCCACGCCCCGAATGCGTGTTGATAGTGCGTGTGGTGGAGAGTTATTCGCCGCAGATACGTATCAGATCTTGAAGGCCTTGCTTGATCTTTCGTAGCACCTCGGGGCTGACGTCGGGGGGCGGCGGCAGCGGCGCGGGCGCCTCGTCGTGCCCGAGCTCGCGCAGGCGCGCGCGCGCGCCCTCGATCGTGAACCGCTCCTCGTAGAGGAGGTGCCGGATTCGGAGGAGCTGCTCGACGTCGCGCCGTCTGTAGAGGCGCTGCTGCGAGCGCGTCTTCTGCGGCTTCACCGAGCGGAACTCGGTCTCCCAGTAGCGCAGGACGTAGGGCTTGACGCCCACGAGGCGCGCCGTGTCGCCGATCTTGAAGAAGGGCTTGTCGGGGATCCCCGACCCGTCGCTCACCGCGGCTCGCGCCAACTCTGCCGTCCCCGCGTGCTCAGCCGTTGAGCGCGTTCTTGAGGACCTGGCTCGGCTTGAACGTCAGCACGCGGCGCGCGCTGATCGTGATCTCCTGGCCGGTCTGCGGGTTGCGGCCCGCGCGCGCGTTCTTGTCGCGGACGACGAAGTTTCCGAAGCCGGAGATCTTGATCTTCTCCCCGCGCTCCAGGGTCTCCTTGATCGTGTCGAAGACCGTCTCGACGATCTCGGCGGCCTCCTTCTTCGAGAACCCGCCGACCTTCTCGTAGACGTTCTCAACAATGTCGGCCTTCGTCATGGCTCTGTCGTATATCGAAAAACGCCTTTCGCGTCAACCGTTTACCCCCGGAGGCCGGGCTCAGCGGATCGCGATGGCGTGCGCCGCGCCGAGCGCGGTCACGACGCGCCCGTGGGCCGCGTCGACCTCGGCGTCCGTGAGCGTGCGGTCGTCCGCGCGGTAAGTCAGCGTCCAGAGCATGCCTTTCTTGCCCGCGGGCGCGTACTTCGGATCGCGGAAGTCCTCGAGCACCGCGAGCTCGCGCAGCAGCGGCTCGGCGGCCGACAGCAGCGCCGCGCGCTGGGCATCCGCCGTGACCCCGGCGTCGATCCAGAAGGACACGTCGCGCGTCGCCGAGGGATAGCGCGGCGTGGGCACGCTGCGCACGGCCCGCCCCGCCCCCGCGACGGCGTCGAGCGCGAGCTCGAGGTAGAGCGCGCGCGCCTCGAGCCCGAGGTCGCGCGCGAGGCGCGGGTGCAGCTCGCCGACGAAGCCGATCGGCGCCGCGCCCTCCCCGCCCGCCGGCCCGGACAGGATGTCGGCGCCCGCGCCCGGGTGGAGGGGGCCGTCCTCGGCGCGCGCGCGGAAGACCGGCGCGCCCACGCCGAGCGCGCGCAGGAGCTCCCCCGCGACGCGCTTGCCGTCGTAGAAGTCGAGCGGCTCGCCCGGCTTGAGCCAGCCGGCGCGGCGCCCGACCATGATGGCGGCGGCGTAGTACGGCTCGCCGGGCGGCAGGTCCTTGCTCGGCTGCGCGTCGAGCGCGCGGCGGACGACTGGGCCGACCTCGAAGAGCGCGACGTCCGCGATCCCGCGCGCGAGGTTTCGCTTGGCCGCGTCGACGAGGCCCGGCAGCAGCGACGTGCGCATGACCTCGTAGTCGGCGGAGATGGGGTTCTTGACGACGACGGGCTCGCCGAGCGGATGCTCCTTCCGCCCGCCGGTGAGCGTCGCGATCCAGGCGCGGGGCACGAACGCCCAGGTCACCGCCTCGCAGAGACCGAGCGCCGCGAGCGTCTCTCGCGCGCGATCGGCGAGCGCCTCGGGGCTCGGCTCGGGCGCGCGGGCGCTCCGCGGCAGCCGCGCGGGCACGCGGTCGAGGCCGTGCAGGCGCATGACCTCCTCGACGAGGTCTTCCTCGATGGAGATGTCCGGGCGGAAGGTCGGCACCGTGGCCGCGAGCGCGTCCTCGCCCGCGGGGGCCGTCGCGATCTCGACGGACTGGAGGTGGCGCGCCGCCTGCTCGAGCGGGATGTCGAAGCCCGCGAGCCGCCGCAGGCCCGCCATCGAGAGCGTCACCCGCCGCGGCTCCGGCACGCGCGGGTGACGATCGACGACGTCGCCCGCGAGCCCGCCGCCGCCGAGGCGCGCGAGCAGCGCCGCCGCGCGCGCGCTCGCGTGCAGAAGGCCGTTGGCGTCGACGCCGCGCTCGAAGCGGTGCGAGGCCTCGGAGTGCAGGCCGAGGCGCTTGGCCGTCCGGCGGATGGCGCGCGGGTCGAACGTCGCGGCCTCGAGCAGCACGGCCGTCGTCGCGGCCGAGACCTCGCTCCCCGCGCCGCCCATGACGCCTGCCAGCGCCACCGCGCCCCTGTCGTCGGCGATCACGACGTCGCCCTCCTGCAGCGGGCGGTCGACGCCGTCGAGCGTCGTCATGCGCTCGGCGCGGGCCGCGCGGCGCACGTGGATGTCGCCCGCGATCTTGTCGAGATCGAAGGCGTGCAGCGGGTGGCCGATCTCGAGCATGACGTAGTTCGTGACGTCGACGAGGTTCGAGATGGCGCGGACGCCGCAGGCCGCGAGGCGCACGCGCATCGCCAGCGGGCTCGGCGCCACGCGCAGGCCCGTGACGAGCCGGGCGACGTAGCGCGGGCACGCCTCGGGATCGCGGATGTCGACGTCGAGGCCGCGGCCCGGCGGGAACGGTCCCACGGGCACCTCGTCGGGAGCCGGCAGGCGCCAGGTGGTCTCGAAGAGCGCCGCCACCTCGCGCGCGATGCCGGCGTGCGAGAGCGCGTCGGGCCGGTTGGGCGTGACGTTGACCTCGAGGACCTCGTCGAGCAGGCCGGCGTGGCCGGCCAGCTCGGCGCCGACCGGGGCCTCGGGCGACAGAATCAAGATTCCGTCACCCTCCTCGCTCATCCCGAGCTCGACCTCGCTGCACAGCATGCCCGGCGAGGAGACGCCGCGGACCTCCTTGCGCGCGAGCGTGACGCCGCCCGGCAGGTGCGCGCCCGGGGGCGCCCAGGCGACGCGCCCGCCCGGCGCCGGCACGTTGGGCGCGCCGCAGACGACGTCCTCCTCGGCCGAGCCGGCGCGCACGCGCACGATCGACAGCTTCTCCGAGCCGGGGTGCGGCTTGCGCCCCAGCACCTCGGCGACGACGACGCCGCCGAGGTCGCGTCCGCGGCGCTCGATCGACTCGACCTCGAGGCCGGCGAGCGTCAGGCGCGCGGCGACCGCGTCGGCGGTCACCCCGGGCGGCAGGGTCACGAGCTCTCGCAGCCAGTTGAAGGAGATCTTCATAGCCCGAGGCTCATGTCACCGGAATTGCGCGAGGAAGCGCGTGTCGTTCTCGTAGAACGCGCGCAGGTCGTCGACGCCGTACTTGAGCATCGCCATGCGCGACAGGCCCATGCCGAAGGCGAAGCCCGAGACCACCTTGGGGTCGTAGCCCACCGCCTTGAAGACGTTCGGGTGCACCATCCCCGACCCGCCGATCTCGATCCAGCCCGAGCCCTTGCAGAGCTTGCAGCCTTTGCCCGCGAGCTGGCCCGTCCCCTCGCAGAGGTAGCAGGCGGCGTCCACCTCGGCCGACGGCTCGGTGAACGGGAAGTAGCTCGGGCGCAGGCGCACGCCGAGCTTGGGGCCGAAGAAGCGGTGCACGAAGTGCAGGAGCGTGCCCTTGAGGTCGGCGAACGACACGCCCTCGTCGACGAGCAGGCCCTCCATCTGGGGGAACATCGGCGTGTGGGTGGCGTCGTCGTCGCGGCGGAAGACGTTGCCCGGCGCGATGATGCGCACGGGCGGCGGTCCGGCCAGCATGGTGCGGATCTGCACGGGTGAGGTGTGCGAGCGCAGGATGCGGCCGCCCTCGACGAAGAACGTGTCCTGCATGTCGCGCGCCGGGTGGTCGGCGGGCGTGTTGAGCGCGTCGAAGTTGTTCCACTCCGTCTCGATCCAGGGGCCCGTGCGCACCTCGAAGCCGAGGCCCAGGAAGATCTGCTCGATCTCGCGCCGCACGAGCGTGAGCGGGTGCAGCGTGCCGAGCCGCGCGCCGCGCGCCGGCAACGTGACGTCGAGGACGCGCGCGAGGTCGGCGCCCAGGGCCGCCTCCTCGAGCCCGCGCAGCCGCGCGTCGACCGCCGACTCGATCGTGCCCTTGGCGCGGTTCGCGGCCTCGCCCACGGCCGGGCGATCCTCGGGCGGCAGGCGCCCGAGCGTCTTCATGGGCTCGGCGAGCTTGCCCTTCTTCCCGAGGTACCGGGCCTGGGCCGCGCGGATCTCCTGCTCGGTCGCCAGCGCCGCGAGCTCGGACACGAGCTCCGCCGCGAGGCGATCGAGGTCGGCGATGATCGCGGTGGCCGCTGCGCTGGGCATGATCCGACCTTTGGGGGCTCCGCGCCCGAATCAGGCCGCGGCCGAGCTAGGCGGTCGCCTGCGCGGTCTCGATGACCTTCTTGAACGCGGCCGGGTCGCTGATGGCGAGGTCCGAGAGGATCTTGCGATCGAGCGCGATGTTCGACTTGTCGAGCGCGGCGATGAGGCGCGAGTACGACACGCCGAGCTCGCGCGCCGCCGCGTTGATGCGGACGATCCAGAGGCCGCGGAAGTCGGGCTTGCGCTTGCGCCGGTGGAACCAGGCGTACCGCCACTTGCGATGAACGGCCTCTACGGCCGCCTTCCAGAGCTTCGAACGGCCCCCGCGGAACCCCTTCGCGTGCTTCTTGATGCGGTTCCGACGGTGCCGGGACTTGAATCCACCTTTGGCGCGAGGCATTTCCGAATCCTTGTCTTGCGGTTCTCGAGTTCTCGAACGGACGACGATGGGTGGCGGCTAGGCGTACGGGAGCATCGCCTTGATCTGATGCTCCTGCGTCTTGCTGACATAGCCGCCGCGGCGGAGGCGGCGCTTGGCCGCGGAGGTCTTGTGGGTGAGGCAGTGGCGCAGGTACGCCTTCTTGCGCTTCACGCGCCCCTTGGCGGTCAGCTTGAACCGCTTCTTGGCGCTGCTGTTGGACTTCATCTTGATC
>DASZWW010000018.1:0-5521 GCA_035546175.1 Polyangia bacterium
ACCCGGCCCGACGACGCCGGCGCCGGGGCCGGCGACGCGTTCACCGCGCCCGAGGCGGTCGCGCAGGCCGCCGGCGCCGGGCCCTGCGGCGACCTCGCGCTCTGCGACGACTTCGAGGGCGCGGCCGTGGGCGGTCCGCCCGACCCCGCCCGCTGGTCCGTGGGCGCGCCGGACGTCACAGGCACGGGCGCGCTCGCCGTCGACGACGCGCAGCACCACTCGGGCGCGCGCTCTGTGAAGGTGACGGGGAAGGGCGGCTACTCGAATCACATCTTCCTCACCAACACGACGGCGATCGGCGCGCTCGGCCCCGTCGTGTGGGCGCGCTTCTACGTCCGCCTCGCGAGCGCGCTCGGTGACGGGCACGCCACGTTCCTCGCGATGAAGGACGCCCACGACGGCGGCAAGCACCTGCGCATGGGGGGCCAGGCCGGCATCCTCATGATGAACCGCGAGTCGGACGACGCGACGCTCCCCGCGCTCAGCCCGACCGGCGTCGCCGCGAGCGAAGCGCTCCCCACCGATCGCTGGCTGTGTCTCGAGCTCATGATCGACGCGACCGCCCCCGCTCCCACGACGATGCGCACCTGGGTCGACGGCGCCGAGGTCGCGGGGCTGCACCTCGACGGGGTGCCCACGCCGGACATCGACGAGCAGTGGCTGCGCGAGGCCGACTGGCGCCCCGCGCTGACCGACTTCGCGCTCGGCTGGGAGTCGTACGCGGGCCAGGACCTGACGCTCTGGTTCGACGACGTCGCGCTCGGCGCGCAGCGCGTCGGCTGCCTCTGAGGCCGGCCCCTGGACGTCGGGACATCTGTCTAGTATAAAAGACAGACTCGAAATCCGAGCCTCGGGCGGGCCCCCAAAGGCCCCGACGACGCCGCGATTCGTGGCATAAAGTGTCCCCTTTCGTGGTGATCATCAAATGAGCACGAGCAGCAGCAAGACCTGGAAAGAGACGCTGGGCGCGCGCATCCCCGAGGCCTGGGGCCGCGAGATCGACATCTTCGAGACGCAGATCGAGCTGCGGAAGACGCTCAAGATCGAGGAGAAGCTCTTCGCCGAGACGCGACTGCGGCGCGGGGCCTACGGCCAGCGCTACGACAACGGTCAGCGCCACGACGGCGAGAAGACGCAGACGCTCTCCTTCCCGGCGGGCGCCATCACCAAGGGCCCGGCCACGATGTGGGACGCGCCCGGCATGCAGCGGATCAAGATCCCCTACGGCCGCGTGACGTGCGAGCAGCTCGACGCGCTCGCCGAGGTCGCCGAGGAGTACTCGGACCGCATCCTGCACATCACCACCCGCCAGGACGTGCAGCTCCACTTCGTGCACCTCGAGGACACGCCGGACCTGCACCGGCGCCTCGCGGCCGTCGGCATCACGACGCGCGAGGCCTGCGGCAACACGGTCCGCAACGTCACGCAGTGCCCGTCCGCCGGCGTGTGCAAGACCGAGGCGTTCGACGTCACGCCGTACGCGCACGCGCTCACGTTCTTCCTGCTCGGCCATGACGACACGCAGGACTTCGGGCGCAAGTTCAAGGTGGCGTTCTCGGGCTGCAAGGCCGAGGCCTGCGGCGTGACGAACTTCCACGACCTCGGCGCCATCGCGCGCACGCGCGTCGTCGACGGCGAGACGAAGCGCGGCTTCGAGCTCGTCATCGGCGGGGGCCTCGGCGCCGTGCCGCAGAACGCCCTCGTCTTCGACGAGTTCCTGCCCGAGGAGGAGCTGCTGCCCATCGCGCAGGCCTGCAGCCGGGTGTTCTCGAAGCTCGGCGAGCGCGCCAACCGCGCGCGCGCGCGCTTCAAGTTCGTCGTCAAGAAGCTGGGGCTCGAGGAGACGAAGCGCCTCGTGCTCGAGGAGCGCGCCAAGCTGCGGCCCGATCCGCGCTGGACGTCGTTCCTCGCCGATCTCCACGCCACCGACGAGAAGCCGGTGCGCCCGGCGGGCCCGGCGCCGGCGGCGCTGCCCGCGGGCGTCGACGCCGCGGCCTACGCCGCGTGGCGCGCGTCGAACGTCGTGCCGCAGCGCCAGCCCGGCTACGTCATGGCCACCATCACGCTGCCGCTCGGCGACCTCACGTCCGAGCAGGCGCGCGCCCTCGCCGACGTCGCCCGCCAGTACGTCGGCGACGCCATGCGCACGACCGTCGAGCAGAACATGCTCCTGCGCTGGGTCAGCGAGGCCGACCTGCCGGCGGTCTACGCGGCCCTCGTGAAGATCGGGCTCGCCACCGGCGGCGCCTCGACGATCAGCGACATCACGGCCTGCCCGGGCACCGACACGTGCAAGCTCGGCATCTCGTCCTCGCGCGCGCTCGCGGCCGAGCTCACCCGCCACATCCGCAAGTCGGGCATCGACCAGGACCCGAACGCCAAGCACCTGCACATCAAGGCGTCGGGCTGCTTCAACTCGTGCGGCCAGCACCACGTGGCCGACCTCGGCTTCCTCGGCGTCTCGCGCAACGTGGGCGGACGGCGCGTGCCGCACTTCCAGCTCGTCGTGGGCGGCCAGTGGACGAACAACGGGGGCTCGTACGGCCTGGCCATCGGCGCCGTGCCGTCGAAGCGCGTCCCGGAGGTCGTCAAGCGCCTCACCGAGCGCTTCGCCAAGGAGCGGCAGGGGCAGGAGACCTTCGCCGACTTCGCCAACCGCATCGGCAAGAAGACCATCCGCGCGATGGTCGAGGAGCTGCAGGCGCTGCCGAGCTACGACCAGGACCCGAGCTACTACAGCGACTGGGGCGATCCGCGCGAGTACACGATCTCCGACATGGGCGAGGGCGAGTGCGCGGGCGAGATCGTGCCCTACGTCGAGGTCGAGCTGGCCTCGGCCGAGCGCGAGATCTTCGAGGCGCAGATCCTCATGGACGAGAAGAAGCTCGACGACGCCAACACGCGCGCGTTCTCGTCGATGCTCATCGCGGCGCGCGCGCTCGTCAAGGAGCGCAACGCGAACGTCAGCACGGAGGCGGACGAGATCGTGAGCGAGTTCCGCAAGCACTACGTCGACACGGACCTCTTCGACCCCGTGGCGGCCGCGAAGTTCTCGCTCTACTTCTTCCGCGCCCACGAGGCCGAGCGAGAGAAGAAGGCCGGGCGGACGCCGGACGGCGACGGGAAGCCCGCGTCGCTCGACGGCGTCCACCAGCGCATCGAGGAGGCGACGCTGTTCATCGACGCCGCCCACCAGTGCTACACGCGCCTCGCCGAACAGGCCAGGGCCACCCCCCCCCTGCTCCCGGCCTGAGGACCATGGACGCCCACAAGCTGCAGCTCAAGCTCTACGCGACGCCCGCGTCCGCGCGGGGCTTCGACCCCGAGTCCGTCATCCCCGTCTTCCACCGCTGGATCAAGGATCGCGTGCTGCCCGAGCTCACGATCGACGTCGCCAACTACGGCCACGTCCCCGCGGGCCCGGGCGTGGTGCTCATCGGCCACGGGTCCGACTACTTCCTCGACGAGGGCGAGGGCCGCCTCGGCCTGCTGCACAACCGCAAGCGCGCCGGCTTCGCGCCCGGCGAGCGGCTGACGGACCTGGCGCGCCGCGCGCTGCACGCGGCGGCGCTCCTCGAGAAGGATCTCGGGGGCAAGCTCGCCTTCGCGACCAACGAGCTGCTCTTCCGCATCAACGACCGCCTCGCCGCGCCCAACACCGACGCGACCTTCGCCGCCGTCAGGGGCGAGCTCGAGGCGCTCGGCCAGCAGCTCTTCGCGGGGCCGTTCGAGCTCCAGCGCGTGGGCGGCCCCAAGGAGCTCTTCGCCGTGCGCTTCAAGAGCGGCGCGACGCCCACCCTCGCGACGCTGCTCGAGCGCGCCGGCGGCCCGCCCGCGGCGGACGCCTCGCTCGTCGCGTAGCAACCGGACGCCGCGGACGCCGCCGCGTCCGTCGACGCGACGGGCGCTGCGCCGCTCGCTCCCCCGCCGCGCCTACGGCGCCGCGGGCTCTGCCGCGGACGGGCGCGGCGCGGACGTCGGATCGAGCCCGCGCTCGCGCAGGAGGCGAACGAGGGCAGGATCGATCCTCCAGCGGGCGAGCAACGCGGCGAGCGTGGCGCGGCTCTCGCGGTGGAAGCGCTGCACGCGCGCGCCGAGGATGAGCTCGTTCTTGGCGGAGTGCTCCCAGCCGACGAGCTCGGTCACCGTGACCTTGTACCCGTGCGCGGCGAGGCACAGCCCGCGCGCGACGTTCGTCAGCTGCGAGCCGAGCTCGCGGCGGTGGAGCGCGTGCTGCACGAGCGCGGCGTCGGCGAGGTCCCGGTCCTTGCCCTCGGCGAGCTGGCGCGCGACCTCGGCCTGGCAGCAGGGCACGACGGCGACGTGGTCGGCGCCGCGCGCGATGGCCAGCGCCAGCGCGTCGTCGGTCGCCGTGTCGCAGGCGTGCAGCGCCGTCACGACGTGCGCGCGCTCGGGGACGTCCGCCTCGGCGATGAGCCCGGGCACGAGGTGGAAGCGCTCCTGACCGTGCCGCGCCGCGCGCGCCGCCGCGCCCGCGACGAGCTCCGGGCGCGCCTCGATGGCCCACAGCCCGCCGCGCCCCGCGGGCCCGAGCACGAGCTCGTAGAGCAGCGCGCCGAGGGCGCTCTTGCCCGCGCCGCAGTCGACGATCACGGGCGCGGCGTGGCGCGCGAGCGCGTCGTCGAGCGCCGGCCGCAGGAGCCCGACGAGGTGGCGGATCTGCTTGAGCTTGCGGCGCGCGTCCGCGTTGAGGTGCCCGTCGCGCGTGAGGAGGTGCAGCTCCTGCAGGAGCTCGAGCGACATGCCCGGCGGCACGTCGGGCTCGTTCCGGGGATCGAAGGCGGGTCGCGCCACGGCCGGCATTATGCCGCAGGGACCCCGCGCGGGCGCGCGCGAGCCTCACCGACGACCACGGCAGGGATGGGGCACGCCATGCGCTCGCGCGACGTGCTCGATCACGACGCTGCGGGCGCGCTACTGGCAGCCGCCGCCCGTCGTCGGGCCGAGGTCGGCCCACTGGATGCGGCCGTCGGGGACGCCCCAGCGCATGTCGGTGAAGCTCTCGACGTCGATGAGCTCGTCGGCCGTGCCCTTGTTCTGGGTGCAGCAGCCGCCGCAGTCGCTGTCACCGCAGGTGTCGAGGACGGTCACGACGATGGTCTTGCCCGTGCTCGACTTCAGGCAGAGGTCGTGGAGCTCGAGGGTCGCGAAGTCCGGGAATGCGGCCACGATGTTGTGGGCCATGACCCAGGCGAGCGGCTCGGTCTTGCTGCAGCCCGCGAACTCGCCCTCGTACATGCAGCCGCTGTACTTGATGCACTCCTCGCTCCCGGGCGCGGGGTACGAGGTGAAGTTCGTCTTCGAGCCCGTCTTCCAGACGAGGCCGGGCGCGTCGCACGCCGTCGACATGTTGCCGCCCGCGCCGCCCGCGCCCGCGGCGCCGGTGGTGCCCGCGCCGCCGGATTTTCCGGCCGCGTCCGACCCGCCCGCGGACCCGGACCTCCCGGCCGCGCCCGGCTTGCCGGCGGCTCCGGTCGTTCCGGCCGCGCCTGCTCCAGCG
>DASZWW010000019.1:0-7452 GCA_035546175.1 Polyangia bacterium
GGCGGCGCGGGCGATCGCCCGCAGCCGATGCTCGTGCCGACCGAGGGGACGTACGCGCTCCCGGGCGCCGCGGCGTCGCTGCGCCTCTCGCTGGGCGGCCCCGGCGGCGAAGGCGTCCTGTTCGACGCCGACGCGCTGTCGTGGCCCCTCGTCCTGCGCGCGCGGCGGCCGGGCGATCGCATGCGCCCGCGCGGCGGCCGCGGCAGCCGCAAGCTCTCCGACCTGCTCATCGACGCCAAGGTGCCGCGCGCGGAGCGCGATCGCCTGCCGGTGCTCGCCACCTCCGCGGGAGTCGTCCTCTACGTGCCGGGGCTGAGGCCCGCGGCCGACGCCCGGCCGTCGGCCCAGACGTCGCGCTACCTCGCCGTGACCGTGGTGGGCGGTACGGCCGTTGCACCTCCCCACGTTGACAGTCGCGAAACATCGTCCTGCGGCCACGAATCGCACGAGCGCGACATCAAACGAGTGTTTGACCCTCGGGAGAATGGGCGCAATACTTTTTAAGCTCGCCCCCAGGTCTACCGTTGTGTGTGGGGCCGAACCCGAAAGGACCTCGAGTGCGCCAAAGTCATAAGACCTTCCTGCTCTGGATCATGCTGATCCTCCTGTTTCTGGTGGTTTGGCAGTTCCTCAGCAAGCAGGGCGAGCAGGACCACCACCTCCTCTTCTCCACCTTCGTCCAGGACGTCGAGTCGCACCCCGAGAAGTTCAAGCCGTCCTACGCCATCCAGATTCGTAAGAACCAGGACAGCGCCGAGCTCAAGGGCCAGTACGCGACGGGGGAGGGCTTCGTGACGACGGGCATCGTCGGTGACAAGCTCCTCGAGAAGCTCGACAAGGCCAAGCTCCCGTACGAGGTCGTCAAGGACTCGGAGAACAACTTCTGGCAGCAGGTCTTCGTGACCTGGCTTCCGATGTTGGTGCTGGTCGTCTTGTTCCTCGTCTTCATGCGGCAGCTCCAGGTCGGCGGCGGCAAGGCGATGAGCTTCGGAAAATCGAAGGCCAAGCTCCTGTCGGAGAACCAGCGGAAGATCACCTTCTCTGACGTCGCCGGCATCGAGGAGGCCAAGGACGAGGTCGAGGAGATCATCGCCTTTCTCAAGGACCCGAAGAAGTTCACGCGCCTGGGCGGCCGCATCCCCAAGGGCGTCTTGATGATGGGCCCCCCGGGCACGGGCAAGACGCTGCTCGCGCGCGCCATCGCGGGCGAGGCGGGGGTGCCGTTCTTCTCGATTTCCGGGTCGGACTTCGTCGAGATGTTCGTGGGCGTCGGCGCGAGCCGCGTGCGCGACCTCTTCGAGCAGGGCAAGAAGAACGCGCCCTGCATCATCTTCATCGACGAGATCGACGCCGTGGGGCGCCACCGCGGCGCCGGCCTCGGCGGCGGCCACGACGAGCGCGAGCAGACGCTCAACCAGCTGCTCGTCGAGATGGACGGGTTCGAGTCGAACGACGGCGTCATCCTCATCGCCGCCACGAACCGGCCGGACGTCCTCGACCCGGCGCTCCTGCGCCCGGGCCGCTTCGATCGCCGCATCGTCGTGCCGCGGCCCGACGTCAAGGGCCGGCTCGGCATCCTCAAGGTGCACACCAAGAAGACCCCGCTCAACTCGTCGGTCGAGCTCGAGACGATCGCGCGCGGCACGCCGGGCTTCTCGGGCGCGGACCTCGAGAACCTGGTCAACGAGGCGGCGCTGCTCGCGGCGCGCGCCGACAAGACGCAGCTCGAGATGTACGACTTCGAGATGGCCAAGGACAAGGTCCTCATGGGCCCCGAGCGCCGCTCGATGATCATCAGTGACAAGGAGAAGCGGAACACCGCCTACCACGAGGCGGGGCACGCGCTCGTGGGCCGGCTCACCGAGCACAACGACCCGGTCCACAAGGTCACGATCATCCCGCGCGGGCGGGCGCTGGGCCTGACGCAGAACCTGCCGGCCGAGGATCGCCTGAGCTTCACCGCCAACCAGGCCAACGACCAGATCGCCATGATGATGGGCGGGCGCCTGGCCGAGGAGATCATCTTCGGGCAGCTCACGACGGGCGCCTCCAACGACATCCAGCAGGCGACCGACATGGCCCGCCGGATGGTGTGCGAGTGGGGCATGTCCGAGAAGATGGGCCCGCTGCACTTCGGCAAGCACGAGGGCGAGGTCTTCCTGGGCCGCGACTTCAGCGACACGAGCAAGGTGTACAGCGAGCAGACGGCGATGGAGATCGACGCCGAGGTGCGCCGCATCGTCTCGTCGAACTACGATCGGGCGAAGAAGGTCATCCTCGACAACCTCGACAAGCTCAAGGCGCTCGCCGAGGCGTTGCTCGAGTACGAGACGGTCGACGGCCCGGACATCGACCTCATCTTCGCGGGCAAGCGCCTCACGCGCGAGCCGCCCGTGCCGTTCGGCCGCTCCCCGGCGCCCGCCGCGGGCAAGCCGGCCGAGAAGCCGGCGCGGCCGAGCATCTTCGCGCCGCCGCGGCCGCTGCCCGATCCCGAGAAGGCTTGAACGGAGGGGGGACCTTCGTCCCCCCTGCGACGCCCCTCCGGCCTCCGGCGAGCGCGCGCGGCACGCCGGCGCCTCCCGTCGTAGAATCACGGCCTCTCGAGATGGGCCGCTGTCTGATCGTGGGGGTGTTGAACTGCACGCCGGATTCGTTTTCGGATGGGGGCAGGATCCGATCGCACAAGGACGCGATCGAGCTCGGCGTGCGGATGGCCGGGGAGGGGGCGGACTGGATCGACGTGGGCGGCGAATCCACGCGGCCGGGGGCGAGCACGGTGAGCGGCGAGGAGGAGCGCGCCCGCGTCATCCCGGTGATCGAGGGCCTGAAGGCGCGGCTGCGCGGCGACGTGCTCATCTCGATCGACACTTACAAGGCGGACACGGCGCGGGCCGCGCTCGCCGCGGGGGCGCGCGTCGTCAACGACATCTCGGGCGCGCTGCTCGACCCGCCGATCCTCAAGGTCGCGGCGGCGGCCGGTGCCAAGGTCGTCCTCGGTCACCTGCGCGGGCGCCCCTCGACGATGATGGAGGACGTCTTGTTCGAGGACGTCGTGCGGGAGGTGGGCGACGAGCTCGGCGCGCAGCTGGCGGCGGCTCGTGACGCCGGGTGCGGCGAGGTCTGGGCCGATCCGGGCATCGGCTTCGGCAAGGTGCTGGAGCACAACCTCGCGCTCCTGCAGGGGCTGCCCACGCTGCGCGCGCGCCTCGGGGTGCCGGTCATGGTCGGCGTCTCGCGCAAGTCGTTCATCGGGCAGCTCACGGGCAAGCCCGCGGGCGAGCGCATCTACGGGACCGCCGCCGCCGTCACCGCCGCCGTGTTCCTCGGCGCGGCCGCCGTCCGCGTGCACGACGTGGGCGCGATGCGAGACGTCGTGCGCGTCGCGGAGGCGCTGGCGTCGAGCGAGCCTTAGGCGGCGCCGCGGCGGCAGCCGCCTTTCCCTCGCTGCGCGAGGGGGAGGGTGTGATTAAATTCAGGACACCCCCCATGTCTGAGAACGAGAGGAAGCTCTTCGGCACCGACGGCATCCGCGGCGTCGCCAACCAGGAGCCGATGACGGCCGAGATCGCGCTGCGGCTCGGCCAGGCCGTCGCGCAGCGCTTTCGCCACCCCGCGCGGCCGGGGCGCATCGTCATCGGGAAGGACACGCGGCTGTCGGGCTACATGCTCGAGAGCGCGCTCCAGGCCGGCATCGTCACGGCGGGGGCCGACGTCCTGCTGGTCGGGCCGCTGCCGACGCCGGGCATCGCCTTCATCACCTGGTCGATGCGCGCCGACGCCGGCGTGGTCATCAGCGCCTCGCACAACCCCTACCAGGACAACGGCATCAAGATCTTCGCGGCCGACGGGTTCAAGCTGCCCGACGAGGTGGAGGCCGATCTCGAGCGCCGCATGAGCGACATCGCCGCCGGCAACGGCGGCGGCCGCGCCGAGGCGGGCGCCATCGGCAAGGCCGTCCGCATCGAGGACGCGCGCGGCCGCTACGTGCAGTTCCTCAAGCACGCCTTCCCGAAGCACCTCACCCTCGACGGCATCAAGGTCGTCGTCGACTGCGCGAACGGCGCGGCGTACCAGGCCGCGCCGCGCGTCTTCGAGGAGCTGGGCGCCGACGTCGTCGCGCTCGGCGTGCACCCCGACGGGCGGAACATCAACGACGGCTGCGGCGCGCTCCACCCCGAGCTCATGGCGGCCGAGGTGCGGCGCGTGGGCGCGCACATCGGCGTCGCGCTCGACGGCGACGCCGACCGCCTCATCCTCGCCGACGGGACGGGGACGGTCGTCGACGGCGACCAGGTCATGGCCATCCTCGGCACGCGCATGCTGGCGCGCGACGCGCTCCCGGGCCGCACGCTCGTCGCGACGGTCATGTCCAACCTCGGGCTCGAGCGCGCGCTCGCCGCCCAGGGCGGCACGCTCATGCGGACCGCCGTCGGCGACCGCTACGTCGTCGAGGCGATGCGCGCGGGCGGGTTCCTGCTCGGCGGCGAGCAGTCGGGGCACATCATCTTCCTCGACCACGCGACGACGGGCGACGGCATGGTCGCGGCGCTGCGCGTGCTCGCCGTCGTCGTGGAGGAGGGCCGCTCCCTCTCGGAGCTCGCCAAGACCGCCATGGTGCGCTACCCGCAGGTGCTGCTGAACTTCGCGGTCGACCGCAAGCGCCCGCTCGAGGAGATGCCCGTCGTGCAGCAGTGCATCGCGCGCGTCGAGGGCGACCTCGGCGCCGAGGGCCGCGTCGTCGTGCGCTACTCGGGCACGGAGTCGAAGGCCCGGGTGATGATCGAGGGGACCGACCTCGCGCGCATCCGCGCGCAGGCCGACGAGATCGCGCAGACGATGAAGAGGGAGCTGGCCGCCTCATGAGACGCGAGCACGCGGGCGCGCCGCCCAGGCTCTACGTCAACGTCGACCACGTCGCGACGCTGCGCCAGCAGCGGGGCACGCGCTACCCCGATCCGGTCCTCGCGGCGTCGCTGTGCGAGCTGGCGGGCGCCGACGGCATCACCGTGCACCTGCGCGAGGACCGGCGACACATCCAGGACCGCGACGTGCGGGTCCTGCGCGAGACGGTCTCGGGCGTGTTCAACCTCGAGATGGCCGCCACCGAGGAGATGCTGGCCATCGCCACGGCGACGAAGCCCGACTTCTGCACCCTCGTGCCCGAGAAGCGCGCCGAGCGCACGACGGAGGGCGGGCTCGACGTCAAGGCGGGCGGCCTCCTCGAGAAGGTCGTGCGCGGCCTCGAGGCCGCCGGGATCGGCGTCAGCCTCTTCATCGATCCGGAGCCGGCCGTCGTCGAGGCCGCGCGCGCGCTGGGCGCTGGCACCGTCGAGCTGCACACCGGTGACTTCTGCCTCGCGCCGCCGCGCAGCCCGGGCGCGGCCCGGCAGCTCCAGCGCCTCGAGCGCGCCGCGCGCGCCGCGGCCGACGCGGGGCTGCGCCTCGGCGCCGGCCACGGCCTCGACCACGCCAACGTCGGCCCCGTGGCGGCGCTGCCCGGCCTCGAGGAGCTCAACATCGGCCACGGGCTGGTCGCGCGGGCCGTGATGATCGGGCTCGAGCGCGCGGTCGCCGAGCTCAGGGCGGCCATCGCCGCGGGCGCGCGGCCGTGAGCGCCGCGCAGCGCCCGTCCGCGGTGCACCCGCTCGTCCTCTCGGCCGAGCAGATGCGCGCCGCCGACCGCGCGGCCTCCGAGCGGCTCGGCCTGCCCAGCCTGCTCCTCATGGAGAACGCCGGGCGCGGGGTCGCCGAGATCGTGGCCCGGGCCCTCGCGGCGGGCGCGGCCCGCGAGCCGGTCGTCGTCGTGTCGGGCGGAGGCGCGAACGGCGGCGACGGGTTCGTCGTCGCCCGCCACCTCGCGCGCCGAGGCGTCCGCGCGCGGGTCCTGCTCGCGGCGCCACGGGCGCGCGTCTCGGGCGACGCCGCCGTCATGCTGGCCGCGGTCGAGCGCATCGGCGGCGTGCCCGTCGACGAGGGCGAGGCCTGGACGGACGAGGCGCGCTGGCGCGCCCAGCTCGCGGGCGCCGGCGTCGTCGTCGACGCGATCTTCGGCATCGGCCTGCGCGACGACGTCACGGGCGTCCCCGCGGCGGCGCTCGCGGCCATGAACGCCAGCGACGCGTACAAGGTCGCCGTCGACATCCCCTCGGGCCTCGACGCGGACACGGGCCGCGTCCACGGCCTCGCCTTCCGCGCCGACGTCACGGCGACGATGGGGGCGCGCAAGCTCGGCCTCGTGCTGGACGCGGCCGCGCCCGTGGGCGCGATCGAGGTCGTCGAGCTGGGCGCCCCCCTCGACGCGCCCTCGGGCCCGCTGACGCGCTGGATCGAGGGCGGACCCGTCTTCGGAGAGCTCCCGCGGCGCGGGGCGACGGCGCACAAGGGCGCCGCGGGCCACCTGCTCGTCGTCGCCGGCTCCGAGGGCAAGACGGGCGCGGCGCTGCTCGCCGGCCGGGCGGCGCTGCGCGCGGGGACGGGGCTCGTGACGCTGGCGTCGACCGCGCGCGGCCAGGCCGCCCTGGACGCCAAGGTCGTCGAGATCATGACGGCGCGCTACACCGACGGCGACGACGCGGACCCGCGCGAGAGCGCGACGGTGCTGGCCAAGCTGGCGGGCCGCATGGACGCGGTGGCGCTCGGCCCGGGGATCCCCACGGGGCCCCACATGCGCGCCGTCGTGCGCGATCTCGCCTCGCGGCTGGCGCTGCCGATGGTGCTCGACGCCGACGCGCTCAACCTCCTGGGGACGGAGATCGTGCGCGTCCTCAACATCACGCCGGCGCCGCGCGTCCTCACCCCGCACCCGGGCGAGATGGCGCGCCTGACGGGCCGGCGCGTCGAGGAGATCGAGGCCGATCGCCTGGGCGCCGCGCGCGACCTCGCGGGCCGATCCAAGGCCGTCGTCGTGCTCAAGGGAGCGCGGACGCTCGTCGCGGCGCCCGACGGCGCGGTCTACGTCAACCCGACGGCGACGGGCGCGCTCGCGACGGCGGGGAGCGGCGACGTCCTCACGGGCCTCATCGGCGCGCTGCTCGCGCAGGGCATGGAGCCGCTCGCCGCGGCGCGCGCGGGCGTCTTCATCCACGGCGCGGCCGGCGAGGCGCTCGGCGCCCGGCTCGGCTCGGGCGTCATGGCGGGCGACCTGCCGGACGCGATCGCCGCCGTCATTCAGACGGGGCTGCAGACACGGCCGTAGGTCCAGCGGCCGCCGCGTCCGCCGTCGACAACATCGGCTGCGCCGGTGAGGCGGGCCCGTCGCCGGGCACGCCGAGCGTGAGCGGGCCTTCGGACAGGCCCGCGAGGCGCGCCCGGCCGCGCGCGTCCGTCAGCGCCCAGACGGTCTCGCCGCCAGCTCCCGAGACGGTGATCCAGCGCCCGGCCTCGGCGTCGCCTGCCGCGTCGGTGAGCTCGACGCCCGCCCAGCGGCGGCGGGCCGGGCCCCTGGGGGCCGCG
>DASZWW010000020.1:0-25819 GCA_035546175.1 Polyangia bacterium
GTCCGGGCAGAGGAACGGCGAGGCGCTGAAGATCGCGTCGCAGAGCCCGACGGGCTGCGCCTGGACGACGTAGCAGATCGGCACGCCCGCGACGTGCCGGCCGAAGTAGCTCATGATGTCGGACTTCTCGGGGGCGACGACGAAGCAGAGGCGGTCCGCGCCGCCGACGACCAGACGCTCGACGAGGTACTCGGCGACGGCCCGCGGCCTCGTCTCGTCGGCCGCAAGCCGCGCGCCCACGGGGAGGAGCTCCTTCGAGAAGGCCAGCGGCTGGATGCGGCTGCCCGCGCCCGCCGCGGGGATGATGCCCATGGTCATGACGCGCGCGCCCCGGCCTGACGGACGCGCGCCGCCTCGAGCGCCGAGAGCAGCTCGCGCGCGCGCCGTTCGGCGCTGTGCTCCGCCAGCACCCGCTCGCGTGCCCGCTTGCCGATGCGGCCGAGCTGCTCGGGTCCGAGGGCGATGGCGGCGAGGACGTCCTCCACCGTCCGCGCGAGGAGGATCTCCTCTCCGGGGCGGAAGAAGCGCTCGAGGCCCGGCCAGACGTCGGAGACCACGGCCGCCTCGCAGGCCGCCGCCTCGAAGAGCCTCGCCGACGGGCAGTGACCGAGCCGCGCCATCGACGCGCGCGTGACGTTGAGGGTGAGGGGCGCCGCGCCGTAGAAGCTCGGGTGTCGGGTCGGCTCGACGTGCCTCACGAAGTGGACGTTGCGGGTCCACGGGAAGTCGGGCGGGTACTGCGCGCCGCCGATGACGAACGCTCGCTCCGGCAGCCGGCGCGCCGCTTCGAGGAAGAGCGACGCGAGCGCCCGCTGGCGGTCGGCGGCGTAGGTCCCGAGGTAGGTCAGCGCGACCTCCTCCCGGCGCGCCTCAGGCTGGGCCGCGTAGGCGTCCGTGTCGACGCATCCGAACAGCGGTCGGACGTCGACGGCGCCCAGCCTCCGCGCGAGCGCCTCGAGCGCCGGCCCGCCCGTGAAGCTCAGCACGACCTCGAACCCCGCCAGGCCGCCGCGCGGCAGGTACGGCGCGGGCGTCCCCGCGTCGAGCGACGCGAGCGTCACCGGCGTGTCGAGGTCGTAGTACACGGGCAGCCGGGACGCCTCGCGCACGAGCTCCGCGGCCTGGGGACCGTCGGGACAGAACGAGGTGACGATGGCCGCCTCGGCGGCGTCGACGGTCGCCCGGGCCGCCGGCTCGATCGCCAGCCAATCGTCGTAGAGGACGAGATCGATCCCGGCGAAGCTCGTGGCGTCGCGGTGGCTCGCGTAGAAGGGCTGGTCTCGCTCGAAGAAGGTCAGCCGGGCCCCGTGGCGCGCCAGGGCGCGCGCGAGGCTGCGCCACTGCGTCGCGTGTCCGTTGCCCCACGAGGAGCTGACGCCGAGGCCGAAGACCGCGATGTTCATGCGGACGCGCGTGCCTCCGCGACGAGCGCGCGGGTCGCGCCCGTCAGCTTGACGCGCGCGAGCCACGAGCGTCCCGTGGCGTCGAGGCGCCCGGCCGTGTAGGCCACCTTGCGCTCGGTGTGGGCCGGGCCGAAGTGGCGCGCGAAGCCGGGCGCGTTCAGCGAGAAGAAGGAGAGCGCGTCGGCGTTCACCAGCGGCCCCGCGCCCGAGACCGCCGACGGCGCCGCCTCGTGGTGCGCGACGAGGGCGAACGAGCTCTCGATGACCTCGCGCGGCGTCTGCAACCGGGAGAGCAGCTCGGAGACCATCCTCGCGCCCGCCTCCGCGTGCGCCCGCTTGAACGCGTGGTAGTCGCGCGCGTGCTGCTCGACGCGCGCCTCGGCCTCGGTCACGAGCCGCTCGACGTCGTGAAACAGCGCCGCGATCTGCAGGGCGAGGCCGGCGTCGGGGGCGAGCCGGAGCAGCCAGCGCCAGGTGTCGAGGGCGTGATCGTGGTCGGCGGCCACCAGGGGTCGCGTGCGATCGAAGAGCTCCCCGTGCGCCGCGAGGATGCCCTGGAAGAGAGGCGTCGCCGCGGCCGGGTTCGACGGGATGTCGAACCGCTGGAACCGGATGGCGACCTGCCAGGCGACCTCGGCCAGCCGCTCGGGCGGCGCGCCGTCATCGGCGACGTGAAGCTCGCAACGGCCGCGCCGCGCGATGCAGGCCCAGACCTCGTCGTCGAGGGCACAGAGGTCGAAGTCGTCGTGGGCCCACGCCGCCGGCGCGATCACGACGGCGTCCTCGGGAGCCGCCGCGCCGACCTCTGCCGCCCGCTCGGAGGCGGCGAAGGCGCGCGAGAGCGTCGCGCGCCTCTCGCGGCTGGGCGAGGACGCCGACAGAACGACGGGCGGCAACATCGCGCCCAGCCTTCGCACGATCCGTACCACCCGCCGGGCCCCAGGGCGCGCCACGACCCGGGCCGGCAGGATGCATGGTTTGCACTCGGTGCAAGTTCTTGCACCCTCCGCGCGCGGGCGCGCCGCTCAGGCGGCGATGTCGAGGTTCAGCCCGCGCGCCTGCAGCTTGAAGAGCTCGGCGTAGACGCCCCGGGCAGCCAGGAGCGCGGCGTGCGTGCCGGACTCGACGATCTGCCCACCGCGCAAGACGAGGATCCGGTCGGCGCCGAGGGCGGTCGCGAGCCGGTGCGCGATGACGAAGGTCGTGCGTCCCGCGAGCAGGTGATCGAGGGCGTCCTGCACGAGCGCTTCGGACTCGGCGTCGAGCGCCGAGGTCGCCTCGTCGAGGACGACGATCGAGGGTCGCTTGAGCAGCGCCCGCGCGATGGCGACGCGCTGGCGCTGGCCGGCGGACAGCCGCGCGCCCCGGGCGCCCACCGCCGTGTCGTAGCCGTGCGGCAGGCGCGTGATGAAGTCGTGGGCGTTCGCGGCGCGCGCCGCCTCCTCGATCTCGGCCTGCGTCGCCTCGGGCCGTCCGTAGGCGATGTTGGCGCGGACGCTCTCGTCGAAGAGCAGCGGCTCCTGCGGCACGATGCCGATGCGCCGTCGCAGAGACACGGCGTCGACCTCGCGGAGATCGACGCCGTCGACGCGGATCCGACCGCGCTGCGGGTCGTAGAGACGCTGCAGCAGGGCCGTCAGCGTCGTCTTCCCGCCGCCGCTCGGGCCCACGAGCGCGACCGTCTCCCCGGGGGCGACCTCGAAGCTGATCCCGGCGAGCACGGGCCTGCCCTCCGTGTACCCGAAGTGCACGTCCTCGAAGCTGACCGCGCCGCCCACGTCATGGAGCACGACGGCGTCCGGCGCGTCGAAGACCTCCTCGCGCGAGTCCAGGATCGAGAAGATGATGTCGAGCGAGGCGGAGGCGCGGCAGAGCGTCTGGTAGATGCCGGTGAGGCCCTGCACCGGCCCGAACAGGCCGCCGAGGTACCCCGCGAAGGCGAGCAAGGTGCCCACGGAGATCTGCCCGCGCAGCGCCAGCACCCCGCCGTACGCGACGACGACCACGCGCGCCGAGGCCAGGAGCGCGTTCTGGACGAACGTCACCCGCGCGTCGAAGCCCACGCCCGTCGCGACGAGCGCGTTCGCCGCGTTGACGCCCTCGGTGAAGCGCTGCTTTTCGGCGCGCTCCATGGCGAAGCTCTTGACCGTGACGATGCCGTCCAGGACCTCGGTGAACCTGCCGTAGAGGCGAGCCCAGCGGTCGAGCAGGCGGCGCTCGCGCTCGGCCTGCACGGGCGCGGCGCGCGCGCCCGCGAGCGCCGGCAAGGGGACGACGAGCGCGATGACGAGCAGGAGCCGCCACTCGAGCCGCGCCATCAGGACGGTGGCGAGGCCCAGGAAAACGAGCGCCGGGAAGGCGTTGAACACCAGCTCCGAGAACGCGCCCACGAAGCCCGAGATCGCGCGATCGAGCCGGGTGAGTCGCGCGCCGCCGGGCTCGTGATCGTGGAAGGAGACGGAGAGCGCGTGCAGCCGGCTCACCGTCGCCTCGAGGACCGCGGCGTGGACGCGCAGCCGCACGCGCCAGGTGACCCAGTTGGCGAGGGCGGCGAGGCCATCGCGCACGAGCAAGATGAGCAGGAGGCCCACCGCCCCCACGGCCAGCAGGCGGACCGGGTCGCGCGCCACGAGGTGGTCGACGATGGCGCGCACGATCAGCGGATCGACGGCGTTGAGGGCGCCGCCGCAGACGGTCAGCGCGGCGATCCACGCGATGGAGCGGCGTTCGGCCGCCGCGAAGCTCCACACGCGGCGGAGTCGAGCGGGCCGCGTCGCCGCTGGCGCGGAGCCCCCCGGGGGGGGTGTCCCTGGAACGGTGCTGCTGATCAAGGGGCGATCAGCAGGCTAGTACAAACTATCCGGGACGCAGCTTCTTTTCGCACCGGAGCGCCGATTGCCGCGCGCGGGGGCGGATCCAGTCTTGCGAGATGCCGGTCGAGGGCCGTCGCGCGCCGGGCCTCGGGGCCGCGGTCCTCTCCTTGCTGGTGGCCGGCTGCCCGGCGGCCCCGGCCCGCGTCTCGGCGCCGGCGGCCGCGCGGGGCGCGCGCGCCGCGCTTCGCGTCGTGCCCATCGGCCTCTGCGAAGACTATCCCGAGGAGTCGCGCACGCTCGCCGCCGCGCGAGCGGACCTCGATGTCCTCGCCGCCGCCGGCGTCCGGACGCTGCGTGTCGGCATCGGCTGGGACGACGTCGAGCCGGAGCCCGGCAGGTTCGAATGGGCGTTCTGGGACGCGTTCGTCGATCTCGTGGTCCGGGAGCGCGGCGTTCGGCTCATCCCGTACGTCGCCTACACGCCCCGCTGGGCGGCGCGACGCCCCGAAGGAGACTTCTGGACGAGCCCGCCCCGGCAGCCGGCGGCCTTCGGCGAGGTGGTGGGCCGCCTGGCGGCGCGGTATCGGGGACGCGTCGAGAGCTGGGAGCTCTGGAACGAGCCCGACAACCGCGAGTACTGGTCCGGATCGCCGGCGGAGCTCGCCGCGCTCGTCGAGGCCGGAGCGCGCTCGGCGCGCGCCGCGTCCCCCGGGGTGACGATCGTGCTCGGGGGCCTGGCCGCCCATCCCCGGTTCCTCGACGAGGTCTTCGCCGCCGGCGCGGGGTGGGCGTTCGACGTGGTGAACGTCCACGCGTACTTCGAGACCTGGAGCCCCGAGCCCCTCGAGCGGATCCCGGGCCTGCTGGCCGAGGTCTCGGAGATCGTGCGCCGCAACGGCGGCCGCCAGCCGCTGTGGATGGCCGAGGTCGGCTACGGAGATCACCGCGACGGCGCCCGCGTATCGGCCGGCGTGCGCGCCACGTTCACGTACGAGCACACGCCCGCGTTCCAGGCCGTCGCCCTCGTACGCACGCTGGCCGAGATCCTGTCGTCGCCGGAGGTGTCGCTGACCGCCTGGTATCGCGTCCGAGACCTCACCGCGAAGACGGCCGTCATCGGGGACGACAACAACCGCCACCTCGGCGTGGTCCGAGCGGACGGCGCGCCGAAGCCCGCCCTCGCGGCCCTCGGGCTCATGACCTCGCTCTTCGGCGCGGGATTCGCGCCGGCGCGGGCCGAGGTGCGCCCGCGCGAGGGCTCGGGGCCCGTCGTCGCGCGGGCCTTCCGGCTGGCCGACGGCCGCGCCGTCGTGATCGCCTGGATCCCGACCCACCCGCCGGGCGTCGAGCCGAACGGCGCGTCCCTCCCGGCGCCCGACCCTCGGGCCGCGGCCGTCGACGTCGCGCTGGCCCTGGGCACGGCCGGCGACGGCACGCGGCTCGACGTGACGGGAGAGCGGCCTGGCGCGCCCATCGCCGCGCGCCATCAGCCGGGCGGCACGGTGCTGCCCCTCGACCTGCGGGCCGGCGCCGTCGCCGTCGTCGTGCTGGCCGCCGCCGCGATCAGCGCCACTCCGTGATCTCGCGCGTGGGCGCGTCGCCGTGGCGAGGCGCCCGCACCTTTCGGGCGCTGGACAGCGGTCGCGTTGCCCTGGCAACGGCGCTGGGGACGCGGGCGAGCGACCTCTCGGCCGAGGACCGCAGCGCCCTCGCCGCCCGGGTCAGGTGGACGCGGCGCAAGGCCGGCGCCCGGGCGCCCCGGCGCGACGCCTGGAGGGACTGAATCGGGGCGCCCCCCGACCGTACTAGCCTTCAAACGCCCGAGGGAGCCGTTGCTTGCCCGTGGTCCTTGCCTATATCCCCTGCAAAACCTTCGCACGGAGGAGAGTCGTGGACATCCCGCCACGTTCCGAGACAGGCCCTGCGGCGTTCGTCCTCGTGGGCGACGCCACCTTTCGACGCGCTCACGCTTCGATCTTGAGGTCGGCGGGCCTCGAGGCCGTGGAGGCGGCCGAGGGCGAGGCCGTCGAGGTCACCCAGCGGCTGGGGCTGGCCGGCGTGGTCCTGTTCCGCGGCGGTTCATCGACGCTGTCGGTCTTCGAAGGTCTCCGTCGGGCGAGGCCGGCGCTGCCGATCATCGTCGTGAGCCAGCAACCCGCGGTCAAGGAGGCCGTTCGTCTCATGCAGCTCGGCGCTCACGCTTACGTGCCGGCGGTCGCGGGCGACGGCGGCGGAGAGGCCACGACGGAGCTCCTCGAGGCGGTGCGCGAGATCTTGCGGAGGCGCGAGGCCGCGACCGCGCCCGATGGAGTGCGCCGCCTTTCGGCCGTGGCCGCCGAGCACGGCCTCGTGGGCGAGAGCGCGGCGATGAAGGCCGTCCTCCATCACATCTCCCTCGTCGCGCCGACGCGCACGACCGTCCTCATCCTCGGTGAGACGGGCACGGGCAAGGAGCGGGTCGCCCAGGCGATCCATCAGGCGTCGCCCCGGCGGGGCTCCTCGTTCGTCGCGGTCAACTGCGCGGCGCTCTCGGAGACGTTGCTCGAGAGCGAGCTCTTCGGTCACGAGAAGGGCGCCTTCAGCGGCGCGCACTGCCGGCGGGAGGGCCTCTTCAAGATCGCCGACGGCGGCACGTTGTTCCTGGACGAGATCGGCGAGACGTCTCCCGCGCTCCAGGCCAAGCTCCTGCGCGTGCTCCAGGAGCGGCAGTTCGAGCGGGTGGGCGGTACGGCGCCGGTCGCGACCGACGTCCGCATCATCGCCGCGACCAACCGCGACCTCTGGCAGATGGTCACGGAGCGGACGTTTCGCTCGGACCTCTATTACAGGTTGAACGTCATGGTCATCCGCGTCCCCGCCCTCCGCGATCGGCGCGAGGACATCGGGCGTCTGGTCGGTCACGTCCTGACGCGGCTGTCCTTCGATCTCGGCATCCCGGCCCCGCCGATGACGCCGGCGGTGCTCTCCCGATTGGCGGAGCACACGTGGCCGGGTAACGTGCGCGAGCTCGAGAACGTCCTCGAGAGGCTGCTCGTGATCTCGCAGGATCGGAGCGTGGGCCTGGGCGACATCGTGGCGGAGATCATCGGAGGGGCCTCGGTCCGGTCGGTCGCCGCGGGGGGGCAGGGCGAGCACCCGGCGGAGGGTGACCGGCCCACCATCCCCGGCGCCAGCTTCAAGGAGATCGAGCGCCACGCGATCCTCGCGACGTACGAGGCCTGCGACCAGAGCCCCACCCGCACCGCCAGGGTCCTCGGGCTGTCGCTCCGCACGGTCCACTACCGGCTGCGTGAATATCGGGGCGAGGTGGGCAGGCGCGCGACCCCGATCATCCCCTGGCGGCCGCACATCGTCGGCGGGGCCCGTTAGGTCGGCGCGCCGTCGACCACGGCGCGGGTCCCCGCCCGCGGCTCACAGGCGGGGCACGCGTCGCCCTAGCGCCTCTCGAGGAGCCCTCTGCCTGCGAAGATCATCGGCGTCGCCCTCTCGATCCGCGCCACCCGCGTCGCTGGCTGCTTGGCCGCGGCGAAGTGGTAGAGGTAGCTCCTCTGCCGCCCCGGCGTCAGCGCCTCGAACGCGCGCTTGAACCGCGCGTCCCTCCGGAACCGCGCCGCCAGCTCCTCGGGGACCGGGAGATCAGAGGTCTTCCTCTTCTCCATCCGCAGCCCAGCCTCCTCGACCGCGATGGCCCGGCGCACGTAGTCCCGGATGGTCGCCGCCTTCGCCTTGATGTCCTCGACGCTGGTGAACTTCATCACCCGGCCGGCCTGCACCTGGCCGAGCTGCACGAGCGCCTTCTTGGGGTCCGCGAGGAGGGCGCCCTGGAAGAAGCCCAGCGCGAAGGACTCCTTGAAGCCCTGCATGATGACGATGTTCTTCCCGTTCACCGTGTAGGTGGGCTTGCCCCACTTGCGCTCCTCCTTCATCGCGAGGTCGGCCAGCACTCGCCGCATCTCGCGGATCTCCGCCGCCCATCGCTGTCGATACGCCATCTCCATGCCCGTAGCTTATCGCTTCCTCAATCAGCCGGCCGGGTGTTGACGGCCAGCTGCGCGGCGAAGGCCCGCTGATAAGCCGGTCGCCCTTCGCCGCGCGCGACGTACGCCGCCAGGCTCGGGAACTCGTCCAGGATGCCCGAGGGTCTCGTCCGCAGCAGCACCGACGCCATCATCAGATCGCCGGCGCTGAAGGCGCCGTCGAGCCACTCGGCGTCGCCCAGGCGCGCGGAGAGCCGCTTCAGGCGCTCACGGAGCCGGTTCGCGACCAGAGGCAGCCGCTCCTCGGCCCAGGACTTGTCACGCTCGACGACCCGCGCCGTCGCCAGCTCGAGGATGGGCGGCTCGATGGTGTTGACCGCGGCGAACATCCAGGTGATCGCGCGCGCGCGCGCGTTGGTCTCGCGCGGCAAGAGGCCCGCATGGCCCTCGGCGATGTGGAGGACGATCGACCCGGTCTCGAACAGCGCGAGATCGCCTTCCTCGTACGTCGGGATCTGGCCGAACGGGTTGAGCGCGAGGTGCTCGGCCTGCTTCAGCGAGGCGAAGGTCACGAGGCGGACCTCGTAGGGCCGGCCCGCCTCCTCGAGCGCCCACCGCACGCGCGTATCGCGGGCCAACCCCCGGCCGCCATCGGGTGACCGGTCGAAAGCGGTGATGGTGATCATGTTCGTTGCGCGCTCGCGCCCAGGGTGACGAGAAGCTCGGCCAGCTGGTCGAGGGTCTGGCCCATCCAGTCGTACGAGCCGGAGGCGAGGCCAGCGTCGAGCGCTTCCTTCGAGGGATGGAGCTCGTGCATGACGAGCAGCGTCTGGCCGCCCCGCTCCTCGAAGGTCACCGTCGTGACGGCGCCGCCGCCTTCACTCTCGTCATTGGTCCAGACGAGGCGCGAGGGCGGCGTCACCTCGAGATACTTCCCGAAGAACGCCATGGAGCTCGAGGCGTCCTTGCCGAACACGAGCCGGTACCCGCCCCCGACGCGAACGTCCATCTCGCAGGAGAGCAGGGTCACGCCGCTCCCCTTGGGGATCCACCAGCGCTTGAACAGCTCGGGCTTGGTCCACGCCTCGAACAGGAGGCGCGCCGGGGCGTCGAAGGTTCGCGTCACGACGAGCTCACGCTCGGACTTCCGTTCCACGGCCGTGGGGTTCTTCATCATGGCAGCGAGCTCACTTTCTGTTCTTGCGTCCATCGATCATCGCCTTCCGTCTCAGCTCCTCGACGACTCGGTCCAGCTCGTCGAAGCGCGAGGCCCAGAGCTGGCGGTAGCGCTCGATCCACGCCGTCTCCTCGTCCAGCCGGCGCGCGCCGAGCTTGCAGGTCCGCACGCGACCGACCTTCTCCGTGCTGACGAGCCCGGCCTGCTCGAGGACGCCGACGTGCTTCTTCATGCCCGTGAGGGTCATGTCGAACTTCTCGGCGAGCTCGGTGATCGAGGCCTCTCCACGGCCGAGCTGCTCGAGCACGCCGCGTCGGGTGGCGTCCGAGAGCGCCGCGAAGGAGTCATCGAGCCGGTCGCCATACTGAACCATGAGGTTCAGTATATAGCGCGCGCCGTGATGGCTTGGCAAGGGGACGCGGGACAGCCCTCCTTCGAGCTCAGCCCGGGATCGGCATCATCTCGACGATCTCGATGAAGCCGTCCGGCATCATGAAGTGAGGATGGCCCTTGAGCACCTCGGCCAGCGCCTCCTTCGACTCCGCCTGCATGATCGAGTAGCCGCCGAGGTCGTTGCGCGTCGGCGTCGGGCCGGCGGGCGTGACCTTGAGGGCCTTGCCGAGGGGAGCGCCCATGTCGACGAGCGATGCCGAGGCCTTCTTGCCCCAGGTCATCCAGGCCTCCATGCCGGCCTTCTGCTGCTCGGGCGTCGCCTTCATCATCTGATCGAACGACGCGAGCGGGGCCTTGTAGAGAACGAGGAACTTTTTCATCGTCGAGTCCTTTCGAGTCCTTTCGAGTCCTTTCGAGTCCTTTCGTGTATCGCCACTGTGTATGACCGTGGCGCCGCTCGGGCAAGCGACATTTCGTGACCCGGCGGGCGGCCCGTGCGTGGCGCCGAAGGCGCGCCCCGTGATAGTGGATCGGCGGGGAGGGAACGATGCCGAAGGCGCCGCGGCCGTGGATCGTGACTCGACACGATCCGATCGAGAAGCTCGAGGACAACCTCTGGGCCGTCCAGGGAGACGTCCCGGGCGTTCCCTTCAAGCGACGCATGTTCATCGTCAGGCGGTCGGACGGGACGCTCATGTTCTTCGGCGTCGCGATGCCCCTCGAGGACGGCGCTCTCTCCGAGGTCCTGGCCTTCGGGCGGCCCGCGACGCTCCTCGTGCCGCACGATCAGCACATGATCGACGCGCGCGCGTTCTCCGAGAAGCTCGGGCTCGAGGTCTACGGGCCCAGGGCCTGTGAGAGGAAGATGCGGGAGCGCGCCGGCCTCGCGGGCTTCGTCGAGGACATCCCCGCCGACCCCAGCGTGCGCGTCGTCCCCGTCGCGGGCGCGAAGACGGGCGAGGCGGCGGTCATCGTGACGAGCGCCGGCGGCCAGCGCACGAGCCTCCTCGTCGCCGACGTGCTCCAGAACAACCCCAAGCACACGGTCGGCTTGCTGCCGCGGCTCATGGGCTTCGCGGGCGGCCCCAAGGTCGTTCCCGTCTTCAAGATGATGTTCCTCGAGGACAAGGCGGCGCTCAAGCGTCAGCTGTCCGAGTGGTCCGAGCTGCCGGGGCTCGCGCGCGCGATGTTCTGCCACGGAGAATCCGTGACCGACGGCGCGGCGGCCGCGCTGAAGGCAGCGGCTGCCGGCCTCTGACGGCCAAGCCGCTCAGAGGTTCGTCCCCACGTTCCCGATGGTGATGCTGGGCCCGAACAGGAAGGACCAGTGGCTCGCGAGCGGCCCGGCCTGGTCCTTCTGGTCGATGAAGTACTCGTCGCGGAGCTCGTAGGCGATCCAGGCGTGGAGGTTCACGGACGCTTGCGACGGCTCGCCGCGGTTGCCGATGGGGACGCCGACGCCCACGCCGCCCAGGATGGCGAGCGTCCGCGGGAACCCGGGGGTGGCCGCGAGGCCGATCCCCATCGCGCCGAGCTCGAGGCCGGCGAGCCCCTCGTGGCCCTCGCGATCGAGCCAGGTGAGCCTCGACAGCGCGCCGAAGTTGAGGGTGAGCACGTCGCTCGGCGCCGTGATCCGGAAGAGGCCGGTCGGGATGGCGGCGGTGGCGTAGAAGCGGAGGTGCCCCTGGCCGACGACCAGCGACCACTGGGCGGCCGGCAGGTTGGCGTAGACCTCGGCCCCGCCCACGTCGTGGGCCTCGTCGACCACGTGGGTGATCCTCACGGTGATGCGGTCGAACGGCGCGTGCACGCCGTGGATCCAGAAGACGCGCGGCTGGGCGCCGGCGCGCAGGATCATCCGCTCGCTCAGGTGGGAGTCGGCGCGCGACGAGTCGTCGACCTTGGTCACGGACACGTCCACGGTGACGTCCTGCGTGCCGTCCTCCGGCTTGAAGCGCTCCCTGTGGATGACCAGGTGGCAGCTGTCTCGCTGGGCGTAGGGGATCGACTGCTCGGGGCCGGCGGCGATGCGCTCGACGCGGCCCGACGCGTCCGCGCACAGCAGCTCGATGAGGGGGGCGGGTCCGAGCAGCGACGCGCCGAGCGGGATGGGGACGCTGGCCTCGCGGACGGGACGCTGCACGGCCTCGGTGACGATCGCCAGGTCGGTCGCCGCGAACGGGGCTGGCAGCGTGTCGAGGCGGTAGCCGAAGCGGAGCGACACGAAGCCCCCCGCGCTGTCCTCGCCCTGGACGCGGAGCGCGCGCCCGGCGACGCTCACCGTGTACGCGCCCTCGACCGGCAGGGGCACGAGGCGCGCGTGCTCGCCGACGCTCGGCGTGCGGAGGTCGGCCTCGCGGTTCGTCGGGATGAACGGGATCCGCCCGAACCCCGGGATCTCGAGCGTCGCGCGCGGCTGTGGCGCGGGCCGCGTGTCCACGTGGGCCGTGGCGATGACGGATCCGTCGGGCTCGGGGCGCGTCGCCAGCACGGTGACCTGGGCGTCCTCCACGTCGCCGACCCCGAGCTGCACGAAGGTCGAGCCCAGGGCGCGCTCGACGCGCTCGAGCCTCGCCGCGTCGCCGTTCACGGTCCAGCGCAGCTCGCGCGCGTCAGCCGCGCAGCGGCCGTCGACCCGCACGATGATGCGCGTCGACTCGGAGCGCCGCAGCGGCGCGCCCGAGACGATCGTCGCGCCGCAATGAACGACCGGGACGGCGCGGGACAGGACGGTGTCGAGGGCGTCGCCGCGCGCGATGAAGAAATGGGGCGACAGGCGGAACCGAAGCGTGAGGGAGGTGGCCGCTCCCGACACGGCGCGGACGACGATGGCGCCGTCGTCCGACTCGCAGCGCGCGGGCGTGCAGTCGACGGCGCTCACCGCCTCGGCGTGCGTGACGGGGAGACGGCCGATCCCGCTCGACAGATCGACCGCCGCCGCGGGAGACAGCAGGTGGTCCACGACGATCTTCGCGGGGCGCAGCGCCTCGGGCGGCTTGCCGCCCGCCGCCGCGCCCGCGGGCGGCGAGGACGACCAGGCGAACGTCGCGTCGGCGGGCAGATCCTTGGGGACGGCGAACGCGCAGGTCTCCACCTTGCCGTTCGATCCGCTCGGGCTCGGCGCGACGCAGCTATCCTCGCCGGCCCGAGCCCCGGCGCGCCACTCCACGCGGACGCCGCGCAGCCCGGCGCCGCGCAGCTCGAGGCGCCCCTGGTCGAGGTAGAGCGTCGTCCCCCCGGGATCGATCTCGGTCTGGGGAGGGGGCGCCTCGGCCGCGCTCGCGTTCGAGGCGAGCGCGCTCCCGCCGGCGGACAAAATCACGATGCCGAGGATCGACGTCGAGATCTCGAGCACGCGGCACCGCGTAGCAAGGGGCGCGCCCGAGTCGGAGCCCGCGCACGCCGAACCGTCCGCGCCCGGCCCGTTCGATTTGTGGTCGGCCACAGGTCGAGTGTAAAGGAAATGCACGTCGTCGCGCCGGGCGCCGTCCGCGGCTCCGCAGGGTTTCGGCGGCATGCTTGCTGCACCGACGACCGAACGATGACGCGCGCGCGGGTGCTCATCATCATTGGGTTGGCTCTCGGGGGTGGCACGCCCGCGCGCGCGTCGACCCCGCCCGTGACGTCGCCGGCGCCCGCCGGGAGCGGATGCCGGGACGGAGCCCGCGGCGCCGCCGATCCTCTCACCGAGCTCCGGCAGTCGGATCTCGCGCTCTCGGCGGCGCTCAAGAGGCACGTCCCCGACTGGTCGCCCGAGGCGCAGGTCCACGCGGCGCGCATCGAGCAGCTCCTCCAGGACATCCTCGACTACGAGGCCATCGCCAAGCAGGCGCTCGGGAGCCACTGGCAGACGCTCTCCCCTGCGCAGCGGGTGGCGTTCCTGTCGCTGTTCTCGCCGCTGACGAACCGCGCGCTCCTGTCGGCCGTCGAGAGGCGCGTCTCTGTGTCCTACGACTCCGAGTCGATCTCGGGAGCGGAAGCGACGGTGGTGGTCATCCCTCGGTTCGCCGACGGCGCCGCGCGGCCGGTCACGCAGATCGAGTACAGGCTCGGCGAGCGCTGCGGCCGCTGGAGGATCCACGACGTCTCGGTCGACGGCGTCAGCCTGGTCGACGGGTATCACGCTCAGTTCGAGAGGCTCTTCCGGCGCGGATCCTTCGACGATCTCCTGGCGACCATGAGGCGGAGGCTCGGCCGCACGGCCACGCCATGACCCGCGGGCCCGCCGTCGCGCTCGGCACGCTCCTCGCCGTGGGATGCTCGCCCGTGGCGGGGGAGACTCGCATGCCCAACCCGGCCCTGGCTCGGGAGACGACGGAGGCGACGCAGAGCTGCGAGATCCCGCCTTACGGCAGCGACCACCTGTACGAGGCGACGCTCGGAAAATGGGAGCCGGCGTCGCTCGGCTTCCGCATCCATTTCGTGAACGCGGAAGACTGCGGGCGCCCCTCGAGCTACGACCTCGCGCTCGTCGACGACTCCGGCCGTCGCTACCGCTTCGAGCCGATCGGCCTCGAGCAGGCGACGACGCGGTCGGGGCACCTGGGCGCCACGCTGGTCGACGGCGTCGTGACGGGCGTGTTTCGCGCCAAGGTCGACGGCCGGACCAGATCCGTGACGCTCGAGATCCGACCCAAAGACGACCGCGCCTGCCGGCCGGTCGATCTCAAGTGGACCTTCAGCGGCTGACCGCGCGGTCGCGGGTGGCGGCGGGCGTGACGTCGACGAACGACCAGTACTGGCTCTTGAGCGCCTTCAGGCTGTCGAACGCCTCCGGGGCGGAGCGCTCGACCAGGAACTGCAGCTTCGCGAGCATCGTGGCGGGGGCCATGGACGCCATCAAGGACGGCGACGGCTGAACGCTGGGACGGTCGCGATCCTTGTCCCAGACGACGTACGCGACGACGATGACCTCCTCTTCGTCGCGAGCCCGGGCATGGAACCGCGCTTCGAGCACGCGCATGAGCAAGCGACACGCAAGGGCCGTGCCCAGCGTCCGCTTGGCGTGAAGCCCGTCCCGCGGCGCACGGCGCGCGGGGCGGCGCTCGCGCCGGCGGTAACATTTTGACCGCCGGCGTCCGGCGTCGTCCGATCCCTTGACGACGCGACGCCTGCGCGGCGCTCGGGGCAGGGGGGACGCAGAGGCGCGGGGCGGAGTCCGCCGAGCGAGCCGACGCTCGAGGCGCCGTTCGGTCCCCCTTCTCAGTAATCGAGCGTGAAGTCGTTGTCGGGATCGGTCTTGAAGCGATCGAGGTACGGCGAGTACGTCCGGACCCGGACCCGCCTCTGCCCGGGCGAGAACTGCATGAGCCGCAGATATCCGGCGCCGCCGAGCGGTCCCATCTGGTAGTTCGCGAGGAGCTGGTGGACCTTCGTCCCGTCGGGCCGCACGCTCGTCAGCCGCCCGATGCCGTCTCCGAGGTCGTGGCCACAGAGCACGAACCGGATGTTGTCGTTCTTGACGATCAGCTTGCGCCAGATCTCCTCGCCGTCGTTGACCTGCCCGGGAGCGCCGGCGCCCAGGTAGCGGTGCGGGTTCCAGAGCTGATCGCGCCGGGTGGCGTGATCGTAGCGGGTGTCGTCGGACGCGAGGTAGGCGTGCGTGACGACGATGGCCGGCGCGGACGCGTAGCGTCTGGCCATCGCGTCGGCCCAGGCGAGCACGGCGTCGCGAGGGCCGAACTCGAGCGACAAGACGAGCCACGGGCCGCCGGGGGTCTCGACGATGCGGCAGCTGTTCTCGATGCGCCCCGGCTCGAACGTCGGCTCCGCGCACGACGCCCCCACCGCGCTCTCCGCTCCCGGGAAGAAGTCGTCGAGCCTCGTGCGGCGCGTGATGTGGTCGCCGCTGCGGGCGTAGTCGTGGTTGCCCGAGCTCAGCACGTAGGGAACGACGCCGTCCAGCTTGTGCAGGCTCGCCGAGGCGCGCCGCCACTGGCTCGCGTCGTCGCTGTCGACGATGTCGCCCTCGTGCACGACGAGCGCGACGCCGCGCCGCGCGTGCTCGCGCACGATCCAGTCCGCTTGTGCGCCGAGGATCTCCGGGTGGCGAGCCGAGTAGTACTGCGTGTCGGGCAAGCTGACGATCGTGAAGTCGTCCGGCTGCCGCCGCGGGCTCGCCGCGACCACGGCGCGGGGATCTCCGATCATCAAGCAGCAAATCCCGAGCACGGCATGGCGCCAGAGGCCACCGAGGGTCGACGAGCCTCGGTGTGCGGCATCCGAGTACACGGCGCCCCTGTCAGCAAACGCCGGACCACCGGGCCCCGGCGCCCTTCCGTCGCCTGGCGCGTCGGTTCGACCAGGGCGTGTTAAGAAAGCGACCGCCCGGGTCCGGCGCTGGTCGGTTTCACGCCAGCGGCGCGCGGGGCGGAGCCCGTCAGTCGGCGCCGAATCCCGGCACTCCATTTGCTGCGGCTGGGTTCGAAGACGGCCGCGGTCGGCCGCCGCTCGCTGGAGGAGTCCCATGAATCGTCTGATGATCTCGCTGCTCGCGATCGGAACCTTCACTGCCGCCTGCGCTCACGAGGAGAGCGCGAAGACGGCGAGCGCTCCCAAACCGGAGGCGTCGCCTCCCAAGCAGGTGGCCCGTTCCGCGCCGCCGCCCGCGGAGCCCGTCGCGGCCGCGCCGCGCCGCGACGGAGGCGAGGCGATCTACTTCGACTTCGATTCGTCGCTCGTTCGGGACGACGCCAGGCCCGTCCTGCAAAAGGTCGGTCAGGAGCTCAAGAGCAACTCGGAGTCGCTGAAGGTCGAGGGGAACTGCGACGAGGTCGGCACGGTCGAGTACAACCTCGCGCTCGGCGAGGCGCGCGCGCGGTCGGCCAAGGAGTACCTCGTCCATCTGGGCGTTCCGTCCGGCCGCATCGCCATCGCGAGCTACGGCTCGCAGCGGCCCAAGTACACCGGGCACGACGAGGACGCCCACGCCAAGAACCGCCGGGACGATCTCCTGATTCGTTGAGGGTATGCTATCTGGCTGATGCGCTCATGGCACCCGGACGAGCTGTCCGTCAGGCTGGCGCTCGCCTCGGTCGGCACGGCGATCGCGGTGGGCATCGTCTGCGCGGTCGGGCTCTACTCGCTCGAGCACGCCGCCGCGGACGGGAACGCGGCGGTCACGCAGCAGCTCGCGCTCATCGACGACACGGCGGCGATGAGCGCGTTCCAGTATCAGAAGGGGCTGGTCGCCGAGTACCTCCTCACCGGCGATCCGTCGCGCCTCGCCGAGCTCGACGCCAGCCGGCCGGCGTTCGAGAGCTGGCTCGCGCGGTCGCAGCGGCGCGCCGGCGGCCTCGCCTCGACGGAGCTGCTCGGCCAGATCCAGCGCGTCTATCGCGAGTACGACGACGTGCGCCGCCGCGCCGTGGCCCTCCACGAGGGCGGGCAGCCGGAGGCCGCCAAGGCCGAGCTGGCGAGCAACGACGCCCGCACGCGGACGCTCTGGTCCTTGTTCCGGGACTTCGGCCGGCTCGCGCGCGCGGACGCCGAGGCGTCGCTCTCCGACCAGAAGCAGAGGCTGGCCCGCCTCGGCCGCATCCTCGTGGGGACCAGCCTCGCGGGCGCGATCGCGAGCTTGCTGGTCGGCTTCCTGTGGGCACGCAAGATCACGAAGCCCATCTATGAGCTGGGCGTGCGCATCGAGTCGGCGGCCGAGCGCAGGCAGCTCAAGGTGACGACGGGCCGCGCGGGCCTCGACCTCATCGGAGAGCAGTTCTCGGCCATCGTCTCGAAGCTCGAGGAGACCGACGCCGCCCTCGCCGAGCACCGGCGGCGCCTCGTGCAGAGCGAGAAGCTGTCGGCGATCGGCGAGCTGTCGACGAAGCTCGCCCACGAGGTGCTGAATCCTCTGGCGGGCATGAAGGCCGCCGTCCAGCTCCTCGCGCGCCAGACGGCGCAGGGGCCCGGCGCGGCGGCGACGATGCAGACGTGCGAGGCGCTCAACCGCGAGATCTCGCGGGTCGAGGGCCTCCTGCGCCGCCTCATGACCTTCGCGCGTCCGCTCTCGCCGCGCGTCGAGCTCGTGTCGGTGGATACGATCATCGACTCCGCCCTCGACGCCACGAGACCGATCCTGCGCGACCTCAAGGCGGCCGTCGATCGCCGCTCCGACCCGGCGCTGCCGCCCATCGAGGCCGATCCGACGCTGCTGACCCAGGTGCTCGTGAACCTGCTGACGAACGCCGCGCAGGCGATGGCCCCCGCCGGCGGGCCCATCGAGGTCGACGCGCGGCGCACGGTCGTGCTCGGTCGAGACGAGGTCGCGATCCAGGTCTCCGACCGCGGGCCCGGCATCCCGGACGACGTCGTGTCGGACCTCTTCAAGCCGTTCTTCACGACCAAGCGCGACGGCCATGGCCTGGGGCTCGCCGTCAGCCAGAACATCGTGCTCGAGCACGGCGGCAAGATCGTGGGGACCAACCGCAGGCGAGAGGAAGGAGGCGGCGCGACCTTCGAGGTCCAGCTGCCCCTCATCCGATGAACGTCCAGGTGCTCATCGCGGACGACGAGGCGCTCATCCGCCAGTCGGTGCGGGCCGTCCTCGTCGAGGAGGGCTTCCAGACGACGGAGGCCGCCTCCGGCGCGGAGACCTGGCAGCGCTTCCGCGACGAGCGCCCGGACGTCGTGCTGCTCGACCTGCGCCTCGGGGACATGGACGGGCTCGACCTCCTGCGGCGGATCCGCCAGGAGGCGCCCGACGTGAAGGTCATCCTCATCTCGGCGCACGGCTCGATCGAGAGCGCCGTGGCGGCCATGAAGCTCGGCGCCTACGACTTCATCAAGAAGCCGTTCGAGCTCGACGAGATCGTGGCCGCCGTGCGCAACGCCGCGCGCACGAACGCCCTCGAGAACCGCGTCGCCTACCTGGCCGCGCAGGAGAAGAAGCGCGCGCCGGGCTCGACCTTCGTCCACGGCGATCCGGGGACGACGAAGCGCCTCGAGGAGGTCAGGGTCATCGCCGCGAGCCCCGTGCCCACGGTGCTCGTCGTCGGCGAGAGCGGCACGGGCAAGCAGGCGATCGCGCGGATGCTCCACGACCTCTCCCCGCGGTCCGCGGGACCCTTCGTCGACCTCAACTGTTCGGCCATCCCCGAGAACCTCGTGGAGAGCGAGCTCTTCGGTCACGAGCGCGGCGCCTTCTCCGACGCGCGCGAGCGCAAGCTCGGCCTCGTCGAGATCGCCGACGGCGGGACGCTGTTCCTCGACGAGATCGGGGACATGGGGCTCGCGGCGCAGGCGAAGGTGCTCACCTTCCTCGAGCAGCGCACGTTCCGGCGCATCGGCGCCACGACCTCGCGCAAGGTCGACGCCCGGGTCGTCGCGGCGACGAACCGCAACCTCGAGGCGATGGTGGCCGCGCGCACGCTGCGCGAGGACCTCTACTACCGGCTGAACGCGATCACGGTGCGGCTGCCGCCCTTGCGGGAGCGCCCTCGCGACATCTCGGCGCTCGCGATCCACTTCCTCGCCGAGTCCGCCCGCGAGCTCGGCCGGCGCTACGCGCGCATCGCGCCCGAGGCCCTCCACATCCTCGAGAGCTACCAGTGGCCCGGCAACGTCCGGGAGCTGCGGTCGGTCATCACGCGCGCCGTGCTCCTCGGCGACGGGGAGGAGCTGCTCGCCGAGCAGCTGCCCGTCGAGCTCGTCTCGGCCGTGCTCGCCGCCCCGCCCCGCGCCGCGGCGGGCGGGGGCGCCTCCCCGGGCAACCCCATCCCGACGCTCGAGGAGATGGAGCTCGCGCACATCCGACGCGTCCTCGAGATCTGCGGCGGCAACCGCACGGTCGCCGCCCAGCACCTCGGCATCACGCGCCAGACGCTGGCCAGGAAGATCGGCCTCAAGGACGAAGGCGCCTGACGGGGCAGGCGCGCCGGTCCCCGCGGCGCCGTCGCGCCCCTGGGCGAGCTCGCGTCACCGCTCGTTCGCGGAGAGCTCCTGCCTGAAGCGGCTGGCCTCCTCGGGCCGTCCGAGCGCCTCGTACTCCGCCGCCAGGTCCGCGCGCGCCCACTGCAACCAATCGATCGAGCGCGCGACCGCCTTCTTCTGAAGGATCTCGTAGCCGGACCGGCTCTGCGCCTCGGCCTCGCCGTACCGCCGCTCCCCGAGGAGGGCGCGGCCCAGCTTGACCCGCGCGATGGCCACATTGTCGTGATCGGAGGGGAGCGTCCGGGCGTAGACGGCGAGCGCGTCGTTGAACCCGGCCACGGCGCGCGCGTCATCCCCGCGCGCGAGCGACACGCTGGCCAGGTTGGCGAGCGCGAGCCCCTGCAGGTAGTGCCCCTTGGGGTACACCTTGCGGTAGATGTCGACCATGCGCGTGAACGCGCGCGTGGCCTCGTCGTACCGCTTGGTCTCGCGGGCGATGAGGCCGAGCTCGTTCAAGGCCGACGCGATGGCCGGGTGGGCGTCGTCGGCGCCGTGCACGTGCTCCTGGATCCGCAGCGCCTCCTCGAGCAGCGGCCGCGCCTCGTCGTACTTCTTCTCCTTGGAGAGGACGCGTCCGAGCATGGTCGCGTCGGCGGCCACCTGCGGGTGCTCGGGATCGAACCAGGCCCGCGTGATGGCCAGGCCCTCGCGGCAGTAGCGCTCGGCCTCCGCGTACTCGCCGCGCTGTTGCTTGATGGCGGCCAGGTTGAAGAGGTCGCTCGAGTACGTCGGGTGGCGGTCGCCGTTGAGCTTGCGGTGCAGCGCCAGGGCCTGCTCGTCGAGCTTCCAGGAGGCGTCGTAGTCGGCCAGGTAGAACCTCGTGTTGGCCAGCTCCGTCACGCTCGAGGCGAGCTCGCCGCTCTCGGGCCGGTTCGCCGCGTAGTAGCGCACCGCCTCGGCCAGCGCGCCCGCCGCCTCCTCGTACCGGCCCGCGCCCTCGAGCACGACGCCGAGCGCGGCCTTGGCGGCGGCGACCTCGGCCGGGCTGGCGGGCCGGAGGCTCTCGGCGGTGGCGAGCGCCGAGCGCGCGCGGCGCTCGGCCTCGTCGGGCTTGTCCTCCACCCCGAGCAGGAGCGCGAGGTCGATCTCGCTCTCGGCGACGAGCGGGTGCGCGGGCCCGTAGAGCGCGCGCCGCTCGTCGAGCGCGGCGCGCAGCAGCCAGTCGGCCTGGCCGACGTTGCCGAGCCGCTCGTAGATCGAGCCGAGGGTCGCGTAGAGATCGGACTGCGCCGTCGGGTCGGCGGCGAGGCCGCGCGCCTGCGTGAGGCCGCGATCGAGCAGGGAGACGACGCGCAGGTCCTTGCTCGGCGCGTAGTCCTTCTCTCCCGCGTCGAAGAGCCCGCGCGTGAAGCCCTCGACGCGCTTCGTGCGCTCGGCCTCGGCGACGGCGGCGTCGCGCGCGCGCGCGAGCCGGCCCGTGTAGAAGACGACGACGGCGGCGACCGCGCCCACGGCGAGGGCCGCGCCCGCGAGCGGACGGCGGTGCCGCCGCACGAACTTGCCCAGCCGGTAGGCGACCTCGTCGGGCCGCCCCTCGAGCGGCTCGCCCTTGAAGTAGTGGTCGACGTCGCGCGCCAGCGCCTCGACCGTGGGGTAGCGGCGGTCCGCCTCGCGGTGCATGGACTTGAGCACGAGCATGTCGAGATCGGCCCACTGGCTGCGGCCCGGGCCCGGGGCCATCGCGCCGCCCCCCCGCGCCCGCCAGGCGGCCGACGGCCGCTCGACCTCGTGCTTGAGCACGATCTCGAGGGCCTCGCTGGGCGTGCGCTCGCCGAGCTCGAAGGGCGGCCGTCCCGCGAGGAGCTCGTAGAGCACGACGCCCAGCGAGTAGACGTCGGTGTCCATGGCCGTGCGCCCCGCGCGGAGCTGCTCGGGCGCGGCGTAGGCCGGCGTCATGAAGCGCAGCCCGTCGCGCGTGACGTCCTCGGAGCCGACGAGCGTGTCGTCCATGCGCTTCGAGATGCCGAAGTCGAGCAGCTTGACGCGGCCCTCGCGCGTGACGAGGACGTTCGAGGGCTTGAGGTCGCGGTGGATGACCGCCTGCTGGTGCGCGTGCTGCACGGCCTCGCAGACCGCGCGGAAGAGGCGCAGCCGGTCGTCGATCGAGCTTCGGTGCTCGTGGCAGTAGCGCGTGATGGGCACGCCGTCGACGAGCTCCATGGCGAAGAAGGGCGTGCCGTCAGGCAGGGAGCCGGCGTCGTAGATCTGCGCGATGGCCGGGTGGCGGAGCTGCGCGAGCAGGCGCTGCTCGCGCTCGAACCGGTAGCGCCGGGCCGGCGAGAGGCGCGCGTCGCGCAGGACCTTGATGGCGACGGCGCCCTTGGTGTCGAGGCGCTCGGCGCGGAAGACCGTGCCCATGCCGCCCTCGCCGAGCACCCCCACGATGTGGTACGGCCCGATGTCGGGCGGCAGCGCCCGCGCCTCGGCGCCGAGGAGCCGGCTGGCCGTCTCGGCGAGGCCGCGCGACAGCACGGAGTCGCCGCTGGTCTCGGCGTCGAGCTCCAGGAGCTCGAGCACCTCGGCCGCGACGCTCGGGTCCGCGCCCGCCGCCCGCAGCGCCTCGGCGCGCTCGGCCGCCGGCAGATCGAGGGCGCGGAAGAACAGATCCTGGACCAGCCGCGCGCGATCCCGATCCACGTCGCGTCAGGCCTCGAGGAGGAGCTTCTTGAGCCGGGCCTTCACGTACCGCCACTTGCGGTCGACGGCCGACAGGCTCGTCCCCATGAGCTCGGCGATCTCCGCGTCCGTCATCTGCGCGAAGTAGCGGTACTCGATGAGCTGCGCCGCTTCGGGGTCGCTCCGGGCGAGCTTGCCGAGCTCATGGTCGATCTCGAGGACCTGCCGCGCGTCGAGCGCGGGCTGCCCCGTCGAGGGATCGAGCGTGACGAGCTCGACGTGGCGCTTGCTCGCGTCCACCCGCCGCGCGGCATCGACCAGCACCTGGCGCATCGCCCGCGCGGCCACGCGCCGGAACTCGAGGCGCGACAGGCCCGCCAGCTTCGGCGAGCGGCGCAGCCTCTCCCAGGCCTCGTCGACGAGCGCCGTCGGGCTCAGCGTCAGGCGCGCGAAGCTGCTCTTGACCGACGCGGCGAGCCGCTTGAGCTCCTCGTAGGTCGCGCTGAAGAGATCGTCGAAGGCGCGCCGCTCGTCGTCCGTGTCGTCCGCCATCGTCCAGATCCCGGGCGCAGCGTACCCGAGCCCACGGACATCACGCAACGCCTGCAAAAAAGGCTGACGGGATCCGGCCGCCGTTTGCGCATGGACAGGACAGGAAGGGAAAGGAGACTCCCGTGCCCGATGTCCTGATCGTCCATGGCATGCGCATGCCCGACCGCGACCAGAAGGCCCTCCACGCCACCTGGTACCGCGCCCTGCGCGCCGGCCTGCGCCAGACCGACTGGGGGAGGGCCTACCCCGACCGGATCCCCAAGGCCGCCAACGTCGCCGTCGCCTACTGGGCGGACCTGTTTCGAGGCCCGGAGCCGGAGGGCGTGCCCAAGCGCGGCCTCACGCGCGACGAGCTGCTCGCGCCCTACTACGCGCTCCTCCGCGGCACCATCCGCGTCGCCGACGCGCTCTCGATGTGGGACGAGCAGGGCCGGCCGCGCGGCCCCGTCGCCCACCTCGTCAACCGCATGGTCCACGAGTCGGCGCGCTACATGAACAACGGCTCCGTGACGAGCCCCGACCCGGCGGTCCCCGAGGGCGCCTACTTCCAGGTGCAGGCGCGCTTCAGGGCCGCCTTGACGCCGCGCACCCGTCTCGTCCTCGGCCACTCCCTCGGGTCGGTCATCGCCTACGAGGGCCTGTGCGTGAACCCGCACCAGGTCGACACCTTCGTCACGGTGGGCTCGCCCATCGCCACGCCGCAGCTCATCGTCGAGCCGCTGCTCGAGCGCCTGGGGCGGCTGCTCAACCGCCCCGACCTCACGCGGCCGCCTTGGCCGGGCGTGCTGCGCTGGACGAACTTCTACGCGCCCGCCGACGTGTGGTCGGTGCCCGTCAAGCGCCTGCGGCCGGCGTTCCACCCGGACATCGTCGACGTCGAGGTGCACCACGGCACGCCGCACCGGTTCCTGGAGACGCACAAGCTCGTGTCGTACCTGAAGCACCCGGAGCTGTGCGAGGAGATCGCGCGCGGGCTCGACGCCTCGTGGGGGTCGTGAGCCGCCGCGTCTTCATTCCGTTCGGCGTGGGGCGCCCCGGCGGCGGCCTGCGCGACCTCGACGCCGTGCCGGTCGACCTGGCGCGCATGGGCCGGTCGTTCGAGGCGCGCGGCTACGCCGTCGCTCCCGTCGCGCCGGACCTCGAGGCCGCGGAGGCGCGGGCGGCGCTGGGCGCCCTCCTCGACGCCGCCGCGCTCGGGCCGGACGACGCCGCCGTCCTGTACTTCAGCGGGCACGGCTGCGTGGTCGACGGCGATCACTACCTCGCCGCCCGGGGGTTCTCCAGCGATCGCGCGGCCGCGACCGGCGTCAAGACGCAGGAGCTCCTCGAGATCGTGACGCGCCGCCGCCCCCGGGCGGGCAAGGTGTGGCTCATCCTCGACTGCTGCGGCGCGGGCGGCGCGCTGCACGAGGCGCTGTCGCGCGGCCTCGGCGCCGCGGGCGCCCAGGTCTTCGTGCTCGCGGCGTCCGCCGCCTGGTCGTCGACGTTCGACGGCTCGTTCAGCGCGGCCTTCGTCGAGGCGCTCGACGCGGAGACGAGCCTCGCCGCGGGCCCGTCGCTCGATGAGCTCGTGGCCACGGTCAACGCCCGGCGGCGCGAGGCGCGCGTCATGGCCGCGGCGCTCTGCTGGTCGCGCTTCGATCTGCTGGACGAGCCCCCGGGACGGCGCGCCGCGTGAGCCAAACCGAGATGGACGCTTTGGAAGTCACGGCGGCGCCGCTATATTCGTGCGCCTCGATGGACGTTGAGGCCACCCTCTCCACCCCGACCGGCAGCGAGGAGGCCCGCCCGCGCTTCATCGGCGCGCGCGTGCTCGCGCACCCGGCGCCGGCGCGCGTGGGCGACTTCGCGACGCTGTTCGACGAGGGGCCGGCCGACGTGGGGCGCGCCGTCGCGCTCGGCCGCCTCGCGCCGTCGTTCCGACACCCGGCCGGGCCGCTCACGGGACCGCTCGCCAGCCCCCGCATCACGCGCACCCCGCTCGAGATCGTCCGCACGCGCGACGGGCTGCGGCTGCGCTTCGACGCCGCCTCGCCCGTGGTCGAGGTCAACCGCGTCCCGCTGCGCGGCGAGTGCCTGGTCACCGACGCCGAGCTCACCGCGGGGGTCATCGTGCTGAGCGGCCGCGATCTCGCGCTCTGGATCGGGTGGATCGACGAGCCCGATCCGGCGCCGGCCATCGCGGGCCTCATCGGCGAGAGCGCGGCCATGCGCAAGCTGCGCCAGCAGATTCACCGCGTGGCCGACCTGGACGTGCCGGTGCTCCTGCGCGGCGCCACGGGCGTGGGCAAGGAGCTCGTGGCCGCCGCCATCCACGCCCTCAGCCGGCGCGCGCACCAGAACTACGTCGCCGTCAACGTCGCCGGCGTCCCGCCCACCATGGCCGCCTCCGAGCTCTTCGGCCACCGGCGCGGCGCCTTCACGGGCGCCCTCGCCGAGCGGCTCGGGTACTTCGCGCAGGCCGACGGCGGCACGCTCTTCCTCGACGAGATCGGCGACGTGTCCTTCGACGTTCAAGCGCTCTTGCTGCGGGCCGTTCAGGAGGGCGTCATCCAGCCGCTCGGCGGGACCACGCGCCACGTCGACGTGCGCCTCATCGCCGCCACGGACTCCGACCTCGAGTCGGCCGTCGCCAGGCGCGAGTTCCGCGAGCCGCTGCTGCGCCGGTTCTCGTACGAGATCCACGTGCCGCCGCTGCGCACGCGCCGCGACGACGTGGGCATGCTCTTCTATCACTTCCTGCGCGAGCGCCTCGAGACCATGAACGAGGCCCACCGCCTGTCACCCGCGGTCGCCTCCGGTGAGCCGTTCGTGCCGGCGGCGTACGTGGCCGCCATGGCCCACTACGAGTGGCCCGGAAACGTGCGCGAGCTGGCCAACGTCGCCCTCCGGTTCGCCGTCGAGAACCGCGGTCGGGCGCGCGGGCGCGTCACCGACGATCTGCGGGCGCTGCTGCGCCCG
>DASZWW010000021.1:0-8911 GCA_035546175.1 Polyangia bacterium
TCCCAGAGCCGTTCGGCGGCCGGCCGCTCGACGAGCGCGGGGGCGGCCCGCCCGCGCGCCGCGAAGGTCGCGAGGTCGCGCGCGTGGCGCTCGAACACGGCGCGCGAGCCCTCGATCCCGACCACGGCGACGGCCTGCCCCGCCGCGCCCGGCAGCTCGGGCGCGCCGCGCCGCACGAACTCGGCCGCGGCGGCGTCGAGCGCCTCGAGGGCCACGGGCCGCAGCGGCGAGGCGGCCACCTCGAGGAGGAGCCCGTGAGCGTCGTCGAGCGCCGCGCACGGCAGCGCCCACAGCGCCGAGGTCTCGGGCCGCGCGGCGACCTTGAAGTGCGCCTCGACGATGACGCCGAGCGAGCCGAACGCGCCCACCTGCGGCCGGTGGAGATCGTACCCGCTGACGTTCTTGACGACGCGGCCCCCCGACTTCGTGAGCTGCCCCTGCGCGCCCACGAGGCGCACGCCGAGGAGCAGGTCCTTGGCCGTCCCGTAGCCGAGCCGGCGCGGCCCCGAGCTGCCCGTGGCGAGGATCCCGCCGAGGGTCGCGCCGCCGCGGACGAACGGCGGATCGAGGGGCAGCCATTGCTCGTGCGCCGCGAGGAGGCGCTGCACCTCGGCGAGCGGCGCGCCCGCGCCGACGCTGACGATCATGTCCGCGGGCTCGTGGACGACGCGCGCGAGGCGGCCGAGCCTCACGAGGCGGGCGCCGGCGGGGGCGGCCGCGCCGACGTGGCGCTTGGTCCCGCCGCCCTCGGTGACGAGCGCCCTGCCCTCGCCCGCGGCCGCGCGCACCAGGCCCACGACGTCGTCCTCCGAGGCCGGCGCGTCGGTGGTCTCGGTCATCTCGGTCCGGTTCGCCATCAGCGCGCCCTCAGTGCCCGAGCGGCACCTTGCGCCGCGCCTCGCCCGTCTCGACGCACAGGCCGGGCGCCGGGATGACCTTGCCGGGGTTGCACAGCTGGCGCGGGTCGAAGAGCGCGCGCAGGCGGCGCATCTCGTCGAGGTCGGCCTCGGAGAAGAGCGCGCCCATGTAGGCCAGCTTCTCGAGGCCGATGCCGTGCTCGCCCGAGAGGGCGCCGCCCGTCGCGACGACGAGCGCCAGGATCTCCTCGCTGGCGGCGCGCACGCGCTCCATCGCGCCCGCCTCGCGCTCGTCGTAGAGCACCGTCGGGTGCAGGTTGCCGTCGCCGGCGTGGAAGACGTTCGCGATGACGACGCCGTGGCGCGCCGCGATCTCGGAGATCGCGGCCAGCACCTCGGGCAGCTTCGTGCGCGGGATGACGCCGTCGTGGAGGTAGGCGTTGGGCGCGAGGCGGCCCAGCGCGCCGAAGGCCTGCTTGCGGCCCTTCCAGAACTTCGCGCGCTCGGCGTCGTCGCGCGCGAGGCGCGCGTCGCGCACGCCGGCGGCGCGGCAGGCCTCGAGCACGCGCGCCGCCTGCGGCTCGACGTCGTCAGCCAGCCCGTCGACCTCGACGAGGAGCACGGCGGCGGCGTCGAGCGGGAACCCGGCGTGGATGTACGCCTCGACGGCGCGCAGGGTCGTCTGGTCGATGAGCTCGAGCGCCGCGGGCGTGATGCCGCGCTCCAGGATCTTCGTGACGGCCCGGCAGGCGTCGCCCACGGCGTCGAAGATCGCGAGCACGGTCTTGACGGCCTCGGGCAGCGGCGTGAGGCGCACGAGGATCTTGGTGGCGATGCCGAAGGTGCCCTCGGAGCCGACGAACGCCGAGACGAGGTCGTACCCGGGCGCGTCGGCCGCGGCGCCGCCGAGCGTGACCACCTCGCCGTCGGGCAGCACGACCTCGAGCGCGAGGATGTGGTTGGTCGTGACGCCGTACTTGAGCGTGTGCGGGCCGCCCGAGTTCTCGGCCACGTTGCCGCCGATCGTGCAGGCGTTCTGGCTCGAGGGATCGGGCGCGTAGTGCAGGCCGTGGCGCGCGACGGCGCGCGAGAGGTGCGCGTTGACGACGCCCGGGCCCACCCAGGCCTGCCGGTTGGCGGCGTCGACGGCGAGGACCCGATCCATCCGCGCCGTCGAGATGAGCACGCTGCCGCGCGCGACGGCCCCGCCCGACAGGCCCGTGCCGGCGCCGCGGGGCAGGAACGGCACGCCGCGGCCGGCGCACGCCCGCACGGCGGCGCGCACCTCGGCGGTCGACTCGGGGAAGACGAGGGCGAGCGGCTGCCCCCGGTCGAAGCGCTGCGCGTCGCACTCGTACACGAAGAGCTCGTCGGCGCCCGTCACGAGGCGCTCGCCCGGGAAGAGCGCCCTCAGCTCGGCCAGCAGCGCGCGCCGGGCCTCGGCGGAGGGCGCGGGGGCCGGGGCTTCACCTCCCACGCTGCGCCCACGCCCGGTAGAGCTCGTCCTTCGTCTTGAGGCCCATGGCGGGCAGCGCGTGGTTGAGCACGTAGTTCGACGCCCGGTGGCGATTCTCCCACATCTCCTGGTGGGCCGCGGGCCCGTCGTCGAACGGCACGACCAGCGGGTCGCTCACCTGGAGCAGCCCGGCGTCGACGAGCTCGTTCATGCGCTGGACCTCGTAGGCGTTCGACAGGTGCGTGCCCCAGACGTTCGCCGTCGGCAGGTAGATGCGGCGCTGCCGCATCCACACCTGCGGCGCGTAGAAGGTGTAGCGGCGCCCGGCCATGTCCTCGGAGAAGACGACCCGGCCCGTGAACGGCTTGACGAGCATCGACGAGAGCGCCAGCGTGTCCTGGCGCGCGCGCTCGAAGACGAGGTCGGGGTAGCCGCGCGGGTTCCCCGCGCCGCGCAGCAGCGCCCCCACCTGCGACGCGAACGGCTTGAAGACCTGCTCCTGGTACCAGCGCACGGCCTCCTTGAAGGCGGCCGTCTCCTGGCGCGGGTCGGGCAGGAGCGGCATCGTGCGCGGCCACGTGAAGGCGTCGCCCTCGCGGCGGCGCAGCTCCTGCACGCTGAAGACGCCGCGCACGGCCTCGCCGAAGCCCATGCTCTTGACGAAGTCGCGCTGCCCGTCGGTCATGGCGCACACGACGATGCGCGCGCCGCGCTCGCGCGCCGCCTCGACGCACTCGAGCCCCACGGCGTCGAGCGCGCCCGCGCCCTCGGCGTCCGAGCCCGCACCGTAGAACACGAGCACGGACTCGCCGGCCGTGAGCCCGGCGCGATCGAGCATGACCTCGGGGGCGACGGCGCCCGCCTTGCCCATGAACGTGAAGCGGTAGCCGGAGGAGGCGCCGAAGAACGTCAGCGTGCCGCCCTCGCCGAGGAGCTGGAAGCCGCGCGGGAACGACGTCTCGCCCGCGTGCGAGACGACGTAGTCGGCCAGCCGCCCCTCGTTCTGCCGCTGGAATTCGGCGACGAGGCCCTGCCCCGCGGCCTCCCAGGCCGCCCACGCCGCCGGATCCTCGGGCACGGGCGTGAAGATGCCGGCCAGGCGCGGGTCCTTCCTGTCGATGGCGCCGCGCGCGCCGCTGGCCAGGACCTCGAGCCCGCGCGCGCGGCTCGACACGAGCCCCGTGACGCGCACGCGGTTGCGCGAGGCCGCCTTGACGACCTCGGCGCCCGTGCCCGTGGCGGCGCCCTCGACGAAGAGCGTCTTGCCCGGCTCGATCCCGAGCGTCGTGAAGAGCGCGCGATAGACCGTGCCGAGGTTGAGGACGTAGCTGCCCGCCGCCTCGAGCGTCAGGTCCAGGGGCTTCGGGAAGAGCTGCGGGGCCTGCGCGAGCATGAACTGCTGGTGCGAGCCGTCGGGCGTCTCGTAGCCCTGGATGTGCTGGTCGGCGAACATCGGGTCGAGCCCCGCGACGGGCGAGAGCAGCTGCGACTGGCCCGAGAACACGGTGACGAGATCGCCCACCTTGACGCGGCCCTCGCGCTTGACCTCCTCGCCGACGCGCGCCACGAGCGCGAGGCCGCCGCTGCCCGTGACGTGCCAGTCCTCGTCGTGGCTGTCGAACGGTGACACCGGGACGCCCGTGAGGGCCCAGATGTCGTTGAAGTTGATCTCGCTCGTCAGCATGTAGAGCAGCGCCTCGTTGGCGCCGGGCGCGGGCACGGGGATGATGCGCCGCTGCTCGGCCGCCGCCGGATCGCCGTGGCGCGGCAGGCCCGTCGCCGCGTCCTTCTCCGCGACGAGCGCGTACTGCCACGCCGGGACCGGGGTGACGCCCGGGTAGAACGGCGCGCCGACCGGCAGGAGCAGCCCCGCCTCGAGCGCCTCGGCCGGCCGCGCGCGCGCGGCCTCGAGGTCGGGGCGCGAGCGGGTCGGCAGCGGCGCGCTCCGGCGGTCGAAGAACGCGCGGAGCCCGATCCTCCCGGCCTCCGGAGACACGACGGCCTCGGCGAAGAGCCGGCCCTCGTGCTCGAGGCCCTCGGGCAGGCCGTGCTCGTAGCCGAAGCGGATCGCCTCGAGCGCCCACGCGGCGGGCAGCTCGCGGCCCGCGGACCGCGCCTGCGCGAGGAGGCGCCGGACCTCGGCGTGCGCGCCGAGCTCGGCCGCCGGATACGGCGCCGGCGCGGCCCAGTGCGCGTTCTGCGCGAGCCGCCTGGCGTGGGCGTCGCGCAGGCGCCCCTTCCCCTCGAGGATGAGCTCGCGCGCCAGCGCCGTCGCCCGCGACAACGCGTCGGAGCCCTCGGCGACCTCGTCGACGAGGCCGACGTCCCGCGCCTCCGCCGCGTCGATGGAGCGGCCGCCCAGGATGAGCTCGATGGCGCGGACGAGCCCGCCCGTCCCGTCGCGCTCCGCGAGCAGCCTGGGCAGCCGCTGCGTGCCGCCGTAGCCCGGGAGCAGGTGCAGGTTGATCTCCGGCTGGCCGAAGCGAGCCGTCGTCTCGGCGACCCGGTAGTGCGCCGCCATCTGGAACTCGTTGCCGCCGCCGAGGGCCACGCCGTTGACCGCCGCGACGACCGGCTTGCCCATGCTCTCGAGCTTGCGCGTGACCTGCGCGGCCTTGTGGCACAGCGGCAGCACGTCCTCGACGGTGCGCATCTCCTCGAGCAGCTGCCGGACGTCGGCGCCGGCCACGAACGACTGCGTCCCCGCGCCCGTCACGACCACGACCTTGACGTCGGCGCGCCGCCCGAGGTGCTCGACGACGGTGTTGAGCTCGTCGAGGGCGCGCTCGTCGAGGGCGTTGACGGGCGGCTTCGCGATCGTGAGCACGGCGATCGCGTCGCCCGGCCGCACCTCGTGCACCTCGAGGCGCAGCGTCGCGTAGAGCGTGAGCAGCTGCTGCTCGTCCTCGAGCGCCGCGCGCGCCTGCCACTTGCGGATCGCGCGCGTCACCTCGTCGAGCGCCTCGGGGTTCCGCAGCGTCGTCGTGTCGCCGAGCGGCTCGCCCTCGAGCAGGTTCTTGAGGAAGCGGCGCATGTACTTCCCGCTGCGCGTCTCGGGGAACTGCGAGACGCAGACGTACCCGGCCGGCGCGGCCACGGCGCCCTTCTCCTCGCGCACGAGCGCCGTGAGGCGCCGCTCGTCGTCGAGCGACAGCGGCTTGCCCCCCGCCGTGAGGATGAAGGCGAGCGGGACGGTCCCCTTCTCCTTGTGCGGCGCGCCCACGACGATGGCGTTGCCCACGGGCGAGCCGGGGTTCCCCTGCTTGTCCTTGAGGATCGCGCCCTCGATCTCTTCGGTGCCGATGCGGTGCCCGGACGTGTTGATGACGTCGTCGGAGCGCCCGTGCAGGGTCAGGCCGCCGTCCTCGTGGCGGCACGCGAAGTCGCCCTGCGTGTACGCCCAGGTCACCCTCCGCCCCTCGCTGCCCGCCTCGCTCCAGCGATCGAAGTAGATCTCGGTGAAGCGCCGGAGATCGCCGCGCCACGCCGGCTCGCCGACGCGCGCCCCGTCGCCCCACACCGTGCGCGCGAGGTAGGGGTACGGCCGCGTGATGACGAGCTCGCCCTTCTCCTCGAGCGCGGCGCGCCGGGGCTCGAGCCGGGTCCGGCCGTCCACCTCGAACGTCCTTCCGGGCACCCACACGTCGGCGAAGACCCAGGGCAGCGGGAAGGTGTGGGCGTCGGCGCGCAACGGGAAGTCTTCGTTGCCGTAGAAGTGCGTGAGCACGATGCCGCCGTGCTCGGTCGCCCAGTACGAGTTGATGTACCGGGGCGTGAGCAGCTCCATGCCGAACCGCTGGGTCGACGGGCTCACCGGCTCCGCGCAGAACGTCGCCGCGCGCAAGGAACTCCGGTCGTAGAGCTTCACGTCCTCGACGTTCTGCGGGTCCGACGCCACGGCCTTGAGGAAGGTCGACCCGGCCTTGAAGAGCGTCACGCGGTAGCGCTCGATGATGCTCGAGAAGCGGCCGCTCGACGGGAAGAGCGGCGAGCCCTCCGTGACGACGCTCGTCGTGCCCGTCGTGAGCGCGGCGCTGATGAGGTACGACTGGCCGGTGATCCAGCCCGGATCGGCGACGACGTAGATGACGTCGTCGTTGGGCGGCGCGCCCGGCCCCTGATCGAGCGGCGGCACGTCGAACGACACCCGCATCGTGTGCGCGAGGCCGGCCACGTAGCCGCCGTGCGTGTGCACGACGCCCTTGGGCTTCCCCGTGCTGCCGCTCGTGTAGATGATGAAGAGCGGGAACTCGGCGTCGACGGGGAGCGGCCTCGTCGTGGCCCACACCGCCTTGACGAACGCGGGCCCGTCGAGCGCCAGCGCCGCCGCCTCGGTCGCGACGTCGACCCCGGCTCGGCGCGCGTTCGCGAGCAGCTTCTCGGTCGCCCCGAGGGCGAGCTCGTGCGCCCACACGTCGCGGCCCGGCGCCCACGCCAGGTCCGGCAGGCCCGTGTTGCGCACGACGACGACCTTCTCGACGCGCGCGACGGGCCTGGCGAGCGCCTCGGCGACGGCCGTGCGCACGCGCGCCTTGGCGGCCGCGTCCCAGGGCAGCCCCTCGAGGGCGCGCCCCACGCCGCGCATCACGTCGGCCCGCTCGACCGTGATCTCGCCCGCCAGCACGCGCGCCGCCTCCCGCTCGATGGCGGCGGCGTCCGCGGCGGCCACGCGCTCGCCCCGAAGCGTCGCCGACACGACGCCGAGCGCCGCCGGCAGCGGCACGTAGTCGTCGAGCGCGCGGTCGGTGTACGGCTCCTTGAAGCCCACCACCTGCGCGTTCCGGTAGGCGCCGTCCGTCGTGATGACCACCTTCGCGCCCGCGTCGTGGATGCGGTCGGAGAGCGTCTTGGCCGAGAAGCCCCCGAAGACCGGCGTGTAGATGATGCCGAGCCGCTTGGCCGCCTCGGTGAAGTAGATCTGCTCCATCACGTTCGGCATGTTGAGGGCGATGCGATCGCCCTTGCCGAGGCCCAGCTCCGCGAGCACGACGGCGTGCTTCGCGACCTGCCACAGGAGCTCCTGGCGCGTGATGGCCCTCCCCACGACCGGCCCGCCCCGCCCGCCGTCGGCCGCCGGATCCCAGCGGTCGCCCTCGAAGTGGAAGGCGATCTGGCGACCACGGCCCGCGAGCACGTGGACGTCGACCTCGTTGAAGCAGGCGTTCGTGAGCCCGCCCGCGAACCAGCGGTAGAACGGCGCCTCGGCGTCGTCGAAGGCGCGCGTCCACGGCACCCAGTCGGCGGCGCGCCCGCCGCCGTCGCGCCGCGCGCCCGTCGCCGCGTCGAAGGCCGCCCACGGCGCAGGGCCGTCGACGCGCTTGACCCACTCGCCCGCGCGCGCGTCGAGCCAGTAGAGCTCGCGGCGCGCGATGTCGCCGTGGAAGGCGCCGGGATCGCGGAGGGCCGCCTCGCGGGCGGCCTCCCAGTCCTTGCGCGTCCGGAGCGGGTTGGCTCGGACGGAGCCTGGTGACGCCGGCGGAGCCTCGCGCGAAACCGTTGACGACGCTTGGGTCGGCACCGAGCGCCCGCTCAGAGACCCTTCCAGAATTCCCAGATGTAGTGGCCCGCGCCCGTCTGGCTGTACGTCACGTTCGAGGGCCAGCCGTGCGTGCTGCCGTCGTAGCCGCCCTCGCTGTGCTCGCACCAGCGCACGGGGTAGTCCTTCGCGCAGCCGTCGGCGTCGCTGCACATGATCTTGTTCGCCGGGCCGGACATGATCGTCGTGTGGACGGTGTCGATGTTGGGCGTCGTCGTCGTCATGCAGCCGTTCTTCGGCATCCAGCCCTTGTCGTGCGTGACGCGCGCGTCCGCCCACGGAATGTGCGGGTCCTTGAACCCGTGCACCATCATCACGGCGACGCTCCCCACGCACGAGCTGAAGTCGACGGTCTTGAGGCAGATGTTGTCCGGCGACTCCTGGCCGCGCATGGGCGCCGGCATGGGGTTCGTCCCCGGGGCCGGCGCGATCGTGTTGGCCATGCAGCCGCCGACCGAGGCGATGCCGCGCAGCTGGTCGCCGAGGCGGCAGCCGAGGATGTGGGCCATGTCGCCGCCCGAGCTGCCGCCCGCCACGAACACGCGCTTCGTGTCGACGCAGAGGTTGGCGAAGAGGTCGGCCTTGGCCTGCTTGAAGAAGGCGATGTTGTCGTCGAGCTCGTTCGAGAGCTCCCAGCCGGTCTTGACGGGCGCGTTGTTCGGATCGGCCGTCTGCGGCGGGTGCAGCGCGCCCGGGTTGGTCTGGGTCATGAGCACCATGATGGCGTCGTTGGTGTGGCCCTCCGCCGTCAGGCCCCAGCAGTCGCCGTACATGCAGTCGAGCGCGTCGCGCGTGTAGCCGCCCATGCCGAAGGCCAGCTTGTAGGGCGTCATGTTGTTGTAGTTCGCGGGCAGCACGAGCAGGTACTCCGACTGGTGGCTCATGCCGTCCTTGCCCGTGAACGTCGCGTGCTGCTTCGTGAACGCGATGGGCACCCCGTTGACGGTGGGCGTGCCGCCGGGCGCGCCGGGATCGCTCGCGGGCGGCGTCTTGCCGCAGCCCGCGCTCGGCGTCGGCGTGAGATCGATGGTCTCGATGCCGCCGCCGCCCGCGCCCGCGGCC
>DASZWW010000022.1:0-9415 GCA_035546175.1 Polyangia bacterium
GGACATGGCCGTCACGGCGACGGCGGAGGCGGCGGTTTCTGGTTGGCAACGGACGGAGGGGTTACGGAGTCGCGGCGATCATGGGCTGGAAGAGCTTCGGCTTGGGGTTGAAGTGCGGGTCGGCCGTGTCGTGCCACAGGCGATCGTCGTCGTCGCGCACGCGCACGAGCCACTCGCACTGCATGTGCTTGCTGGCCGTCAGCGTGACGTCGACCTCGACGAGCGCGGGCGTGACGACCTGGGCGGGGACGCCCGAGGTCCCGACGGGATCGACGTCCTGGCGGTTGAGGAGCACGGCGGGGAAGGGCGGCGCCGCCATGGGGTCCGCGGGCGCCCAGCGATCGAGGGCGTCGAGGTCCGCCTCGGCCTCGTCGAAGTCGTCCTCGCGGAAGGTGCCCTGGTAGGTCGCGCCGGGGCCGAGCGACGCGGGCAGCTGCGGGTGCAGGCTCAGGAGCGGCAGGTAGGTGGGCTGGTCGTTGTTGCCTTGCTGCAGCGCCATGGCCACGACGTCCTCGTCGTACTTCGCGTTCTCGCTCGCGCCGTCGACCGTGACGTCGAACGTGCCCGCCTCGGTGTCGAGGTTCGTCACCGTGAAGATGAGCTCGAGGTGGATCTTGTCGCGCGAGATCCAGGGCACCTTGATGTCGCGGTGCATGGGGTCGGCGGCCTTGAGCGCCGCCTCCCGGTCGGTGAGCGCCTTCTTCTCGTCGTCGGTGGGCGCGCGGAATTTGAGCTGCACGCCGTTCGTGATCCGCGGGGTCATCTCCTGGCCCGTGAGCTCGAGCAGCGGCGTGGGGCCGGGGAAGTAGATGGGCGCGTTGTTCGAGCAGGCGAGCGACGGCGCGGCGCCGGCCGCGAGCGCGAGGGCGAAGGCCAGGCGGTGGTTCATGCTAGCTCCCTCCTTTGAAGATGAAGGGGTAGCGCCCGACGATCGTCTGGCCGGGCGCCTTCGGGAACTGCCACTGCTTGACCTGGCGGAGGATGCAGCCCTCCGTGGCGGCGTCGTTGAGCGTCGTGCTCTTCACGCTCGCCTTGCTCACCGCGCCGTCCGGCTGGATCACCCAGAAGATGTCGACGCCGCCCGAGAGGCTCTGCTTGTGCTGGAGCTCCTTCTCGTAGCAGTACTTCACGCCCGCGAGGTGCGCGCGCACGACCTTGTTGATCTGCTCCTTGGAGAGCGAGCCGTCGGCGTCGCCGGCGCCGTTGCCCATCCCCACGGAGACCTCCTTCTCGCCGCGCTCGGCGAGCTTGGGGCCGCGGCCCTTGCCGTGCGTGCCGCGGCCGCCCGTGTCGAGGTTGCCGGCGCCGTAGATGTGGCCGTAGCCCGTGCCGCCGCCGCCCGGGCCCGCGCCGCTCGTCGAGAGGCCGCCGTTGCCGCGCCCCGCGACCAGCTTCGCGCCCGCCATGCCGGCTACCGCCTGCTCGACGGCCGTGTCCTCGGCGAAGAGCTTCGAGAGGCCCGAGCCCTGCGGGCGCTCCTTGCCGATGAGGCCCAGGATGCCGACCTTCGAGACCTTCTCGCGCAGCACGTCCTTCTCGCCCTTGGGGATCGTCGTGTCCTTCTGGGTGGCGTCCTGCTTGCCGAGCTTTCCGGCCTTCTCCTTGGCCTTCTTCATCTGGCCTTCTTCCTGCTTCTTCTTCTCCTCTTTTTCAGCGGCGCGCCGGGCGGTGTTCTTCTTCTCGATCTCGAGGACCGGCTCCTCGATCTTGGCCATGCGCTCGGTCGTGAGGGTCAGCGGCTTGTCGGGCGGGCGCCACAGGAAGACGAGCAGCGCCGCGACGAGGCCGAGCACGAGCGACGTCCCGACGAGCGTCTGGAACATCATCGGGTCCTCGACCTTGGGCTTGGGGAGGATCTCCGGCGGGTCGACCCAGCGGATCTCCAGGCGCAGGTCGTGGTTCTCGGCGAAGTGCAGCTTCGCGCGGTCGCCCGGCGCGAGCCTCACCTCGCGGACGTCGCCCTTCTGCCTGCCCAGCGGCGGCGTGGAGAGGATCTCGAGGACGTCCTGCGTCTCGCCGCCGACGAAGACCTCCCCGCGCAGCGCGGGCGCCAGGCGCAGGAGGTAGCCGCCGCGCGTGGGCTTGAGGAGGGCGAAGCTCTTCTTGCCCTCGGCCCGCGGCGTGACGAAGCTCGCGCCCCGGTGCGAGCCGATCGTGACCTTGCGCCGCTTCGTGAGCAGGCGGTAGCCGACGATGCGCCCGCGCCAGACCGTGACGACCTGCAGGAGGGCGTTCGCCAGCGACTCGATGGGCGCCGTGAGGCGCAGCGGAGGCCCGTGCGAGGCGGGCGGCGGCGGCGCGGAGCGGTTGTTGGCGGGCAGGTTCATGACGGGCTCTCGGTGCTAGAGGCTCTTGTCGTCCGCGCTCTTGACGAGCTCCTTCATGAACGAGCGCTTGTCGGGCGCCGACATGTCGAGCTCGAGCTTCACGCGGTTCAGGAAGTAGAGGAGCTGGGGCGTCTTGAGCTTGCCCTCGACGTCCATGGCGCCGAACGTGTACGTCTTGGTCTTGATCGTCCTGCCGTCGGCCGTCTTGGCGGAGGTCGTCGTGGCGCCGTCCTCGTCGGAGGAGGAGGCGCGCGGCGCCGGCTTGTCGGCCTTGGCGGATCGCTCGACGATCGCCGGGGCCGGCGCGGGCGCCGGCCGCGCCCCGCGCGACTTCGCGCCGGCCAGCGGCGAGCCGAGCAGCACGGACATGACGACGGCACCGACGACGCACTTCATTGGAGCTCCTTGAGGCGCGCCTGCGCCTCCTGCCTCTTGGCGTCGGTCGCGTCGCCCGACTGCGTGTACTGCGTGAGGAAGTCCCTGGCCTTCTTCGCGTCCTTGTCGAAGTCCATGTAGAGGACGCCCAGGTCGAAGAGCGCGGGCGCGTAGTCGTCCTCGATGTCGAGGGCGCGCTCGTAGGCGCGGCGCGCCTCGTCGAGCTTGCCGTCGCCGCGCGCCGCGACGCCCAGGGCCACCTGCGCCTCGGCGTCGTTCGGATCGATCCGCACCGCCTCGAGGAGCTCCTCGTGGGCGTGCTTGTAGTCGCCGCAGTCCAGGTACACCGACGCCTTGTTCAGGCGCGCCTGCAGGTACTTCGGATCGAGCTCCGATGCCTTCTGAAAGTTCAGGAAAGCCTCCTGGTCGTGACCTCTCTCGAACGCGACGAGGCCCAGGTTGTTCCAGACGAACGCGCTCTTGGCGTCCAAATCCGAGGCCTTGCGGAAGGCGGTTTCCGCAAGATCCAGCTTGCCCATTTTATAGTAGGTCAGGCCCAAAGCGTTATAAGCGACCACTGTCTGCGCGACGTTTTCCCCCGACGATCCCCCCTGCGACAGCAGCTGCCGCGCCTGCTCCAGCGACTCCTCGAGGTCGCCGGCCTCACGTAGGACCTGCCCGTACCTCGCCCGCATCTCTGCGTCCTTGGGATCCGAGTCGAGCCACTTGGCGTACACCTGGGCCGCCTTCTGGGGCCGGTGGGCGCGGCGCAGGCTCTCGCCGTAGGCGAGGATCGTCTTGCGCGAGCCGGGCTGGACGTCGAGGGCCTTCTCGAAGTCGTCCACGGCCTTGTCGTAGTTGCCGAGCGCCGTCTCGACGACGCCGAGGTCGTGCCACGCCTCGAAGAGCTTGCCGTCGAGCTGCACGGCCTTCGTGAAGTGGGCGCGGGCGTCCTTGTAGTGCTTTCTCCCCGTTTTCATGACAAGCACGCCCTGCTCGAACTCCGACTGGGCTTCGGGGTTCGCCCGGGGTAGGGCCACGGGCGTGATGGGGTGCGCGGCGGCCGAGCGGCTCGCGGCGTGACCGTGGCAGCCGCCCGCGCCGGCGGCGCCGGCCAGCGCGACGGCGCAGATCGCGACCCGCCTACTGGTCACGGCGCACCTCCTCGATCCGTTCGAGCGAGACGCGCGGCTCGCCCACGCGGATGCCCGACCGCAGCTCGGCCTCCTTGGGGTACTCGTTCTCGGCGAGCCGCGAGAGCGCCTCGCGGATCTGCTGAGTGTGCTTGTTGTAGACGCCGATCTGCAGGGCGCGCGCGTAGCCGGACTTGTAGGCGTCGAGGGCCTTGTCCTCGATGACGACGACGACCTTCTCGAGCTCGTCGCGGTAGACCTGCTTCTCCTCCTCGTTGAGGTCCTTGGGCACGGGCGCGTTGCGCATGGCCTTGGCGTAGGCCTCGTAGCCCTGGCCGATGCGCAGCAGCGCCGCCGTGGCCCACTCGGGCGACTGGTAGGTGACGACGTCGAGGTAGACCTGCTTGGCCTCCTCGAGCCGTTTGGCCTTCTCCTCGAGCACCTTGGCGAGCTGCTTCGGCTTGCCGGCGATCTTGAGGCGCTCGTAGTCGCGGAAGACGAGCTCGCCCTGGAGGTAGCGCGCCTGGGCGGCGTAGTAGCTGGCGTCCTCGCCGCGGTCCTCGTCCTTCCGGCGCTTCTTGCCGCCCGACTTGTAGGCGGCGAGCGCCTTGCCGGCGACCTCCTTGGCGGCGCCCTCGTTGCCGGCCTTGAGGTCGGCGTCGGCCTCGCGCGCGAGCGCCTCGACGGTGCGCGCGTCGTTGGGGTAGGCCTTCGTGTAGGCGGCGAAGCTCTGCGCGGCCTGGCGCCAGTCCTTCTGGTCCTCGTGCACGACGGCGACCTGGAAGGCGACGTCCTTGGCGTCCGCCTTGTCCTTGAAGCGGCGGCTGTACTCGGCGAAGTGCTTGATGGCGCGGTCGTGGTGGCCGAGGCTCTCGCGCAGCACGCCGGCGCTGCGCAGCGAGTCGGCGGCGTGCGCGTTGTTGGGGTACCGCTGCGCGAGCTGCTCGTAGAGCGTCGCCGCCTTGTCGTAGTAGGCGATGTTCTCCTCGATGCGCGCGGCGGTGAACAGGGCCTCGGGCGCCTCGCTCGCCGACGGGTACTTGTCGGCGAGCTTCTTGTAGGCGCCGACGGCGTCCTCCTGCTTCTTGGCCTTCTCGTAGACGGCCCCCGCGTTGTTGAGGGCCTTGGGCGCGAGCGAGGACTGCGGGTACTCGTCGGCCACGCGCAGGTAGAACGACGCCGCCTTCTCGTTCTCGCCCTGGGCGGCGTACTTCTCGCCGGACTTCATGACGGCGTTGGCGACGATCTTGTCGAGGCGGTCCTGCTCGTCGCGCGACGAGAACGCCTTCGTCTTCTTGAGGCGCCGGGCCCAGGACTCGATGTTCTCGTAGTCCTTCGCCTTGTTGAGCGCCTCGAGGATGCGGTCGCCCGCGACGGCGGCGTTGGGGTCGTCGGGGTACTTCTCGACGATGAGGCCGAAGCGCTTGATGGCCTCGTCGTAGTCGCCGTAGTCGAAGAAGAACTGGCCGTTCTTGAAGACGACGGTGACGATCTCCTTGTCCTTGGGGAAGAGCGTCGCGTACGTGTCGGCCGCCTCGCCGAAGAGCCGGTCGCTCTCGGTGATCTCGCGCTTGCCCGGCGTCGACGAGACCTTGCGCACCTTCTCGAACGCGCCCATGGCCTGCAGGAGCGCGTCCTTGTGGTACTTGCCGACGGGCTGCGACTTGCCGACGGCCAGGTAGTCGCGGCCCGCCTCCTCGTAACGGCCGAGCTTGAAGTAGAGGATGTCGGCGCGCAGGTAGCGCAGCTCGACGGCGTCGCCGGCGTCGGGGAAGTTCTGCAGGTAGAAGGCGTAGGACTCGGCGGCGCGCGCGTAGCGCTCCTTGTCGACGACCTTGGTCGACTTCTCGTTGGCCTGCGCCTCGGCGTGCATCGTCTTCGCGAGGTTGCGGATGAGCTCCTCGGCCATCGCGCGCGCGTGGGCGACGGCCTTGGGGCGATCCTTGTTGGCGGCGGCCCAGGGGCTCCTGGCGCCGTAGTCGCCGGCCAGCTTGCGCATCTCGGCGACGGCGGTCTTCGTGTCGCCGAGGAGCTGGTAGGCCTCGACGATCTTGCCCGCGTCGTCGGGCGCCTCGGGGTTGTTGGGGTCGAGCTCGATGAGCAGCTTGTAGGCCTCGACGGCGCGCTCGTAGCGCGTCTGATCGAAGACGGTGTCGGCGAGCTGCTTCAAGACCTTCTGCGAGTACTGCTTGCCGCCGATCTGGGCGAGGAACTCGAAGGCGTCGTGCGCGCTCTTCGTGTCGTCCTCGGTGAAGAGCTCGACGAGGTAGTCGAGGGCCTGGCCCTGCAGCTCCATGGCCCGCTTCTGCTCGGCCTCCGTGCGGCCCGCCTTCTTCTTGGCCAGGTCGAGCACGTCCTTGAAGCGCATGGCCGACCTCGTCGTGTCGCCGAGCTTCCAGTAGCACCACGCCGTCTTGAAGAGGGCCAGGTCGTAGAGCTGCGACTTGGGGTGCTTGAGCACGTGCTCGTAGGCCTCGAGCGAGCTCCGGTAGTTCTGCTGCTCGTAGAAGCGGAACTCGGCGATGGCCATCCAGGCGTCGGCGACGTAGCGGGAGCGCGGGTACTTGTCGAGGATGGTCTGGAAGTACTTCACCGACTCGCTGGTCTTGCCCTGGTCGCGCAGCGAGAACGCGTAGAGGTAGATGACGGTGTCGATCTTGCGGAAGCGCGGGTGCTCGGAGATGAGGCGCTGGTACACCGACTGGGCGCGCGAGAGATCGACGGTGGGCGGGCGGCGCGGCACGAGCTTGCACTGCGAGCGGTCGTCGTGGCACGCCGAGACGGCGGCCTGGTAGGCGCCCATCCTCTCGAGGTAGACGGCCTTCGACTCCTCCCAGTAGAGCTCGGCCAGCTTGTAGAGCGCCTCGGCCTCCTCGCGCGAGCGCGGCACGTCGCGCAGGTAGTCCTCGAGGAGGCGGATGGCCTCGCGGCGCGCGGCCGTGACCTGCTCCTCGCGCTCGTCGATGGCCTTCTGCAGGGCGGGGGGGATGAGCTTCTCCCCGTTCTCGTCCACGCTCGCCGGGCCGTCTGGCAGGCTGGAGGCCGCCTTCCCGGCTGGTGGTTTGGAGCCCCACGCACACCGAGGCGCTGCGCCAGTCACCAGGCACAGCGCCACGCCCACCAGAGCGCTATTTGTAGTTCTCGTACTCATCCGACCAGTACTCGCCCTCGAAGGGCCAGTACTCCTCGTCGTCGCCCATCAGGCCCTCGAGCTGGAGCTGGGCGAACATGTCCGGCGGGTAGCGCCCCTCGCGCAGGTTCGAGATCTCGATCTCGAGCTTCTTCTTCTTGCCGATGACGGCGTCGATCTGCGTGAGCCGCGCCTGGCGCAGCATCTCGCGCAGGCGCGTGTCGAGATCGAGCAGCGCCTGCTCGGCGATGGCGGCCGTGGCGTCGACGAGCCGCGCGCGCAGCGCCCGGGCCTCGTCGGAGAGGGCGAGGGCCGTCTGCGCCTCCGAGGCGTACGGCCCCTGCACGCTCACGGGCCGCGCCGCGCGGCGCGCCGCGCCGAGCAGGTCGCTCACGCGATCCTCCAGCTCGGGGTCGCCCTTGGCGAGCGGCCTGAGCGCCTCGACGTCGGCGACGAACTGCACCGCCTCGCTGGCCTCGCTGCCCGTGGCCTTGCCCGTCGCCCGGGCGGTCATCTCGTCCCACACGGCGACCTGCGCGGGCAGCAGGCCCGCCTCGCGGTCGAGCGCGACGATGTCGGCGAAGTAGCGGTAGAACCTGGGGTCGATCTTGAGCAGCTCGACGATGGGATCGCTCGCCAGGCCGATCTGCCGCTTGCTGAGCAGCCGCTTGTAGAGGACGCGCCGCCGCCCCGGGTCCTTGAGCATCGCCTGGACCTCGGCGTCGATCGGCCTGTACACGCGCACGAGCTCCTCGAGCTCGCCGCGCACGCGATCGAACTGGCACGACTTGAGATCGATCATGGCGTGCAGGAGCAGCACGTCGGGCGCGAGCGGCGACCTGGGGAACGAGCGGTCGAACTGGTCGAGGAAGGCGCCGGCGGCCTCGTACTCCTGCTTCTGGAACATCGACCACGAGGCCTCGAAGAGGGCGTCGGGCAGGCGGTCCGAGTCCTCGGGCACGCGGAAGTAGAAGTAGTACGAGTCGTCGTACTTGCCCTGCTCGTGCGAGATGCGGCCGAGGGCGAGGTAGGCGAGGTCCTTGATGGCGTAGTAGCGGCCGTCGATGAAGAACGTGAAGCGGTCCTGATCGACCTGCTCGACGATCTCGCACAGCGAGCGCCGCGCCGCCGCGAAGTGGCCCTTGCGCGCGTGGGCGAGCCCGCGGAAGTAGAGCGCCGCCGCGAAGAAGCGCGACTGGCGGTCGACGTTCGAGAAGTGCGACTCGGCGCCGGGCAGGTCGCCGGCCTCGTAGGCCACCTTGCCCGCGAGGTACTCGTGCTCGGCGGCCGAGTCGCGCGGGAGGGCGTCGGCCCCCGGCTTGAGGGACGCGCCGGCCTGGTCGAGCATGGCGAGCAGCGCCGCCTGCTCGCGCGTCTCGAGCGCGATGTCGACCATGGCGCGATAGGCGGGGGCGAAGAAGGGCGACTTCGGGCCGTGCGACAGCGCGCGCAGGAGGTAGCGCTCCGCCGAGGCGTAGGCCCCCGCGCGCACGAGGGCGCGCCCGAGCGTGAGCTCGGCGTTGGCGTACTCGGGCGCGTAGGCGAGCTTGGCGAAGCGCTCGCCCTCGACGATGCGGAAGAGGCGGGCCGTCGCCACCTCGGCGTTGCCCGTGACGAGCTCGTTCTCGGCGTCGACGAGGGACGCGCGGATCGCCTCGATGGTGGCCGGCTGCTTGTCGTCGACGAGCACGCCCGACCTCTCGAGGTCGCTGAGGTAACGCGCCATCGGGTCCGTGGGCGCGGCCCTGGCCGCCGCCTCGGGCTGCGCGGCCGCGGGCGCCGCGAAGGGCGCCGCGGCCAGCAGGAGCGCGAGGGCTTTGAGCGATCTCGTCACGCGGCGTCCGTCACTTCTTGAGGCTGTCCGTGTCGAGCTCGAGCTCGATGCGCGGCTCGTACTCGGGGAGGCTGCCGTCCTCGTCGCCCGTGAGCTCGACGGTCGTGCGCTTGCCGTCGGGCACGACGATGGCGAACGTCTGCTCGCTCTGGTAGCCGAGGTTGTCGATGTCCTTGCCCTTCTTCTTCGTCCCGGGCCGCACCTCGAGGCGGAGCGTGAACGAGTGCGGCCCCGGCTTGCACGGGCGCTCGGCGATCGTGAGCTTGTCGTCCGTGACGGGCTTGTCGCCCGAGTCCCAAATCGTGCCGCCGTCGAGGCGCACCTCGGCGTGGCGGATGACGTAGTCGGGCGCGGCCTTCCAGCGGAGGGTCGCGCCGAGGCGCGCGCTCCACAGCCCCTCCTCGACGAGCTGCGCGCGCGAGCGCGCGCGGAAGAGCTCGTCGCGCAGCCGATCGTAGTCGGCGCGCAGCTTCTGGAGATCGATCGAAGGCCCCGGCCTGGGCGGCGGCGCCTCGTCGGCCTTGGGCGGCGGCGGCGCCTCGTCGGCCTTGGGCGGCGGCGCGGCCTTCCCGGGCGCCGGAGCGGGCTCGGGGGCCGCCGCCTCGGCGGGCCTCTC
>DASZWW010000023.1:0-8859 GCA_035546175.1 Polyangia bacterium
CGACGTGCTCGTCGTCGGCGGCGGCGTCGCGGGCCTCGAGGCGGCGCGGCGGCTCGTGGGCCACGGGCTCGACGTCGCCGTCGTCGAGGCGCGCCCGCGCGTCGGGGGGCGCATCGAGACGCTCCGGCGCGCGGGGTGGCCTTCGCCGCTCGAGGCCGGGGCCGAGTTCGTGCACGGCCGTCCCGCGCCGTTGCTGGCGCGGCTCGCCGCGGCGCGCGCGGCTCGTCGAGCTCGCGCCGCGGCACGCGTTCCTCGTCGAGGGCGAGGCGCGCGCCCGCTCGCGCGACTGGGGCGAGGTCCAGGGCTGGATGGAGCGCCTCCCCGCGGCCGACGTCCCCTTCGACGCCGTGCTGGCCCGGGATCCGCGCGCCCCGCGCGGGGACGCGCGCCGGCTGGCGCGCGACTTCGTCGAGGGGTTCAACGCCGCGGACGCGACGCGCGTCTCCGCGCTCGGGCTGCGCCGTCAGAGCGAGGCCTCGGCGGCCGAGCACGGCGAGCGCATCTTCCGCGTGCGCGACGGCTACGACCGTCTGCCGGAGTCGCTCGCGGCGCCGCTCTCGGCCCGGGGCCGGCTCTCCCTCGGGCTCGCGGTCGAGACGATCCGCTGGCGCGCGGGCGGCGTCGGCGTCGTGACGAGGCCCGCGCTCGGCGGCGCGCGCGGCCTCCTACGCGCCCGTGCCGTCGTCGTGACGCTGCCGCTCGGCATCCTGCAGGCGCCGGGCGCGGTGACCTTCGTCCCACCGCTGCCGCGCGCGAAGCGGGAGGCGATCGCCCGGCTCGCCATGGGGCGCGTCGTCAAGGTCGTGCTGCGGTTTCGCGGCGCGTTCGGCGAGGGTCCGCTGGCGGCGATCCCGCGCGCGGCCAGCTTCCTGCACCTGCCGGGCGGGGCGGTTCCGACGTGGTGGGTGCCGGTCCCCGCGCCGCCGCGCTGCCTCGTCGGCTGGGTGGCGGGCCCGGCGGCCGAGCGCTTCGCCGCGCGCCACGCCAGCGAGCGCGCCCGGCTCGCCGCGGCCGTGGCCGTGCTCGCCCGCGCGCTGCGCGTTCGCCCCGGCGAGCTCGCGCGGTTCGTCGAGGACGCGGCGGTCTTCGACTGGGGCGAGGATCCCTGGACGCGCGGGGCCTACAGCTGGATCCCGCGGGGCGCCGTGGCCGCGCCGGCCGCGCTCGCCGCGCCCCTCGCGGGCCGCCTCTTCTTCGCGGGCGAGGCCACCGACACGGCGGGCGACACGGGCACCGTGCACGGCGCGCTCGCCACGGGCGCGCGCGCCGCCGCCGAGGTGTGGCGGCAGCTCCGCGCGCCGCCAGGTCAGTAACCCTTGGCGGGCGGCTCCTCGCCGATCTTCTTGCCGTTGCGCCAGGTGTTCTTGCAGAGCGGGTGCGCGAAGATCGAGGCGCCGTCCTTCTGCGTGTACCAGATGTCGTCGACCAGCCCGCCGCCGGGCGGGTCGAGGCCCGCCTTCTGGCGCATCCGCTTGGCGATCTCGTGGTCCGCGCAGGCGGTGTCGCCGCTCGCGCCCAGCCCGCCGACGCGCGTCTGGCCCTTGTACAGCGGCACGCCGCCCCCGAACACGATGGTCCCGCCGCAGACGTGCGGGCCGCTGGTCGTGTGGTGCGGATCGTCGACGCACGCGGGGTTGAAGGGGTTCGCCGCCGCCGCGCCGAAGAGCGAGTGGCCGGGCTGCGCCAGCGTGTAGAGGCGCGCCGTCGACAGCGGCGCCGTGTCGGTGCTGAAGGCGTTGGCGGTGTAGGCCTTGGCCTTGGCGATGGCCTGGCTGCCCGGCCAGGCGGCCGAGGGATCGTCGGTGGAGACGCCGACCGCGCAGAGCCCGCCCGTGCGGTCGACCACCGCCGCCCACTCGGCGCGCCCGCCGGCGAGCCCGCCCGCCTCGCCGGCCTGGGCGGCCTCCTTGAGGAGCCGCTTGAGGTCGGCGCTCGAGGGCAGGTCCTTGCAGCTCGTGCCGGGGTGCTGGCCGGGAGAGTCGTTCTTCGTGGGCGTGGCGCCGGGCTGGGTCTCGCCTTGCGCGCCGTGCGCCAGGCGCAGGAAGAGCGCCAGCGCGGCGAGCGCGATGAACGCGAGGAGGGCGCGGGCCACGGGCATCGGGAGCGGGCGTTTCATTGGAGGGCCTCCAGGTAGGCGACGAGGGCGTGGAGCTCGGGACCGGTCAGCTGCGTGAGCGCGGGCATGCGCGTGCCTGGCTTGAGCGAGGGAGCGTTCATCACCCAAGCGTGGAGCGTCGCGTGGTCCTTGGGGAGGGCGTCGGCCCCCAGCGTCCGGCGGCTCCCGACGTGCGTGAGGTTCGGGCCGACGGTGGCGAGCGCGCCCGTGCCGCCGATCGTGTGGCACATCGGGCAGGCGGACTGCATGAAGACCTGCTGGCCGCGCTCGGCCTTCTCGCCGCTGACGGCCACGGCGGGCGCGCTCTGCCGGGCCAGCCAGCCCGCGTAGTCGGCCGGCGACTCGGCGACGACCAGGAAGCGCATCTTGGCGTGCTGCAGGCCGCAGAACTCGGCGCACGCGCCCTGGAAGACCCCCGGCGCGGCCGCCTGCAGGCGCAGCTCGTTGGTGCGGCCGGGGATGAGATCGACCTTGCCGTGCAGGCGCGGCACCCAGAAGGAGTGGATGACGTCCGCGCTCTCGAGCGCGACGTCGACGCCGCGGCCCGCCGGGATGTGCAGCTCGTTCGCCGTGCGGAACCACCTCGACGGGTCCGGGCCCACGCGGTACTCCACCTCCCACCACCACTGATGGCCGGTGACGCGGATCTCCGCGCGCGCCTGCGCCTCGTGGCTCATCGGCAGCGCGCGCATCACGCCGAGCGTCGCCACGAAGGCGGCGATGAACGCCGCGCCCGGGAGGGCGAAGCCGAGCAGCGCCACCCAGCGCATGGCCGCGCGGTCCTCGCCCGGCTCGAGCGGCGCGTGCTCCGCGAAGCTGCCCGTGCGGCGCGTGACGAGCCAGACGAGCAGCCCCAGCATCACGATCGAGACGGCGGTGAAGCCGACGAGCAGCGGCCAGCCGAGCTCGGCCAGCGTCCGCGCCGCGGGCCCGCCGGGCGCCAGCACCGACGACGCGCCGTTCATCGCGGCGCCTCGGGCTCGCGCGGCGTGCGCAGCGCGCCCACGTAGGCCGTGATCTCCCAGATCTCCTTCTCGGGCAGGCGGGCGCCCCAGGCGGGCATGCCCAGGCCCCGGCCCTGCGCGATCGAGTTGAACACGCGATCCGGCGAGCCACCGTAGCGCCAGTCGGCGTCGCGCAGGCTCGGCCCCATGCCGCCGCCGGCGCGCCCGCCGTGGCAGCCGGCGCAATTGTACTGCACGAAGAGCTTGCGGCCCTCCTCGAGGACCGTGCGATCGTCGCCGAGGGGGTTCGGCACGGGCGGGATGTCGCCGGGGCCCGGGAGCGGGCCGAGCGGCTGGTTCGCCACGGGGCGGTCGGGGCCGAGCCCGAGCGCCACCGTGGGCTCGCCCTCCGCCGCGGAGGCGACGCGCCGCCCGCAGCCCGCGCAGAGCGCGAGCCCGGCGGCGCCGAGGATGCAGAGGGTCGATCTCGTCATCCCGCCTCGCTCCTTCACAGCCCGAACACGTAGAGCGTGTCGCCCAGGCCCGTGAGCTGCTTGATCTGCTTCATGGCGCCCACGACGCCGAGGCCTGCGTACGGATCGTCGGCGGACACGTCGGGGGACGCGACGGCGCCCATCCACCCGCCCACGCCCGCGTAGATCGCGACGTACTGCTTGCCGTCGGGGCCGAGGTACGTCATCGGGTTGCCGACGATCCCCGAGCCGGCGTGGAAGTCGTAGAGCGGCGAGCCCGTCCGGGCGTCGACGGCGCGGAAGTGTCCGTCCATGGTGCCGTAGAAGAGGAGATCGCCCGCCGTCGCGAGGATGCCGCTGTAGACGGGCAGCTTCTCCTCCCGCAGGCCCCAGACCTTCCTGGCGCGCGCGGGATCCCAGGCCACGAGCTCGCCCTGGTACCCGCCGGGGCCCGGGTGCATGCGCACGTCGGCGCCGAGGTAGGGCGTGCCCGCGATGTAGTTGGCCGGGAGGCCCTCGTAGCTCATGCAGGTGTTGTGCGCGGGGATGTAGAGCAGGCCCGTGCGCGGCGAGAACGCCGAGGGGATGAACTCCTTGCCGCCTGTCGACGACGGGCAGATGTCCTCGACGATGCGGCCCGAGCCGGTCTGCTTGCTCTTCTCCTCGAGCGGCAGGCCCGTCTTGAGGTCGTAGCCGCGCGCCCAGTTCGTCGAGGCCTCGAACTTCTCGGCCGAGAGGAGCTCGCCCGTCTCGCGATCGAGCACGTACATGAAGCCCGTGCGGCCCGGGTGCAGCAGCAGCTTGCGCAGCTTGCGCGGCCCCCAGTCCATGTCGACGAGGACGTTCTCCATGATCTCGTCGTAGTCGTGATGATCGTGGGGGACGAGCTGGTTGGCCCAGACGGCGTGCCCGTCGTCGGGATCGCGCGCGATGATCGCGCACGACCACTTGTTGTCGCCGGGGCGCAGGTCGGGGTTCCACACGCCGGGGTTCCCCGTGCCGTAGTAGATGAGGTTGAGCTGCGGGTCGTACGAGATCCAGCCCCAGATGTTGCCGCCGCCGCGCTTCCACTGATCGCCGACCCAGCTCGACGCGCCGAGGTCCGGCCCCTGATCCTTCTTGTAGAAGGCGTGGAACTGGGGGCCGATGAGGACGTCCTTGTCGGGGCCGGTCTGGTAGGCGCGCCAGAGCTCCTGGCCCGATTTGACGTCGAGCGCGGCCAGCCAGCCGCGCACGCCGAGCTCGCCGCCCGAGGAGCCGACGAGGACCTTGTCCTTGACGACCATGGCCGCCATCGTCACGGTCTCGCCGATGTCGATGTTGCCGAGGCGCCGGCGCCAGACCTCCTTGCCGGACCGGGCGTCGACGGCGACCGTGGTCGTGTCGAGCAGGTTGTAGATGATCTTGCCGTCGGCGTAGGAGGCGCCGCGGTTGACGACGTCGCAGCAGGCGATTCCGACGGCGCGCGGATCGGGGTGCGGCTCGTAGATGAACTTGATCGCGCCGCCCGTCTGGCGGAGATCGATGGCGATGAGGTTGTTGGGGAACGGCGTGACGACGTAGAGCGTGCCGTCGACGACCAGGGGGTTGCCCTCGTGGCCGTGCGGGACGCCGGTCGAGGCCGTGGTGACGACGTGGAGGTTCGCGGCGTTCGCGACCTTGATCTGCGCGAGCGGGCTGAAGCGCGTGCTCGCGTAGTCGCCGTTCGGCAGGCGCCAGTCGCCCTGCGGCAGCGCCGAGGCGAGCCGGATGCCGGGGCGCGTGCCCGCGACCTGGGCGACGGAGCCGACGCGCTCGTCCGGCATCGGGCCGGCCTCGCTCTTGCGGCAGCCCCCGGCGAGCAGGTCGGCGAGGGCGGCGAGCGCGAGGCCGCAGGCGAGCCGGTTCATCGGCGTTCCTCCCGGAGCGTGTAGAGGTAGGCGGCCATGTCGCTGGCCTGCCGCTCGTCGAGGGCGAGCGTCGGCATGGGCGTGTTGGGATCGAGGCGCTCCGGATCGCGCAGCCAGCGCACGAGGTTCTCGCGCGTGTTGGGCAGGCCGCCGCCGAGGAAGGTCTCGCCGCCGACGTTCGACAGCGCGGGCCCGATGACGCCGAAGGCGCCGGGCACGTCGGGGATGGCGTGGCAGGCGCCGCAGTGGCGGGCCTCGATGAGCGCCCGGCCGCGCGCCGGATCGCCGCCCGTCGCCACGGCGAAGCCCGGGACCTGACGGCCGCCGCGGCAGCCGGCCAGCGCGAGCGCGCCCGTGCCCAGCGCGAGGACGACGCTCGTCCTCATCGCGCCCCCAGGCGCGGCAGGACGTAGAGCAGGCCGACGACGCAGATCCACACGCCGTCGACGAAGTGCCAGTAGAGCGCGGCGTTCTCGAGCGGACGCTTCGGCGCGTGCGCGCCCCGCAGCCGAGGCAGCGCCAGCACGAAGACGAGCATCGCCAGCCCCACGAGGACGTGGAGGGCGTGGAAGGTGGTGATGGCGTAGAAGAGCGAGCCGTAGGCGTTCGTCGTGGGCCGGAGGTGCTCGAGGCGCTCGCGGTACTCGCGGAGCTGCACGAGCACGAACAGGACGCCGAGCGCGATCGTCCCCGCGAGCCAGGCGCGCGCCGCGACGGCGCGCTCGCGCTCGAGGGCGTGGCGCGAGAGCTCGACGGTGCCGCTCGAGACGAGCAGGATGACGAGGAGCGTGAAGGCGAGGGCCAGCTTCGGCGGCGGCTGGGACAGCCAGTCCTCGTGGAGCGCGCGCACGTAGAAGTAGGCGAAGAAGAGGGACAGGAAGAGCAGCGCCTCGGTGAGGATCGCCAGCGACATGCCCCACTTGCCGCTCGTGTGCTCGGGCGGCAGCGCGTCGAGGCGCGGCGCCGGGCCGCGGGTCGCCTCGAGGGGCGCCGCCGTCACGACGCGCTCCTCGGCCAGAGCCAGGCGGCGGAGAGCGCGGCGCAGGCGAGGGCGATCACGACGCCCGCGACGAGGCTGCCGGCGATGAGGCCGGCGAACGTCGCGGCGACGGCGACGGCGAGCGCGAGCGGCAAGAGGGTCTCGGGCTCGCCGGCCGTGATGCCCTCCGGCTCGGCGGTGAGCGCGGTCGTCGTGAGCGTCTGGCGGCCGTGGGCGAGCTCGCGCTCCCGCCGCGGGTCGGCGTCCTCGGCGTGCGTGTCCCAGAGCGGGTGCCGCGTCTCGACGGTGGGGATGCGCAGGAAGCCGTAGGGCGGGGGAGGCGACGGCGTCGACCACTCGAGGGTGTCCGCGCCCCAGGGGTTGGGGCCGGCCTTGGCGCCGCGCCGCCACGAGGCGATGAGGTTCCCGAGCGCGACGGCCACGCCCGCGGCGAGCACCAGCGAGCCGAGCGTCGTCAGCAAGTTCAACCCGCCGAGGCCCTCGTCGACGCCGTAGGTGTACACGCGCCGGCGCATGCCCAGCAGGCCCGACAGGTGCATGGGGAAGAAGCCGACGTTGAAGCCCACGAACATGAGCCAGAAGCCGAGCTTGCCCACGCGCTCGTCGAAGAGGCGTCCGGTCATCTTCGGCCACCAGTAGTGCAGCCCGGCGAAGACGGGGAAGACGTTGGCGCCGATGAGGACGTAGTGCAGGTGCGCGACGACGAAGTACGTGTCGTGGACCTGCCAGTCGAAGGGGATGACGGCCGTGACGACGCCCGAGAGCCCGCCGATGACGAAGGTGCCGATGAAGCCCAGCGCGTACAGGAGCGAGGTCGTGCGCACGGGCCGGCCGCTCCACAGCGTCGCCACCCAGCACGAGATCTGGATGGTGCTGAAGACGGAGATCGTCATGCTGGCGGCGCTGAAGAAGCTCATGGCCCCGCGCCCCATCCCCACGGCGAACATGTGGTGCACCCACACGGCGAGGCCCACGAGCGCGGTGAGGACCGTCGCGGCGGCGACGAAGCGGTAGCCGACGATCGGCCGCCGCGCGAAGACCGGCAGCAGCATCGACACCATGCCCGTGGCCGGGATGAAGACGATGTAGACCCACGGGTGGCCGAAGAACCAGAACAGGTGCTGCCACAGGAGCGGCGTGCCGCCGGCGTCGGGCGTGAAGAAGTGCGTGCCCCAGCGGCGATCGAGCTCGAGGAAGACGCACGCCGCCGTGAGCGACGGCAGCGCGAGGATCGTGAGGACCGCCGTCGTGCCGGTGCTGTAGAGGAAGAGCGGCATGCGCCCGAGCGACATGCCCGGCGCGCGGTGCTTGAAGATCGTGACGACGAAGTTGACGGCGCCCGCCGTCGTCGACACGGTGAGGGCGAGGATGGCCGCCGGGTAGAAGTCCATGTTGAGGCCCGCGTCGTAGCGGCTCGACGCGAGCGGCACGTACGCGAACCAGCCCGCGTCAGGCGCCTGGCCGAAGAGGAGGCTCCCGTAGAGCAGCAGGCCCGAGGCCAGGTACATCCAGTAGCTGAAGGCGTTGAGGCGCGGGAAGGCCATGTCGCGCGAGCCGATGAGCAGCGGCACGAGGTAGTTGCCGAAGCCCGAGAGCACGGGCGACGCGTACCAGAGGATCATCGTGAGGCCGTGCATCGTGAAGACCTGGTTGTAGGCCTCGGGCGTCAGCAGGCGCCGCTCGGGGCCGACGAGCTGCAGGCGCATGAGCAGCGCCTCGACGCCGCCGACGAGGAGGAGCCCGATGGCGGTTACGAGGTAGCGGACGCCGATGCGCTTGTGATCGACGGTGCCCAGCCAGCCGAAGAGCGTCGGCGGCGCGCTCCAGATCCGCGAGAGGCGGGCGGCGAGCTCCGCTTCGGGATCGGGGAGGGCGGGGGCTCGGGCGGGCAGCGCGATGGGGGCGGAGGTCATGGGGCGCGCATGTTCGTCTTCGAAAGTGGAACGTGCAGGAGATGGGTACGGCGAAACCCTGTGTCAACCCGTGTGTCCGATCTCGCGCCGCAAATTGCGGCCGCCGTGCGCGGCACTACGTTGTGCGAGCCATGAAGGAGCCGCGCCAGCGAGGCGCCCGTCGCGAGCGGTACGTAGCCCTGGCGCTCCTCGGCGCCACGATCGCCGCCGGCGTCGGCCTCGGGCGCTGGCTGGATCCGACGCGGCGTCGAGCCATCGCGGCGAGCGCGGCGCCGTTCGCGTTCCCCGACTTCGCCTTCGCCGATCAGGCCGGCGCCGTCGTGTCGCGCCGCGCGCTGCTGGGCCGGAGCTGGCTCGCCACCGTCGCGCTGCCGTCGTGCGACGACGCCGCCGACGAGCTCGGGGAGCGGCTCGCCGCCATCCGGAGCAGGACGGGGCCGGACACTCCCCTCGTCACGTTCTGGGTCGCGCCGGGAGACGACTGGCGCGCCATGGCCGCGCGCGGCGCGCCGGCCGGCGACGCG
>DASZWW010000024.1:0-10478 GCA_035546175.1 Polyangia bacterium
GCGCACCTCGTGGACGCGCTCGTCGGCCCCGAGCGTGCGATCGCGCGCGAGCCGGGCCGCCTCGCCGAGCGTCTCGTCGACGACGCGCTTGCACGCCCGGTCGACCGTCTCGTCGCGCTCGATGCGCATGGGCCCCGGCGAGACTCTAGCGCCCCGGCGGCCCGAGTCCACGCCCCCCCGGCCCCACGACGCCGACGAGCCCCGCGCGCGCGAGCGGGCGGCCCGCGTCAGCCGTGCGCCTGGGCCACCGGCTCGTCGGCGAGCGACGGGTAGTCCTCGACGATCGACAGGTGGTAGGCCACGAGGCGGAGCTGGGTGCGCAACGTGAGCGTCAGGAAGGTCCTGAGCGCGCCGGGCAGTCGCTCCGCCACCAGGATGCAGGCCGCCCCGACGAGCCAGCAGAACGACGCGACCAGCGAGAGCAAGGCCACGAGCACCAGCGCCGGCAGGCTGGTCACGAGCCGCAGCAGCGCCGAGCCCACCGTCGGGGCGCCCCGGGGCTCGATCACCAGCTCGACGTGGCCGGGCGCCAGGGTGGGCGGCACGTCGGTGAGCAGCGAAAGATACGCGCCCGCCGCCGCGATCCAGCGCAAGAGTCGCGCGAGGCGCGGCCCGTCCTCGGCGACGTAGCGGCCCGCGCCGCGGCTGCCGATCGCGAGCGCGACGAGCGCCGGCACGGCCAGGTACGCGACGCCGTAGACGCGATCGAAGTGGATGACGCCGAGCGCGAGCATCAGGACGAGCCGGAGGACCACGTGGATGCGGCGCGGTCTCCCCTCTGGCTCGATCGAGAGATGAACGGCGTGTCGCATGGTGAGCCTCCGATGCGATACCGATGCGAAAGCCGTGCCGCCACGGAGACGCGGGCGCGGCCCCCGGCACGCAGCATGCATTTCCACAGGGCATGACAAGCGTTCGCAAACACCTCTGCGTGCTCGCTCTCGCCCTCTCGGTCCCGGCGCTCGGCTGCGGCACCACGACGACGTCGTCGACCACGTGGACCGCCCCGGGGCCGCCGCCCGGGCCACCGGCGCCCTACCCGCGCGAGGGCCGCGTCGAGTCCGTCCAGGAGATCGTCCAGCGCACCCAGGGCAACCCGGCGGCCGGCGCGGTCGCCGGCGCCCTCATCGGCGGGTTCCTCTTCGGTCGCGGCCCGGCGCGGCTGTTCGGCGCCGGCGCGGGCGCCGCCGTGGGCGCGGCCGCGAGCTCGGGCGCCGCCGAGTCGCGCAGCTACCAGGTGCTCGTGCGCTTCGCGGACGGCACCTACGGCATGTTCGTGTACCGCGGCTACTCCCCCTTCGCGCCGGGCCAGCCCGTGGTCCTCGGGCCGCAAGGCCTCGTCCCCGCGGGTCCGTAGCGACGCCGGCCGCCGCGCCTCGAGCGCGGCGATCATCGGCGCGCCCGTCAGGCCGCGGCGGCGGCGCGGGGGACGGGGCGCGGGCCCCACACCTTGATCGAGTCGCGGGCCTTCATGCGCGTGAGGATGCTCTTGAAGCGCTGGACCTTGCCGATGAGGGCGTCGAGCTCCTCGTCCGACATCCCCACGATGCCGGAGCGCACGTCCGCGGGGCTCGGCCACGTCTCGCAGAGGACGTTCCACTCGCAGCGCGCGTCGATGCTCGCCGCCTGGAGCAGGCTGTCATCGATCTCGTGCGCCAGCTCGCCGAGCTTGCGCACGAGGGTCTCGGTCCGGTTCGTCGTCCTGTGCCGCGGGGTCCATTCCATGGGGCGCCTCCAAATCGGATCGTTGGGGGGAGACCTTTAACGTTTTCAGGCGTGGCGGGCGTGCCGGTCCTGGGGCCGGCCGCCGCGCTGCCCCCGCCCGCGCAGGGTCCAGCGGGTCGAGCGCTCGATGGGCCGCTCGACGCCCCGCCCGATGAGCTCGAGCAGGTCGCTGGTCGTGACGATGCCGCGGAGCTTGCCGCCGTCCATGACGGCCAGCGAGCCGATGCCCCGCCCGCGCAGGCGGTTGGCGGCCTGACGGATCGTGGCGTCGGGCGGCATGCTCACGACGTGCGGGCTCATGGCGCTCTCGACGAGCCCGGCGTCCCGGCCGTTCGAGGAGCGCCCGCCGAGGTCCCGGGCCGACAGCAGGCCGACGACCAGCCCGCCTTCGACGACCACGAGGTGGTGGATCCCCGAGGTCTCCATGAGGGTGCGGGCCTCGCCGAGGGTGGCGCCCGGACCGACGGTCTTCACTTCCGTGGACATGATGTCGGCGAGTCGCATGCGCTGTCTCCTTGGCCGAGGTGCGTTGCAGGCGGAGTGCCAACCCGATGTCCATCCGCGCCTGAGCTCGCCGCGGCGCCCTACGAAAAGTTTTCGTCGGGAGGTGATCGTCTCGCGAAACCTGCGCCGACGATCGCGCTTGTCAAGGCACCCCCGGCGGGCGTCCGCTCAATTCTTGCGAAGATCGGCCGGCGCCCCCGCGGGGACCAGGGCCGGCCGCGGGGGGCGCGCCGCCGGGGCGGCCCCGCCGGCGGGGGCCAGCACCTCCTCGAGCGCCGCGAGCTCGAGCGTCTCGCGCCCGAGGAGGGCCTGGGAGAGCCGGTCGAGGGCGTCGCGGTGTCCGCTCACGACGGCCCGGGCCGCCCCGAGGGCCTCGCCGAGGAGGCGCTCCGTCTCCTTCTCGATGACGTGGGCCGTGAGCTCGCTCGTCCCGCTGTCCGTGGCCACGCGCTTGCCGAGGAACGGGTGATCGACGTGGTGCTCGAAGTAGACCGGGCCGAGGCGCTCGCTCATGCCGTAGTGGGCGACCATGTCGGTCGCGAGGTCGGTGGCCTGCTTGAGGTCGCTCTCGGCGCCCGTCGAGACCTCGCCGAGCACGAGCTGCTCCGCCGCGTACCCGCCCATGAGCGTCGCCAGCCTCGAGGTGAGCTCGCCGCGCGTCGAGAGGTGCCGGTCCTCCCGGGCGAGCTGCTGGGTCGCGCCCAGGGCGAGCCCGCGCGGGAGGATCGAGACCCGGCGGAGCGGCTGCGTGTGCGGCAGGAACCGCGCCGCGACGGCGTGCCCCGCCTCGTGGACGGCCACGCGCCGGCGCTCGTCCCCGGCGAGCTTGCCCTCGCGCGGGTCGCCGAGCACGACCTTGTCCTCGGCCGCCGCGAAGTCCGCGGCGGTGATGAGCTCGGCGAGGCGCCGCGTGGCGCCCAGCGCCGCCTCGTTGACCATGTTGGCCAGGTCGGCCCCCGAGAAGCCGACCGTCCCGGCGGCGAGCACGTCGAGGTCGACGTCGGGCGCGAGCGGCTTGCCGCGCGTGTGGACGCCGAGGATCGCGCGGCGCGCCTCGAGCTCCGGCAGATCGACGACGACGCGCCGATCGAAGCGGCCCGGCCGCAGGAGCGCGGCGTCGAGCACGTCGGGCCGGTTGGTCGCCGCCAGCACGACGACGAGGGCCTCGCGCGAGAAGCCGTCCAGCTCGGCGAGGAGCTGGTTGAGCGTCTGCTCGCGCTCGTCGTTGCCCATCCCGAGCCCCGCGCCCCGCGAGCGCCCCACGGCGTCGATCTCGTCGATGAAGACCATGGCCGGCGCGTTCTTCTTGGCCTCGGCGAAGAGCTCGCGGACGCGCGCCGCCCCGAGGCCCACGAACATCTCGACGAACTCGGAGGCGTTGACCGAGTAGAACGGCACCTGGGACTCGCCCGCCACGGCGCGCGCCAGCAGCGTCTTGCCCGTGCCCGGCGGCCCGACGAGCAGGACGCCCCGGGGCGGCTTGGCGCCGAGGCGCTTGAAGCGGCCCGGATCCTTGAGGAACTGCACGATCTCCGCGAGGTCGCGCTTGGCGCCCTCGAGCCCGGCGACGTCGTCGAGCTTGACGCGCGGGCTCACCTCGGCGTCGAAGCGGCGGCCCTTGCCCTTGGTGAGCTCGCCGAGCGGGCCGAGCGGGCTCGCGCGGCGCGAGAGCCAGCTCCAGGCGCCGAGGATGAGCACCCACGGCAGGAGCGAGAGCGCGACCTCGACGATGGCGGGCCGCGCCTCGCGCGCGACCTCGATGCGCGCCCCGCGCGCGCGCAGGAGGGGCAAGAGGGCGTCGTCGTGCTCGGGCAGCTCGGTGACGAACACGGTGACGTCGCGCCCGTCGCGGCTCGTGGGGGCCCGCAGCGTGCCGACGAGGCGCGTGCCCGTGAGCGTCACGTGATCGAGCTTGCCGGCGTCCGCCCACGCCCAGAGCGTCGAGTAGTCGACGGGCGGGCCGTCGAGGCTGGTCATGCGCGCGAGGCCGTGCCACACGGCCGCCAGCGTGAGGACCACCATGACGACGAAGGCGACGTGCAGCCGCCGCGGCGGGCCGGGAGCTTTTCCGTCGGTCCCCATGGCTCAGAACCGCCACTCCGCCGTCAGCGCGCCGCCGCCGCCGCGCGCGGGCGCGTAGCCGACGATGACCGGCGGCGCCTCGAGCTCCTGGTCGTGGTAGTGCGGCCGCCGGTGGAAGTGCGGCACGAGCACGCCCACGCCCGCGCCGACGAGCGAGCCCATGATGACGTCGGTCGGGAAGTGCTCGCCCGCGCGCACGCGCTCGTAGCTCACGAAGGCCGTGAGGGCCGTGCCCGCGACGAGCGTGATCCACGGCCGCGGCGACCGCCAGCCGCTGCGCGCGAAGGCGAGGTATGTCGCGGTGCCCGTGATGGCGCCCGTGGCCGAGGCGTGGCCGGAGAAGAACGAGAGCTGCAGGTCCGTGTTGCTCGTGCACTCGGGCGACTGCGCCTGGGCGGCCGTGCCGCAGCTCGCGTAGTCGATGGGGCGGGGACGGCGCACGCCGATCTTCGTGGCCTCGGTGAAGGCGCCCGTGACGGCGAGGGACTCGGCGTAGAGGATCGCGTCGACGAAGAACGCGCGGCGGCCGTCGCGCACGCCCGAGAAGATCGGATCGAGCACCGCGTACGCGTAGGCGAGGGAGAGGCCCACGTTGGACCTGGTCGCGGCGCTCGGGTCGATCGTCTGCGTCACGGCCCAGCGATCGATCGAGAGGAGCCGCGAGGGATCGCCCGGGGGCTGCGGCTTGATCTCGCCCGTCGACAGGATCGCCGACAGCAGCTCGTCGAAGGTCACGCCGCCGACGACGAGCAGGCCGTCGACGACGGGGTCGATCGTGAAGTGCTGGCCGTCGGAGAGGTGCGGCGCCGCGCGCTCCTGGCTGAGCTGCGGCGGAGCCGGCGGGGTCGCCGGCGCGGCCTCGTCGGCGAGCGGCGCGCGCGGGCGCCCGACGACGACGGCGAGCACGGCGACGACGGACGCTGCTGACCTCGCGGAGCGCATGATGTCAGCGCCCTACCGCAAGGAGCGTGCCCGGCCCGCGGAGCGCCGCGCGCAGGCGCCGCCCCGCCCGCCCCCGCAACGCTTTCGGGAGGCCGCGCACGACGCGCACGATCTGCGCCGACCTCCGCCGGACCGGCGCGCCGGCTCCGCGAGCACGCCCCGCGCCGGCCCCGGCGGCCCTTGGTCCGACGATTGCTCAGACGCAGGTCATGAGCGCGCGCGCAGCGAGTCCCACGGGGCGCTTCTCCACCTGGTTCGCGCGGGTCGTGGGATCGGACGTCCACGAGAGCGAATGGAAGCTCGTCATCCTGTTCTTCGCGAACCTCTTCCTGCTGCTGACGGCCTATTACATCCTCAAGGTCGTCCGCGAGCCGCTCATCCTCCTCGGCGGCACGGCCATCCAGCGGAGCTACGCGCGCGGCCTCCAGGCCGGCCTCCTCGTCGTCATCATCCCCGCCTACGGCTTCCTCGCGAACCGCGTCGAGCCCGCGCGGCTCGTCAAGTGGATCACGGCCGTGTTCGTGGCCAGCCTGGCGATGTTCTTCGTCGCGCGCCGCGCCGGGGTGGGCGTCGGCTTCGCGTTCTTCGTCTGGCTCGGCATCTTCAGCACGCTCTCGATCGCCCAGTTCTGGTCGATCGCGAACGACGTCATGACCGAGTCCCAGGGCAAGCGCCTCTTCCCGCTCGTCGCCGTGGGCGGCACGGCGGGCGGCATCCTGGGCGCCCAGTTCGCGGCGCGCGCCATCGCGCACATGTCCCCCGAGGCCATGATGCTCGTCGCCGCCGCCCTCCTCGTCGTCTGCATGGTCCTCACGCACGTCGCGCACGTCGTGGGCATGGAGCGGCACGACGCCTCGACCGACCCGCGCCTCGAGGCGCGCGATCGGCGCGGGGGCTTCACGCTCGTCGTCTCCGACCGCTACCTCTTGCTCATCGGCCTCTCGGTCATCGCCCTCAACCTCATCACGGCCACGGGCGACTTCCTCCTCGCCCAGATGGTGAGCGCCAAGGCCCACGCCCTGCCGGCCGCCGCCCGCGCCCGGTACATCGGCGCCTTCTACGGCGACCTGCAGACCTGGGTGACGATCCTGACGACCCTCGTGCAGGTCTTCGTCGTGGCGCGCGTCTTCAAGGCCGTCGGCGTCGGCGGCGCGCTCTTCTTCATGCCGCTCGTCGTCGTGCTCGGCTACGCGGGGTTCGCGCTCGCGCCGCTCCTCGCCTCGGTGACGGCCGTCAAGATCGGCGAGAGCACCGCCGACTACTCGCTGCAGAGCACCATCCAGCACGCGCTGTTCCTGCCCACCTCCCGCGACGCCAAGTACAAGGCGCAGTCCGCGATCGACACCGTCTCGAAGCGCCTCGGCGATCTCGGCTCCACGGCGCTGATCTTCCTGGGGACGAAGGCGGCGTTCGGCGTGCGGGCCTTCGCCGTCGTCAACGTCATCGCGGGCCTGGTGTGGATGTGGCTCGCGCTGCAGCTTTGCCGCCGGCAGCTCACGATGGGGGCCGCGCCCGCCGCCGCCCCGGTCCCCGCGCCGTCAGCCGAGGTGGCCCGGGCGGTCGTGGTCGCGTGACCGGCCGGTCAAGGGCCGGCCGTCACGGGGACCGTGAACAGGTCGTTCATGGCCGACACGGCGCCCGGCTGCGCGGCGCACGGCAGCGCCTCGACGCCCAGCATGCTCTGCACGGTGAGCAGGAAGGAGCTCGTGTCATACGTCGTCTGCGACACGAAGCCGGGCTTGGCGTTGGGCGACACGGCGATGAACGGCGGATCGTCGGACTGCGAGCTGCCCTCGTCCCAGAGGATGAAGAGCGCGCCGCCGTTCTTGAACGCGTCCGAGGCGAGGAGCTTCGGGACCTGGGCGGCGAGGCACGCGTCGCCCGTGGCGATGCTCCCGTCGTGCATGTCGTTCTGCAGGTTGGGCGTGATGAAGACGTAGTCGGGCACCTGACCCGACGCCAGGTCGACGGCGAGCTGCGAGTAGTCGACGACGTGCTCCGTGCAGCGCGCCCCGGGCGCGAACTTGCTGCCGTCCCAGCCGTTGACGTCGGCGAAGTAGACGAACGGGTCGTGCTTGGCCGCGTACGTCCCGTGCGAGGTGAGCCCGCACGGCGCACCCATGCTCTCCTGGTAGGACTTCCAGGTCAGGCCCGCGCGCTCGAGCTGATCGACGAGGTGGGACTCGGACGTGATGACGTTCGAGGCGTTCGGGTCGGCGTCGTCGAGGATGCCGAAGTTCTCGCCCGCGACCATCCAGATGTAGTTCGGCTCGCTGGGGTGGACGTACGAGTCGTGGTAGCCGGCCGCGACGGCGCTCGTCTTGACGAGCTGATTGAGGTACGGCGCCGACGGGCTCCCGATAATGTCGCCGTAGCTCTTGTTCTCCATGACGATGGTGAACACCGTGCCCTTCCAGGCGGCGGGGCGCGCGGGCGTGGTGGTCGTCAGGGGGCGACAGACCTCGACGGTGCTGCCCGACGTGTTGCCGCCGGCGCCGCACGCGGCGAGGGCGGCGAGCGAGGCAGCGAGCAGGGGACCGCGGAGCAGGCGAGTTGACATCGGGGGACCTCCTGGACATCCAGCTTGTTCACCGCGCCCGCGCCGACAAGCCCCGCGCGCTCGACGGAGAGGCGCGCGCGCCCGCGCACGATCGAGCGGCGCGGCGCGCACGGTCACGCAGAGTTTGCGTCGTGCTCGCGCTCGCGCTCGTCGGCGCGGCGGGCGCGGCGCGCGCCGACGCGACGCCCGCCGCCGACGGCACGACCACGCTCGCGCGCTCGCGCACGCCGAGCCCGCGCGTCGAGTGGACGTGGCCGCGCTTCCGCTGGTGGGAGTACGCCGGCACGGCGGGCGTCTACGTCGCCGACGCCTGGGTCCGCTTCCATGAGCCGCCGCCCGATCACCCGCGCTGGATCGGCCAGAACCCGTTCGACGACACGATCGCGGGGCGCGCCCGCCCCTCGACGCCGGACTGCGCCGCGAACCCGGGCTACGACGCGCTCTGCGGCGACATCGCCAACAACGCGAGCTTCCCGAGCGGGCACGTCCTCACGATCGCGACGGCCGCCGGGCTCGTCTGCGTCCACCATCGCTATCTGCCCCTCTACGGCTCGGAGGCGGCGGACGCCGGCGCGTGCGCCCTGCTCACGGCGGCGACGGCCGCGACGGGCGTGGCGCGCATCGTCGCCGATCGACACTTCGCGACGGACATGCTCATCGGCGCCACGATCGGGTTCGGCAGCGGCTACGGCCTGCCCTGGCTCCTGCACTATCGCGCGGGCCGCGCGCTCGACGCCGGCGGCGAGGGCCGAGCCGTCATGCTGCTGCCGCTCGCCGGGCCGAACATGCTCGGCCTGTCGGTGGCCGGCGTGGGCGCGCCGTGAATCCGGCGCAACCTCGTCGCCTCGCGCGCCCCCTCCCGCAGATCTTGCGCGGGCGCCGCGCCGAGACGCCGAGGCGGCGCTGGAACGCACGTTGCTCTGACCTCCGGGCGACATGCCCTTCGCCTCCCGACCTCGCCTCGGCCGGAGCCTCGCGTCGCTCGCCCTCGCCTCCACGCTCGCGGGCCGTCACGCGGCGGCCGAGGAGCCGCGCCGCTGGTTCGCCGACCGGCCGGTGGCGTGGAGCGAGCACGACGACGCCGCGCTGCCGGCGACGCCCGCGGCGAGCCACCTCCAGGAGCTCGGCCTCACGCTCGTGCTGCGCGACAGCCTCGCGGGCGAGGTCGACCGCACGCTCTCGCTCGAGGGCGCGACGCCGGCGCTCGACGTCAACGCCCTCGACGAGGTCCCCTGCTCCACCTGGTTCTGCGCGCGGAACCACCTGCACGCCATGACCCCCGAGGAGGTCGCCGCCGGCCCGCCCGCGGCGCCGCCGGCCCTCCCGTTCACGATCGTCAAGGGCAAGGACGAGGGCGCGGCGACCGGCTTCCAGGTCGTCGACGCCAGGGGTCACAAGTTCATGCTCAAGGTCGACCCGGCGGGGCACCTCGGGATGGCCACGGGCGGCGAGATCGTCGGATACCGCGTCTTTCACGCGGCGGGGTACTGGGTGCCCGGCGCCTTCCACGTCGACGTGCGCGACGAGGATCTGCGGCTCGATCCCGAGGCCACGTTCAAGCTCTGGGGCGTCGAGAAGCGCCCGCTCACCTGGCAGCGCGTGCGCGCGCAGCTCGCGGGCGTGGCCCGGCTGCCCGACGGCCGTATCCGCGCCGTCGCCGTGCCGTGGATCCCCGGCGAGATCCTGGGCGGCTTCGATCTCAAGGGGCGGCGCGCCGACGATCCGAACGACCGCATCCCCCACGAGCGCCGGCGCTCCCTGCGCGCGAGCTGGGTGCTCTACGCGTGGCTCGCCGTGCTCGACCCGAGCTCCATCAACACGATGGACTCCGTCGTGTCCGTCGACGGGCGCCGCTTCGTGCGCCACTGGCACTTCGACTTCGGGTGCGCCCTCGGCTCCTCGACGACCCGGCAGCAGAGCGCGGCGGAGCAAGGCGAGTACCCCGTCGAGGTCGGCCGGTCGCTGCGCGCCTTCTTCTCGCTCGGCCTCTACCACCGGCCCTTCGAGGACCAGCGCGACGCCTGGCGGAGCCTCGTCGAAGAGCACCCCTCGATCGGATACCTCCCCGCCGAGACCTTCGACCCCGACGCCTTCCGCACGAACCGCAAGCTGCCCACCCACGTGCGCATGACCGAGCGCGACGCCTACTGGGGCACGAAGCTCGTCACGGCCTTCACCGACGCGCAGCTCGAGGCCGTCGTCGCGGCCGCGGACCTGCCGCCCGCGGACGCCGCCTACGCCGTGCACGCGCTCGAGGTCCGGCGCGACATCCTCGGGCGCCGCTACCTGCGCGCCGTCGCCGCCGTCGAGGACCCGGCGACCTCGCCCACCGGCGGGGAGGTCTGCTTCCAGGACCTGGCGATCGCGCGCGGCTACGCTCATCCCGCCGAGGCGCGTTACCACGTCGAGGTCGACGACGGCCGGGGCGGCCGCCTCTACACGGGCGACCACCGGCCCGACGGGCCCACGAGCTGCGTCCCCCTCGCGGCGAGCGACGTCGGCACCGGGTACCGGATCGTCTCGATCACGACGACGCTCGACGGCGGCGCGGGCGCCCCGGGCCGCACGGCGACGAAGGCGTCGCGCGTGCACCTGCGCTGGCGCGACGCCGAGCGCCGCTTCGTCGTCGTGGGGCTGGAGCGTGACGAATGAGCCCGCGCGGCGC
>DASZWW010000025.1:0-18394 GCA_035546175.1 Polyangia bacterium
GGGCCACCCGCCCGCGAACGACGCGCGCCGCTCGACGACGACGGGCGAGGCCGTCACGCCGCGGTCGTCGCCGAGGTCGATGCCGACGGTCACCGGCGCCGAGAGCGTGCGTCCGTCGACCTCGACGACGAGCGCCGGGCCCTCGGCGACGAGGCGCTCCTCGGCCGCGCGCAGCTCGGCGTCGGAGATGCGTCCGTCGCCGTCGGCGTCGAGGCGCTTGCGCTCCTCGCCGCTGGCCAGCGTCCCCTCGAGCAGCGCGTCGGTCACGTCGACGCGGCCCGCGAAGACGGCCGCCGTGACGTAGCGGTTCGTCCCCAGCGCCGAGAGCTCCGGGTGCGCGGCCGCGGGCGCGCCGCGCGCGAGGGCCGCCGCCGCGCTCGCGGCCACGGCGACGCGAAGCTTGACCGTCATGCGATGCGTTTCTACTCTCACGGACCCATGGCGACCAGAGTGAACGCGCACATCACCGGGACGGTCTGGAAGATCGAGGTCAAGGTGGGCGACCGGGTCGCCGAGGGCCAGACGGTCGTCATCCTCGAGTCGATGAAGATGGAGATGCCCGTCGAGTCGACCGCCGCCGGAACGGTCACCGCCATCCTCGTCAAGGAGGGCGACCCCGTCGAGGAGGGCGCCGGCGTCGTCGAGGTCGGCTGAGCCGGCTCAGGCGCCGCCGTCGGCGGGCGCGACGACGGTGACGGGGGCCGAGACGCGCGGCGTGTCCGCGGGCGTGACGCCGTCGCCGAGCCGCCCGTCCGTGTCTTGCCCCCAGCACTCGACCGTCCCGCGCTCCAGCACGGCGCACGCGACGTCGCTCGCGACGGCGACCGACGTCGCCGCGCCTCCCAGCCCCGCGACGCGCGTCGGCCCCGCCGACGGGCCGAGGCCCCAGCACGAGACGCCGCCGTCGCCGAGGATCGCGCAGGTCTCGAACCCGCCCGCCGCGATGGCCGTGACGCCGGAGAGCGCCGGCACCGTGGTCGGGAGGGTGGTCGACTCGCCGGACCGCCAGTTGCCCCAGCAAGAGACCGTGCCCTGGCCCAGCAGCGCGCAGGCGTGCCACTCGCCGGCGGCGAGGCCCCTGACGTCCGCCAGCCCCGGCACCGGCGTCGGCGCGCCCGACACGGTGGGGAGGGCCTGCGCGAGCGGCCCCGCGCCCAGGCAGCTCACCGAGCCGTCGTCGAGCGCGAAGCAGCCGAAGGTCCCGCCGAGCGCCATGAGCCGGACGTGCGACAGCGCGGGGATCGCCGCCGGCGGGTTGCTCGTGGCCGCCTCGCCGCCGAGGCCCAGCGTATTTTCCCCCCAGCACTGCACCGTCGCGTCCGACATCAGGGCGCACGTGTAAGCCCCGCCCGAGCGCGAGTCGCCGGGCGTGGCGAGCGCCACCGCGACCGGACCGAGGCCGGCCACGGACGTCGGCGCGGAGACCGACAGGTGGCGGACGCTGGTCGCGCCGCCCGCCGGCGGGACGTCGCCGATCTCCCCGAAGACGTCGCTGCCCCAGCACGCGACGGCGCCGTCGGCCGCGAGCCCGCAGGTGTAGCCGGCGCCCGCCACGACGCTCGTCAGGCCGGAGAGGCCGGGCACGGCGAGGGGCGTCGGGACGGCGAACGTCGTCCGCGCGTCGCCGAGCTGGCCGAAGACGTCCTCGCCCCAGCAGCGCGCCTGGCCGCCCTCGACGAGCGCGCAGGCGTGCGTGCTCGAGACGGAGACGGCGCTCGCGCCGGTCAGCGGCGGCAGGTGAGGGCCGCTCGAGCCGCCGCCGCAGCCCGCGAGGGCGCAGGCCATGGAGAGCGCGCGCGAGATGGAGATGGCCGCCGTCCATCGTCCGCGCATGCCGATACGATAGCGCGGCGGCGAGCCGGGGTGCGGCAAGACGCCGCAGCGCCGCTACCCGCGGACGATCGCCTCGAGGGCCGCCGCGGCGCGCGCGCACCCCGCGCGATCGACGTCGAGGTGCGTGACGAGGCGCAGGCGGCGCTCGGCGAAGGCGAGGCACTGCACGCCGCGCGCCGCGAGGCGCGTGACGAGCTCCTTGGCGGGCGGCAGCTGGGGCGCGAGATCGACCATGACGATGTTGCTGGGCGGCGCGGCGTCGACGATGAGGCCGGGGACGGCCGCGAGGCGCTCGGCGAGGAAGCGGGCGTTGGCGTGGTCCTCGGCGAGGCGCGAGACGTTGTGGTCGAGCGCCCAGAGCGCCGCGGCAGCGAGGATTCCCGACTGGCGCATGCCCCCGCCGAGCATGCGGCGGAAGCGCAGCGCGCGCGCCATGAGGGCGCGGGAGCCGGCCAGCACCGAGCCCACGGGGGCGCCCAGGCCCTTCGAGAAGCACATCGACACCGTGTCGAAGGCGCCCGCGAGGGCGCTCGGCGGCACGCCGAGCACGGTGACGGCGTTCATGAGGCGCGCCCCGTCGAGGTGCAGGCGCATGTCGAGCTTGCGCGCGGTGGCGACGACGGCGTCGACCTCGGCGCGCGGCCAGACGACGCCCCCCGCGCGGTTGTGCGTGTTCTCGACGCACACGAGGCGCGTCGGCGGGATCGTCGGGTTGCCCTCGACGTAGGCGGCCGCGACGTCCGCCGCCGAGAAGCGGCCCCCGCGGCCGATCGAGCGGATCTGCACGCCGGCGATCGCGCCCGCGGCGCCCGACTCGTACCACATGAGGTGCGCGCCCTCGCAGGCGAGCACGTCGTCGCCCGGCTCGCAGTGGACCTTGAGCGCGATCTGGTTGGCCATCGTGCCCGAGGGCACGTAGAGCGCCGCCTCCTGGCCGAGCAGCTCGGCCGCGCGCTCCTGCAGCCGCAGCACCGTCGGGTCGTCGCCGAGGACGGCGTCGCCCACCTCGGCGGCCGCCATGGCGGCGCGCATGCCGGGCGAGGGCCGGGTCACGGTGTCGCTGCGCAGGTCGACCTTCGCCTCGGCGCTCATGTCACGCTTTTTAACATGGCCCCTTCGGCCTCGGGGCCGGGGCCGTCGGCGGCCTCGACGGCGAGGTTGGACGCGCGGACGGCGTCGGCGAGCGAGGTGCGCGCGCCGCGCGCCGATAGGGCCGGCAGCGCCGCCAGGCCGATGGCGACGTACCAGAACGACTGCACGCCGTGGACGACGAGCCCGTAGGCGAAGCCCGTCGACTTGACGACGCCGGCGGGCAGGTAGGCGCCGAGGCCCCACATGACGGCGAGCTCGAACTGGCCCACGAGGCCGGGCGAGTTCGGCGCCGTGAGGACGAGCCCCGTGATGGCCATCGTCGCGAACGCGGCGCCGAGGGAGATCGGCAGCCCCATCTGGTGCGCGAGCACCCACATCCCGAGCCCGTTCGCGGCCCAGTAGATCACGGACTGCGCGAGGAAGATGCCGAAGTTGCGGTGGTCGGCGAGGACGTTGAAGCCCGAGATCAGCGCGCGCAGCTTGTGCGCGAGCTGCTCGGCGCGGCGGGGCGCGAGGCGGTCGAGCAGCGAGACGCGCAGCGCGAAGGCGATCGTCCGCTCGGTCCACACGCGCGCGAGCGCGAGGAACGTCGTCGCCGCGACGAAGAGCAGGAGCGAGAGCCACGCCGCCACGCGCAGCGCCGGCGGGTAGCCGCCGCGCCCCGAGGCGAGGTAGGTCCCGAAGAAGAGGATCGAGATGAGCAGGCCGTCGACGATGCGCTCGACCGCGACGGTGCCGAGGATCGCGCTCATGCTGCCGCCGCGCTCGCGCTTGACGAAGTAGGGGCGCACGAACTCGCCGAGGCGGAAGGGCAGCGCCAGGATCGCCATCCAGCCCACCGAGGAGATGAGCATGAGGCGCCTCCACGGCAGCGACACGCCCGCGGGCCGCAGCAGGTACTCCCAGCGCCACGAGCGAAAGAGGTGGGTCACCGCGATCATCGCCAGGTAGAGCGCGATCGCGCCCGGCGAGAGCGCGCGCAGCGCGCGCAGCACGTCGCGCGGGTTCATGCCCTTCACGCACAGGGCCACGCAGACGCCGCCCACGGCGAGCGACAGCCCGACCTTGACGGCGGTCCCCCGGCTCACGGGATCGACCTACGCGCGCGGCGCATCGGGGAGCTCACCGGCGAGGAGCCGCCGCGGGTTCTCGTCGAGCATCTGGTCGAGGACCGCCTGCCCGCGCTGCTTCCGGATCCAGGCCATGCCGGCCGCCACCCCGGCCTGGTCCTCGGGGCGGTGGATGTCGGAGGCCGCGCCGTGCGCGAGCCCCTCGAGCACGAGCTTGCGCGCCGTCTTGAGCTCCGCCTTGCCGTGGGCGCCGTCGAGCGCGCCGAGGTCGATTAGCATCGCCGCGTGCCGGCCGAGGCGCTCGGCGAGCGAGGGATCGCGCTGCACGGCCACGTAGCGCTCGGGGTGCGCCATGACGGGCACGTACCCGCTCGTCCGGATCTGAAAGAGCTGGTTCTCCATCTCCACGGGCATCATCTGGGTGTTCACCTCGAACAGGAACGCCGGCGTCGCGTCGTAGGTCGGCACCGCGTGCGCGCGCAGGCGGTCGTGGAACACGGAGTCCCAGAAGTTCTCGGCCGCCAGGCCCAAGGTGGGGGCCGGGGTCGGGCCGCCTCCGGCGTCTGCCAGGGCGGCCTTCACGGCCGCGTAGGCGGCGTCGATCCTGGGCCGCTCCGGCATGAACATGCCCTCCCGCTGATGGGGCGTCGCGTAGAGGTGCGAGAACCCCAGGGAGGCGATGGCCCGCATCATCTGCAGCGACATCTCCAGGCTGGTCGCGCCGTCGTCGAGGGCAGGCAGGTAATGGGAGTGGAGATCGACGTAATGAGGCACGGCGGAGACGGCGCGACGATAGCTTGGATGGTCCGGGGGCGCCACCCGCGTGTGGCGATGTGGGCGGCCGAGACCGGGGCGGCCGGGGGGGAGGCTCCCCGGTGCCGCTTCCGCGCATTAGGGGCTAGTGTGAAGGTTTCTGGTGAGTTAGTATTTCACAACTTACCGGAATATCTCTTGCTTTCGCATTTGCGCCCAGCGGTCTTCGAAGTCAGGAGCGAATCACGATGAGCGAGAAGGTCGTCCTCCCGAAGTTCAATCTCCCCGGTACCGAGACCTCTCCGTGGGTCAAGGTGCTCATCGGTGGCGGCGCCGCGCTCGCGGCGGCGACGCTCGTGCTCGGACTGGCGCTGTGGCACCGTCACTCGGAGGAGGTCGCCGCCGAGGAGAAGGCGAAGGCCCTGGTGGCGGCGAAGGTCGCCGAGGCGCAGGCCGCGGCCGACGCCGCCAAGGCGAAGGCGGCCGAGGCGCAGGCGAAGCTCGAGGCCGCGAAGGTGGCCGCCGCCGCCAAGAAGTCGGGCGCCGCGCCCGCCAAGACCGAGAGCGGCGACGGGGCGACCGTGGCGGCGAAGGACGACCACAAGAAGTCGTCCTCGCATCACCACTCGTCGCACGCGGCGGCGACGTCGTCGTCGCACGGCAAGGCGATCGCCAAGACGGGCGGCGAGACCCCGAAGGCGGCGGCCGCGACGAAGAAGAAGAACGACGACGCCATCGACAAGCTGCTCGCGCAGTTCAAGTAAGCAGCGGCGCCGGTTGCGCGTCGGGCTTCTGACGCGAAAAATAGGGTCCTCCGAGGTCGAAGAACGCCGCCGCGCGTTTGAATCTCCGGGGATTCTCGTGTTTACTATTCTGACCCGCTCACCGCGAGCGTCGTAGGAAAGGCAACAATGTCCGAGCGTCGTGAGAACTCCGTCCTCTTTTCGCTGAAAGAGCTCCGCAACATCGAGGACGGCCGCGTCCGGAAGGAGAAGGAGGAGGCCGACGCGCGCCTCGAGGCCGAGCGCGCCGCCAAGGCCGCCGCCGAGCGCGCCGTCCGCGAGGCCGAGGAGCGCCGCATCCGCGAGGAGGAGGAGCGCGTCCGCCGCATCGAGGAGGAGAAGATCGCCCGCGAGCGCGAGGACCAGATGCGCCTGCAGGAGGCCGAGCGCCGCGCGCGCGTCGAGGGCGAGGTCCGCTTGCACGAGGAGCGCCTGCGGCTCGAGGTGCAGGCCAAGCACCAGCAGAAGTCGCCCCTGAAGGCCATCCTGGGCGTCGCCGGCGTGCTCGTCATCATCGGCGGCGGCCTCGGCTACAAGATGTACAGCGATCACCAGGCCGAGCTCGCGGCGGCGCGCGCCGACAAGGAGCGCGTCGAGGCCGAGAGCAAGGCCAAGCAGCTGGAGCTCGAGGCGAAGTTCACCGCCCTGCAGAAGGAGACGGACGACAAGCTCGCCAAGGCGCAGACCGACGCGGAGCGGGCCCAGATCCGCGCCGAGGCCGCGCAGCGCCGCGCCGATCTCCAGTCGGGCAAGCAGACGCACGCCAAGTCGGCGGCGGCGAAGGAGAGCAAGCCGCCGACGGCCGACCAGATCCGCCACATCGGCAAGAAGAACGTCAGCGACAACCCGCTCGACGGGCTCTAGGAGCAGACCGGACCGCACGGACCGCGCACACCGGCGCCGCGCGCCGGTGTGATACAAAGGCGTCGATGGGCATCGGCCAGGAGCTGTTCGAGCAGAACCGCACGCGCCTGCTGGCGCTGCTGACGAAGCTGTCCTACGAGCGGCGCGAGGTCACGCTCGCCTCGGGCGCCAAGAGCAACTTCTACATCGACTGCAAGCAGACGGTGCTCACGGCCGAGGGGCACTTCCTCGTGGGGGCGTGCTTCTCGCGGCTGCTCGCCGAGCGGCTGCCCGAGGTCGAGGCGGTGGGCGGCGTGACGATGGGCGCGGACCCGCTCGCGTCGGCCGTGTCGACGCTCAGCTTCGTGCAGGGCCGGCCGCTCCCGGCCTTCTACGTGCGCAAGGAGCCCAAGGGCCATGGGACGGGCCAGTGGATCGAGGGCACCAAGTCCCTGCGGCCCGGGATGAAGGTCGCCATCCTCGAGGACGTCGTGACGTCGGGCGGCTCGGCGCTCAAGGCCATCGCGCGCGTGCGCGAGCACGGGCTCGTCGTCGCCGCCGTGCTCGGGCTCGTCGATCGCGAGGAGGGCGGACGCGAGGCGCTCGAGAAGGAGGCGCCGCTGCACACGCTCTTCGGGCGGCGCGACTTCCCGTCATGAGGGCGGTCGGGCGCGTCGTCGCGGTGGCGGGGGTCTGCGCGGCGCTCTCGGGCTGCCAGACGAAGGAGATCCGCGTCGACTTCTCGGACGCGCCCCGCGACTACGTGGGCAAGGACTACGCGCGCGTGTACGAGCGCTGGACGCGTCACCAGGAGGTCTTCCTCGATGCCGACGTGGCCCTCGAGGTCTGGGCGACGTTCAAGAGCTGGGACTTCCGCGAGGCGTACATCGAGCGCTACGCCGAGATCTACTCGCTCTCGGAGGGCGACGAGAAGACGCTGCGCGAGTCGCAGCGGAAGATCCTCGGCGAGGCCTACGAGTTCCACGTGACGGCGCAGTCGTCGAACTACAAGTGGAACGATCTCGAGAAGGCGAGCTCGCCGTGGCGCGCGGCGCTCGTCGACGCCCTCGGGCACGAGCTCGCGCCCGAGTACGTCAAGATCGAGAAGCTGCCCGACGCCTTCGAGTCGGAGTTCTTCCCGAAGCGCACGCCGTTCACGAAGACCTACGCGATCCGCTTCGCCATCCCCGCGGACGGGAGCGCCTTCCTCGGCACGAAGTCGGGCGCCATCACGTTGCGCATCTCGAGCCCGATCGGCCGCGTCGAGCTCGAGTGGCGCAGCTGAGCGCAGCGCGCGAGCGCACCGATCCAGCGCAGCGCTCCGGGAGGCGGCCGCGCTCGCGCGCCTCGCGCCGGCGCGGTCAGCGCCGCTTCTTGCCGGCGCCGGGGCGCCGGGGGCCGCCGCGGTCGAGGTCGTCGAACGACTCGACGTCCTCCTGCTTGTAGAGGTCGGCCTCGCGCGCGAAGAAGTCCGCCTCGACGGCGTCGAAGGCGGTGCTCGGCGTCAGGCGCGTCTGCGGGAGGATCTTGCGCAGCTTGTTCTTCGAGTCGGGGCCGGAGAGCGCGTCGAGCGACGGCCGCTCGCCGCTCTTGCGCAGCGAGGGCGGCGGCGTGCGGCGTGACCCGTCGGGCGGGGGCGTGCGGCGCAGGTTCTCGGGCACGGGCGTGCGGCGGAGGTTCTCGCGCGGCGCGGGCGCCGTGAGGACGGCCACGGGCGGCTCGGCGCTCGCGGGCGCGGCGTTGCGCGCCGCCGCGAGCGTCGGGTTGCGCGCCGTGATGGGGGCGCGGCCCGTGGGGCCCATGGGCGCGGCGGGCGGCAGGTCGTCGAGCTTGAACTGCACGGTGGGGGCCTGCGCCATCGCCGCGAGCGCGGCCGGCGTGTTCGTCGGCTTGCGGGCCGAGAGCTCCCCCGCGGCGGCGTGGCTCTTCTTGTGCGTGAGGGGGATCGGCCCCACCGGCGTCGTGGCGCGCGACACCGAGGGCGGCGGCGACGCGGACGCGAACGCGGCGCTGGCGGGCACGCCCGCGGCCGGCGTCGGGCTCGGCGCGGGACCCGCGCCCACGGTCTTGAGGCGGCGGCTCGTGCGGCGGCGATCGCCCACGATGCCCCGCGCCTCGGGCACGACGGCCCACTCCTCGAGCATCGAGCGCGGCTCGGCGTCGTCCGGCGCCGGCGCGCCGTTCGACCTCACGGCGAGCACGCCCGCGTCGAGCAGCCGCTTGACGACGCGCAGGGTGTCGAAGACGCGGAACGGGCTGTCCTCGATGACGTCGGAGAGCGAGCGCTGGCCGTCGAAGAGGCGCAGCGCGGGCCCGAGCTGGCTGGGCTGCAGGCCCGACGTGCCGGGATCGCGATCGCCCGCCGGCACGTACACGCAGCGGGGCGCGCCGAGGTCGCGGGCCGCGTGCGCGAAGTCGCGCAGGAAGCGCTCGCACTCGTCGAGCAGCTCCTGCGCCGACATGTGCAGGTTCGAGCGCTTCGGCACGGCGCGGAACTTGAGCGAGAGGGCGGCCTCCTCCCACAGCAAGAGCTGGTGCAGCGCCGGCAGGCCCTGCAGGCCGGCGATGTGCACGGCCATCACGGCGCCGTCGGAGATCCGCAGCTCGGCGCGCTTGTTCCCGCGCGACAGCAGGATGATGCCCGAGCGGCCCGTCCCGGCGAGCGCGCGCAGCAGGTAGAAGAGGCCGTGGTACTCGGACAGCCGCGCCTGCACCTCGACCTCGGGGTGAGGCGCGTTCGGCACGGCGTGCGAGAGGGTCAGCAGGCGGCTGACGTTGACGACGTCGCGCACGAAGAGGGGCGTGGCGACGAAGTCGTTCGTGCCCGCGGCGAGCGCCGCCTGGCGCAGGCCCGCATCCCCGAGCGCCACGATGGGCACGCGCCGCACGGGCGCGCCGCGCTTGATGCCGGTGATGACGTCGAGCCCGGTCTTCTCGGGCGAGCGGAGCGACACGACGGCGAGCTGCGGCGCGGTGGTGCGCAGGAGATCGGGCGCCAGCCCCGGGTCGGAGGTGCCGGCGACCGTGCAGCCCTCGCGCTCGAAGCCGTAGGTCAGCGTCTCGAGGCCGCGGGGATCGGGATCGACGAGCAGCAGGGTGGAGAGCTGGTTCATTGGGGAGTTCGGGCCCGGGACAGTATAGGTCGACGCAGCCCCCTCATGTTGACGGAAGCGTCGAGGACCGGCCCCATTCCGAAGACGTAAGTGTGGCGGCTTCCCAGGCGGCGTCAAAATATCGTCCGGCGTCCGGGCGCAGACGTTGACGCGGCCCGCGGCGGCCGCTAGCCTTCCCCGCGCTCGGCGTTCCGCCGCACGCTCGCACCCCAGATGGCCGACGAGAGAGACGTAAAGGCGGGCGCGCGCCCCCCGACCATCGACGAGCTGGTCGGGTACTTTCGGGCGGGCGCGAAGCCGCGGACGGCGTTCCGCGTCGGCGTCGAGCAGGAGAAGATCGCCGTGCGGTCGGACGGCGGGGTCGTGCCCTACGGCGGGCCGGACGGGATCGAGGCGCTGCTCGACGCGCTCGGCCGCCGCGGGTTCGTCGCGATGATGGAGGCCGGACACCCGATCGGGCTCTCGCGCGGGGGCGATCGCATCACGGTCGAGCCGGGCGGGCAGGTCGAGCTGTCGGGCGCGGCGCTGCCGACGGCCGCGGAGTGCGCCGCGGTGGTGCGCGCGCACGTCGCCGAGGTGCGCGAGGTCGGCGCGGCGCTCGGCATCCGCTTCATCGGCATCGGCGCGCGGCCGTTCGGGACGATCGACGAGGTGTCGTGGCTGCCCAAGCCTCGCTACGACGTCATGCGCAAGTACTTCCCCGAGCAGGGCCGGCAGAGCCGCCTCGCGCACCACATGATGAAGCAGACCGCCACGGTGCAGGCGAACTTCGATTACCTCGACGAGGCGGACGCGCTGGCGAAGCTGCGCGCGTCCTTCGGCGTGACCTCCATCGTGACGGCGCTCTTCGCGGCCTCGCCCATCAGCGAGGGGCGGCCGAACGGGTTCAAGAGCCGGCGCGCCGCCATCTGGCTCGAGACCGACGAGGACCGCGCCGGGCTGCTGCCGTTCGCGTTCGCGCCCAGCTTCTCGTTCCGCGACTACGCGGAGTGGGCGCTGGACGTGCCGATGTTCTTCGTCGTGCGCGGGGGCGTCTACCGCCCGGTGCGCGCGCTGACGTTCCGCCGCTTCCTCGCCGAGGGCTTCGAGGGCGAGACGGCGACGCTGCGCGACTGGGAGGTGCACCTGTCGACGCTCTTCCCCGAGGTGCGCCTCAAGCGCTACATCGAGCTGCGCGGCGCCGACGCGGGGCCGCTGCCCGTGGCGGGCGCGGCCGCGGCGCTGTGGCGCGGGCTGCTCGACGATCCGGGCGCCTGCGCCGCGGCCTGGGCCCTCGTCGCGGGCGCGACGCTCGACGAGCGCGAGGCGCTGCGGCGGGCCGTCCCGCGCTACGCCCTCGTGGCCCGCCTCGGCCGCCACTCCGTGCGCGATCTCGCCGTCGAGCTCCTGGCCCTCGCGCGCGCCGGCCTGCGACGCCTCCCGGGCGGCGCGGCGGACGCGGCGCTCCTCGCGCCGCTCGAGGCCTACGCGTCCGCGGGGCGCACGCCGGCCGACGATCTCCTCGACGACTTCGCGGCGGCCAACGGCGATCCGACGAAGCTCGTCGCGAAGTGGGAGCTCGTTCCTTAGTTAGGCCCGGCTCGGTCGCTCGGTCGCTCGGTCGCTTCGGTCGCGGGGGCGTCCGGTGGGGGCATCGGGCCCGTGCTCAAACAGTCCTCGCGCACGGGGGCGGATCTTCTAGGCACGCGCAGGGGGCGCTGCGGAACTGCGCGCGGGCCCGATGCCCCCACCGGACGCGGCTGGGCTTCCTGCGCTCCCTCGATGAAGGAGGGGTCGGGAGCCCTGCGGGGAGGAGTTGGAGCGGAGAGAGGGTTGAGGTGCCGCCCGGATTTGAACCGGGGAATGAGGGTTTTGCAGACCCTTGCCTTACCACTTGGCCACGGCACCGGAATTTCGAGCGGGATCTGATTACCACGGGCGAGGCCGAGCGCGCCAGCGGCGCGGAGCCGCGGCGCTAGATCGTCTCGGTGGCCGGGACGGCGCCGCTCGGCGCGGCGGGGGCGCCGAGGCGCAGGTAGCGGGAGGCCATGTCGAACTCGAAGAACGAGAACATGCGGGTGTCGAGCACCTTCTGCCAGAGCTGGTGCGCGTCGTCCGGTTTGCCGTCGCCGAGGCGGCGCATGCCCTCGTAGAAGTAGATCTCGGCCCGCTTGCCGACGGTGTCGGCGGCCGCGAGCGCTTGCTCGTAGGTGATCTTGCCGGTCTCGAAGCGGGCGAGGACGTGGGTCCAGGCGGCGCCGCGGCGCGGGCGCAGGTCGCCGTGGCGCTCGTCGAGCGAGCGGAGGTAGGCGTCGGCCACGGGATCGGGCACGTGGTTCGTGCGCCGCGTGAGGTCGTAGATCCACAGCGACGTGTAGACGCGCACGTACTCGGAGACGGCGCGCGAGGGGCGCGTGAGGGCGCGGCGGTAGATCGAGACCGCCGCGTCCGTCTCGCCGTTCTGCACGAGGAAGGCGACGGAGTCGATGTAGGACTGGTCTCGGTCGCCGTCCTGCTCGAGCGCCTCGTCGAAGGCCTGCTGCGCCTCGGCGTGGCGGCCGAGCAGGTAGAGGATCTTGCCGAGCTCGATCTCGGCCTCGGCGGCCGCCGACGCCGTCTTGCGCCGCCGGTGCTCCATGAGCAGCCGCTCCCAGTCGACGAGCGCGGCGCGCCAGGCGACCTCGGCGTCGTCGCGCTTGCCGGCGATGTCGGACGCGTCGCCGAGCAGGCGCTCGAGGCGCGCGTGACCCTCGACCGAGCCGATGGTCTCCTGCTGGTTGCTCTTCGCCTCCTCGGCGCGCATGGCCTCGAGGCCCTCGCGCAGGATCTGCACCGCCCGCCGCGGGTCGCCGCGCTTGAGCGCCAGGTTCGACAGCTCCGTCGTGATCTCGGCCGTCGGCTCGCCCTCGTCGCGCGCCCGCAGGAAGGCGGGCTCGGCGCGCTCGATCTGCCCGGTGTTGACGTAGCTGCGGCCCACCTCGTAGTCGATGTCGGCGTCGCGCAGCTTGAGCTCGGTGTTCTTGAAGCGCTGGCGCGCCTGCGCGAACTGCCGGCGGACGACGTCCGCCTCGGCGAAGGCGGGCGGGTCGCGCTCGGGGTCGAGCCGCAGCCGCAGGCGCAGGAAGTAGAGCTCCATGAGCTCGGCCGAGACACGCGCCTGATCGGCCTCGGTCCCCGGGCGCCTCTCGAGCACGGCGGCCGCCTCCTCGAGGCGGCGGATGGCCAGGAAGTACGACGAGGCCGCGCGGGCGACGCGCGCCGAGAGCAGCAGCATGTCGACGTCGCTCGGGGCGCGGTCGAGGCCGAGCTGGAGCACGCGGAACGCCGCCAGCGGGTCGGCCACGTCGGTCGCCGTGCCGCCGAGCGGCTCGATGCGCGGCAGGAAGCGGCGCGCGAGGGCCAGGAACTCCGGCGCGCCCGCCGTGGGCCTGTCGGCCGCGTCGAGCAGCGCGCGCAGGTCCGGATCGTCGCCCGCGTCGCCCGCGAGGGCCGCGGCGCGCTTGGCGGCGAGGTCGAGCTGGCTCGCCCGCAGGTAGAGCGTCGCGACGTTGAGGACGCCCCGCTGCATCTCGTCGCCGTGCGCGATGAGCAGCTCGCCGAGCGCGCGGCGCGCCGACTCGCCGCCGCCCACGGGGTGGCGCAGCGCCTCCGAGAACTTCTTCTGGCGCGCGGTGTAGAGGCCGTCGAGCCGCTCGACGACGGCCGGGGCCGGGAGGTCCGAGAGCACGCCCTCGAGCGTCTCGACGGCGCCCGGCACGCGCCGGAAGCTCGCCGACTCCGCGTTCTCGCCGGACTCGTCGCTCCAGCGCACGATCTCGTCGAGCCGCCCCGTCCACTCGGCGGCCGCCGGCGTGCCGGCCGTGAGCGTCGCCATCGCCGCCGTCGCGAGCGCCACCGGCTGCTGCTGGCCCTGCGGCGAGAAGATGGCCAGGACGAGGCGCGCCGCGGGCTCGAGCAAGGCGCGCTCGCCGGGCGAGACGTGCGGGGGCGCGCTCCACAGCTCGGCGGGCTCGAAGAGCCCGAGCGCGTCGCGGAACGAGTCGAGCACGCGGTCGTCCGTGTCGTCGTTCTCGAGGTCGCGGGCCTCGCGCCGCAGCGTCTCGGGCTTGAGCGCGAGCACGGGGTCGAGGAGGTAGCGCAGCAGGTTCTCGCGCAGCGCCGCCCGCTCCTTGGCGCCCGCGGGCAGCGCCTGCAGGACCAGGCGCGCCTCCTGGAAGTCGTCCTCGTAGGCGACGCGCCCGATGCGGGCCGCCTGACCGGCCAGGGCCTGGCTCGGTCCGGTGGGCGCCGGCGGGCCGGCGACGTGGGCGCATCCGGCTGCGGCGCCGATGGCCAGGACGCACCACAGCGAAGCAAGCCGGACGCCTGCGGGGAGGGGGAGGGCGCGCCTGGGCATCGCTACGATTTTAGTTCGCTGTCGGCGCGGTGGTACGCTTTTCGTCATGGCATCGGGGAGGGGCGCATGGGGCCTGCGGCCCGCCGGCGCGGGGCCCCTCGTCGTCGGGCATCGCGGGGCGAGCGCGCGCGCCCCCGAGAACAGCGTCGAGGCCTTCGCGCGCGCCCGCGCCGACGGCGCCGACGGCGTCGAGCTGGACGTGCTCCAGTGCGCGAGCGGCGAGGTGGTCGTCTTCCACGACGACGATCTCGCGCGCCTCGGGGGGAGGCCGGAGCGCATCGACGCGCTCCCGCTCGCCGAGCTGCGCCGGGTCGAGCTCCGCGGCGGCGCGCGCATCCCCACGCTCGAGGAGGCGTTCGAGGCCTGCGGGCCCGACCTCCTCGTCAACGTCGAGCTCACGGCGGCCCTGCTCGGCGGCCGCCGCATCGCCGCCCTCGTCGACGGCGTCGCCCAGGTGCTGGCGCGCGCCGGCGCGGCGCCGCGCGTGCTCGTGTCGTCGTTCAACCCGCGCGCCGTGCGCCTCTCGATGCGCCGGCTGCCGGCGGTCCCGGCGGCGCTCCTCTTCGAGCGCGCCGAGGTGACGCCCCTGCGGCGCGCTTGGGCCGCCAAGTGGCTCCGTCCCGCGGCGCTCAACCCCGAGCTCGTGCTCTGCACGCCGGCGCGCGTGGCCCGCTGGCGCGCGCTCGGCTACGCCGTCAACGTCTGGACCGTCGACGGCGCCGCGGCCGTGCGCGCCTGCCGCGACATGCGCGTCGACGGCGTCATCACGAACGACCCGGGCGCCACCCGCGCGCTGCTCGCGTCCTAGTCAGGGCAGCAGGGAGTGCGTCGACGTCGCGACGCCGAGCAGGCGGCCGTCCTCGTCGGTGGCCTCGGCCTCGGCGACGGCCAGGCGCTTGCCGAGCTTCTTGACCTCGGCGCGCGCGCGCACGAGGCCGCTCTTGATGGGCACGAAGAAGTGGATGTTGAACTGCGCGGCGGCGTTGAAGCGGCCCTGGGGCGCCACCATCGCCGCCACGGCGTGGCCCATGGCCGTGTCGAGCAGCGCCATGAGGACGCCGCCGTGGAGCACGCCGTTCGTGTTGTAGTGCGCGGGATCGACCGTGTACTCCCAGACCGCGGTGCCGTTCCCCGCCTCGCGCGGCACGAAGCCGAGCGGCCCCACGGGCAGGCCGGGCGCGAAGCGAGGCGCCTCGCTCACCGCGGCCTCGCCTCGCCCACGAGGTAGAGCCCCGCGTAGATCTTGGGATCGACCGCCAGGCCATGGGCGCGCTTGTCGGCCAGGAACGCCTCGAGCGTCGCCAGGGGGACGACGTGCACCTTGATGTCCTCGCTGTCGTCGCCGCCGCCCGGCCCGACGCGCCGCAGGCCGTGCGCCTGGAAGAAGGTGATGACCTCGTCGGAGACGCCCACGGCGATGGGCCCGGCCACGAGCTCGCGCACCTCGCTCGCCTCGAAGCCCGTCTCCTCGACGAGCTCGCGGTGCGCGGCCGCGGCGAGGCTCTCCGCCTCGTGGCCGGGGAGGTCGCCCACGAGCCCGGCGGGCAGCTCGATGACGGGCTTGCCCACGGGGGGGCGGTGCTGCTCGACGAGCACGAGCTCGCGCTCGGGCGTGATGGCGACGAGGACGACGATGCCCGTCACGCGGTGGCGCGTCACGAACTCCCACCCGTCGTCGTCGACGAGCGTGAGGTACTTGCCCTGCGTGACCACGCGTCCGCGCGGCGGGTTCGAAGACATGCGCCGCGACCTTACCTCAATAGCTGTCCCACGGCACGACGTCGACGTCGGACTCCTTGATCTTGGCTCCGACGAGGAGCTTCTTCATGACGGGCGCCGAGGCGACCATCGTGATGGCGAGATCGCGCGCGTGGACGTGCTTCTTGAGCGCGGCGTTGACGGCCGCGGGCTTGACGGCGGCCAGGCGCGCGGGGAGCGTGTCTATCCAGTCCTCGGGCAGGCCGGCGATCTCCGCCGAGACGCGGGCGTCGATGCGGTGCGCGGGCTCGTCCATCTCCGAGGCGTGCGAGCCGATGAGGAAGTTGCGGAAGAACACCACCTGGTCGGTCGTCACGCCCCACTCCATGAGGGCGACGTAGAGCTTGAGCACGAGCTTGAGCGTCGCGACGGTCTTGTCGGTGCCCGAGAACACCCAGCCGGCGGCCGCGCCCACGCCGCGCCGCTCGCCGAGCGTCATGTACGCGCCGTAGGCGAGGCCGCGCTTCGTGCGCACCTCGTTCATGAGCGTGGCGTTCATGCCGTGACCGCCGAAGGCGGCCAGGCCGATGACGAGCGGCAGGTAGTCGGGGTCGGAGGCGCGCAGCGCGGGGTGACCGAACATGAGCTGCGCCTGCTGACGATCGGGCTTGTCGACGAGCTGGATGCGCCAGCCGCGCGGCGACACGGGCGGGCGCAGCTCGAGCGCGTCGGGCGGCGGCGCCGGCAGGTCGCGCATGCCCTTGAAGGCGCGGGCCAGGCGGGCGCCGAAGTCGGCGGCGTCGACGTCGCCCGCGGCGGCGATCACCAGGTTCCGGCCCACGAAGTGGCGGCGGAAGTGCGCCGCCACCTCGCCGGCCGTCGCGGCGTCGATCGCGGCGGGCAGGCCCTCGGGCGGGTGGCCGTAGGGGTGATCGCCGAAGACGTTGCGCGCGAAGAACCTGCCGCAGAGCTCGCGGTCGTCGGTGCGCAGCTCCTCGATCTGCGCCACGAGCTCGCGCTTCGTGCGGGCGAGCTCGGCGGGCGCGAAGGTGGGGCGCAGCAGCACGTCGGCCACGAGGGCCAGGTAGGCGTCGAGGTTCTTCGAGAGGACGTCGCCCTCGAAGCGCGTCTCGTCGGGCTGCGTCTCGACCTCCAGCGTCGCGCCCAGCGCGTCGAGCGCGGCGTCGAGCTCCTCGCGCGTCTTGCCGCCCGCGCCGCGCAGGGCCATCTCGGCGGCCAGGTTCGTGAGCCCCTCGCGGTGCCGCGGGTCCTGCGCCGAGCCCGAGCGCGAGGCCACGACGAGGTGCACGAGCGGCACCGTGCGGTTGCTCTCGACGATGACGAGCGCGCCGCCCGGGCCCTTGGCGCGGGTCACGCCGGGCGTGGCGGCCGCGCCCTCGGCGCGCGCGCGGCGGGCGCTCATCGCCAGGGCTCCCAGAAGCAAGAGGACGAGGGCACGGCGGCGGGCGCTCACGGCTTGCCGGCTCTGGCCCGCGCGATCACGACGGACCGCGCGCCGCCCGAGAGGTAGGCGCCCGCGACGCGCTGGACGTCGGAGGCCGTGACGCGGGCGAGCTCGCCGGCGCGCGCGAAGGCGCGGCGGAAGTCGCCCGTCGCGATCTCGAACTCGCCCAGGCGCTCCGTGCGGCCGTGGCTCGAGGCGAGGTCGCGCCAGAAGGCCGTCTCGACGCGGGCCTGCGCCGCCGCGAGCTCGGCGGCCGCCACGGGCCGCGCCGCGAGCGCCGCGAGCGCGGCGAGCACGCGGCCCTCGGCCTCCTCGGCGGCGTGGCCCTTCGTGAGCTGGATCCACAGGGCGTAGAGCCCGGGGTCCTTCGTGGGCGCGACGTCGCCGTGCACCGACGAGGCCATGGCCCTGTCGACGACGAGCTCGCGCTGCAGGCGCGACGACGGCCCGCCCGCGAGCACCTCGGCGAGGATCTCGTACGCCGCGCGGTCCCCGTCGCCGAGGGCCGGGGCGGGGAAGCCGATGGCCAGCCGATCGGCCGGCACGGGCCGCTCGATCACCGACCGCACCTCGGCCGCGGGCGCGCGCTCGGGCGCCGCCTGCGCGCGCGCCGGCCCCGTCGAGGCCGGGATCGCGCCGTAGGCGTCGGCGATGAGCGAGAGAGCCGCCTGCTCCTCGAAGCGCCCCGCGACGACGACGATGGCGTTGTCGGGCGCGTAGAACCGCTTGTAGAACGCCACGGCCTTCTCCGGCGTCACGGCCTTGATGTCCTTCATCCAGCCGATGACGGGCCAGCGGTAGGGGTGGGCCTTGAAGGCCTGCTTGTACATGAGCTCGTCGAGCGCGCCGTCGACGCTGTCCTCGACCGACGACAGCCGCTCCTCGACGACGACGTCGCGCTCGTTGTCGACCTGCCGCTTGCGCAGGTCGAGGTTCACCATGCGATCGGCCTCGAGGCGCGCGGCGACGCCCAGCTGATCGGGCGGCACGTCGTTCATGTAGGCCGTGAAGTCGTAGTAGGTCATGGCGTTCGAGTTGCCGCCCGCCGCCTCGATGGCCCGGTCGAACTCGCCCACCGGGTGGTTCTTCGTCTGCGTGAACATGAGGTGCTCGAACAGGTGCGCGAGGCCCGTCTCGCCCGCGGGCTCGTCCTCGTCGCGCGAGCCGACGCGGAACCAGGTCATGTAGCTGACGCTCGTCGCCGTCGGGTCGGGCGCGAGCACGATCGTCAGGCCGTTCGGCAGCCGCCACTTGCCGACGCTGAGCGGCCCGAGCGGCGCGCGCGCGAGCTCCACCGGCGGCCCGCCCCCGGCGGCGCCGCTCGCGGCCGGGGCCGCGCGGTCCTTCGAGGGGCTGGCGGCCGCGGCGCC
>DASZWW010000026.1:0-9424 GCA_035546175.1 Polyangia bacterium
GACCTGGCTGTTGATCTTCTCGCGGACCTTCAGCACCTCGTGCTGGCGCGAGAGGAACTGCAGCACCTTGCGCAGGCGCGTCTTGAGGTCGAACGTCTCGAGCACGTCCTGCTTCTCGTCGACCTGCACGTCGAGGTTCGAGGTGATGAGGTCGGCCAGCTGTCCGGGCTCGGTGACGCTGTCGACGAGCGCGCTCGCCTCCTTGGGCAGCTCGGGCATGAGCTTGATGACGCGCTTGGCGACGTCCTTGAGGTTCATGACCAGGGCGTCGAGCTCGACGTCCGTGACGGGCAGGTCGGGCAGCGGCTGCACCCGGGCCGTCATGAACGGCTCCTGGTTGTTGACGTCGACGAGCCGGATGCGCGAGACGCCCTGCAGGATGACCGAGAAGTTGTCCTTCGCGAGCTTGATGACCTTGAGGATGCGCGCCGCGCACCCGACCATGTAGAGGTCCGTCGGGCCCGGATCCTCGGTGCGGGCGTCGCGCTGGGTGACGATCCCGATGACGGGACGCTCCTTCGAGATGGCCTCCTCGACGAGCTTCACCGACTTCTTGCGTCCGACGTCTATGGGGATGATGGACCCCGGGAACAAGACCGAATTCCGTAAGGGCAAGACTGAAATCGTGTCCGGGACCTCGATGGGTCCCTCGGGGGCAGGCTTCTTGGAGGCCATGGTGGGATCGTATACGCGCGGCCCACACTTGGCCAGTACGCCTTTCCTGTGTGCTCGACGGTGGGCGCGTCACCACGCCGCATGTAGGTGCAGGTCAGGACGAGGTCGCCTCGAGCGGGCCGCGCCGATGCTATGGTCGGCGCGGCGATGGCGAAGGAGAGCATCGGACCCGACGACGAGGCGGACGCGCCCACCGGGACGGCCCCGAGCGATCCCTGGAAGCCGCGCGAGCGCCAGGCGATGTCGTTCGAGCGCGGCCACGCCATCGGCCGGTTCATGGTCCTCGGCGCGCTGGGGGCCGGCGGCATGGGCGAGGTGTATGCCGCGTACGACCCCGAGCTCGACCGCAAGGTCGCCGTGAAGGTGCTGCGCCCGAAGGTGTCGGACACGGACAAGGGCGCCTCGCTGCTGCTGCGCGAGGCCCAGGCCACCGCCAAGCTGCGGCACCCGAACGTCGTCGTCATCTACGACGTCGGGACGGTGGGCGAAAGCGTCTTCATCGCCATGGAGCTCGTCGAGGGCGAGACGGCGAAGGCGTGGCTCAGGTCCCGCCACCCGGGCTGGCGCGAGGTCCTCGAGGTCTTCATCCCCGCGGGCCGTGGGCTCGCCGCCGCGCACGCGGCGAACCTCGTCCACCGAGACTTCAAGCCGGACAACGTCATGATCACGCACGACGGCGAGGTGCGCGTCATGGACTTCGGGGTCGCCCGCCAGGTCGGCGCCCGGGAGGAGCGGCCGCTCACCGAGTCGCTCGACGGCGCCGCGCCCGCGCCCTACCTCGAGGCGAACCTCACGCGCACGGGCGCGCTCGTCGGGACGCCGGCCTACATGGCGCCCGAACAGTTCCTCCCCGACGAGGCGATCGACGCGCGCACGGACCAGTTCAACTACTGCGTGGCGCTCTACGAAGCGCTCTACGGCGAGCGGCCCTTCGGCAGAGGCGACATCGGCCTCCTCCACCGCCGCGCCGTCGCGGGCGAGGTGCAGCCGCCGCCCGCGCAGAGCCGCGTGCCCCCCTGGGTGCGCCGGGCCGTGCTGCGCGGGCTGCGCCCGAAGCGCGAGGAGCGCTGGCCCTCGATGGGCGAGCTCCTCTCCGCGCTGTCGGACGATCCGTCCGTCCGGCGCCGTCGCTGGCTCGCGGGGCTCGCCGGCGGAGCGCTCGTCGTCGCCACGGCGCTCGGGGCCCGCATGCTCGGCGGCGCCAGGGGTCCCGCGCAGTGCTCGAGCGGGGCGAGCCGCCTCGCCGGGGCCTGGGAGCCGGCCGGCGCGTCCTCGCCGCGCAAGGAGGCCATCCACCGCGCCTTCCTCGCGTCGGGCGCGCCGTTCGCCGAGCAGGCGTTCGCGAGCGTGAGCCGGCTGCTCGACGGCTTCGCCGCGCGCTGGGTGTCCGGCTACGTCGACGCGTGCGAGGCCACGCACGTCCGCGGCGAGCAATCCCCGGAGGTGCTCGACCTGCGGATGGGCTGCCTGGGCGAGCGCCTCGGCAACCTCCGGGCGCTCACCGAGGTCCTGGCGGGCGCCGACGCGAAGGTCGTCGAGAACGCCGTCAACGCCGCCGGCGCCCTCCCCAGCGTCGAGCGGTGCTCCGACGCCGCCGCCCTGCGCGCCGTGGTCCCGCCGCCCCAGGACCCGGCGGCCCGGCGCGAGGTGGCGCGCGTGCGCGAGGACCTCGCGCGCTTCGTCGCGCTCCGCGACGCCGGCCAGTGCGAGGCGGCGAGCGCGAAGGCCGGTCCGCTCATCGCGGCGGCCGACGCCACCGGGTACGATCCGTTGCGCGCCGAGGTGCTGGTCGCCGCCGGGATCCTGGGCGACAACTGCGGCGACTTCGCCCTCGCCATCGAGCGCCTCAAGGCCGCGTACGAGGCGGCCTACGCCGGGCGCGACGACCGCCTCGCGCTCGCGACCGCGTGGCTGCCCATGTTGCTCGAGCGCGCCGGCCGACGCGAGGAGGCCCGCGACTGGCTCGCCATCGCGCGCGCCGCGCGCAAGCGCCTCGGCGCCGGCGGCGTCATCGACGCCTGGGTGCTGCTCGCGGATCAGATCGTCCGGCAGAGCGATCGGGACTACGAGGCCAGCATCGCCGACGCGCGGAAGGCCATGGAGATCGAGGCGCGGGTCGCCGGCGACGACACGCCCGACGTGCTGCGCGCCCTCACCAACCTCGGCAACGTCCTCGAGGACGCCGGCCGGTACGAGGAGGCGCTGGCGACGGATCGCGACGCCCTCGCGCGGTCGGCGCGGCTGTTCGGGCCCACGCACCCCTTCTCCGCCCTCGTGTCGTCGAACATGGGCGAGGTCCTCAACAGCCTGGGCCGTCACGCCGAGGCCCGCGCCGCCTGCCAGGCCGCGCTCGACATCTGGCAGCGCGCGGGCGCGGACCCCTCGTTCCAGGCCTACGCGCTCACGGGGCTCGGCCGCGCCGCGCTCGGCGAGCACCGGCCCGCGGCCGCGATCGCGCCCCTCGAGCGCGCGCTGGCCATCCGCGAGGAGCGCCACGCGCCGCCCGAGCTCCTCGGCGAGACGCGCTTCGCCCTCGCGCGGGCCCTCTGGTCACGCGAGGCCGAGCGCCGTCGCGCCCTCGCCCTGGCCCGCGCGGCGCGCGCCGAGCGCGTCGCCGCCGCGGCGCCCGTGACCGACATCGACGCCTGGCTGCGCGACGTCGGCGACGGAACCCGAGATTAGCGCCCGCGCTTCTCCGAGACCGGCTTCGGCTGGGGCGAGAAGGCGTGCACCGTCGCGCCCGCGGCGGCCGCCGACGAGGCCCCGTTGCCGTTGCTGGCGCCGAGCGCCGTCCCGCCCGTGTCCCGCTTGATGCCGTGGTGCGCGAGGACCTTGGCCTCGATCTTCTTGGCGACCTCGGGGTGCTCGCGCAGGTACTGCTTGGCGTTCTCGCGGCCCTGGCCGATGCGGTCGCCCTCGAAGCCGAACCAGGCGCCCGACTTCTCGACGGCGCCGCACTCCGCCCCGAGGTCGACGATGTCTCCCTCGTGGCTGATGCCCTCGCCATAGAGGATGTCGAACTCGACCTCGCGGAACGGCGGCGCCATCTTGTTCTTCACGACCTTGACGCGCGTGCGGTTGCCCACGACCTTCTCGCCGTCCTTGAGCGCCCCCACGCGGCGGATGTCGAGCCGCACGCTCGCGTAGAACTTGAGCGCGTTGCCGCCCGTCGTCGTCTCGGGGTTCCCGAACATGACGCCGATCTTCATGCGGATCTGGTTGATGAAGATGACGAGCGTGTTCGACTTGGCGATCGTGCCCGTGAGCTTGCGCAGCGCCTGGCTCATGAGGCGGGCCTGCAGGCCCACGTGCGAGTCGCCCATCTCGCCCTCGAGCTCGGCGCGGGGCGTGAGCGCCGCCACCGAGTCGACGACGATGACGTCGACGGCGCCCGAGCGCACGAGCATCTCGGTGATCTCGAGCGCCTGCTCGCCGCAGTCGGGCTGCGAGACGAGCAGGTCGTCCGTGCGCACGCCGAGCTTGCGCGCGTAGCCGACGTCGAGCGCGTGCTCGGCGTCGACGAACGCGCAGATGCCGCCCATCTTCTGCGCCTGCGCCACGACGTGCAGCGCGAGCGTCGTCTTGCCCGACGACTCCGGTCCGTACACCTCCATGATGCGCCCGCGCGGCAGCCCGCCCACGCCGAGCGCGATGTCGAGGCCGAGCGAGCCCGTCGGCACGACCTTGACCTCGGGCGGCGCCATCCCCTCGCCGAGGCGCATGATGCTGCCCTTGCCGAACTGCTTCTCGATGGTCGAGACGGCGAGGTCGATCGCCTTGTCGCGCTTGTCGTCACGCGCCGGCTGCGTCGGCGCGTGATGTCCGGCTCCGGCTCCGGCGGCCGGCACCACGGCGAGCTTCGCGTCCTTGGACTCCGTCTTGGTCTCGGTCTTCTCGGACTTGTCCAGCGCCATCGTGTCTCTCCTTTTTGTGAATCAGTTGGCCCGCCCGCCGAGGGGCGCGCGGTGCCGCAATACGTACGTCGAGCCCTCTCGCCCGAGGTGGCTCTCGTAGACGTGAACCTCCTCGACCGTCACCCGGCCGAACTCCCGATCGGCCCCGCGCTCGAGCTCGGCGCGCGCGTCGACGCCGGCCTTCTCCTTCGCGCGGCCGACGGTGACGTGCCCCGTGAACCGCCGCTTCTCCCGCTCGAAGCCGAAGCGCTCCGCCACGGCCTCGACGATCTCGGCGGCGGCGCTCAACGCCTCCGAGCCCTCGACGTCCGCGAAGAGGACCCTCGCGTGGCGCGCCGAGGGGAACGCCCCCCACCCCCGCAGCCCGATCTCGAACCGCGGGACCTCGGCCAGCGCCGTCCCGAGCTCCGCGGCCAGGCCCTCGAGCCGGTCCACCGCGACGGCGCCGAGGAACTTGATCGTGACGTGCAGGTTCTCCGGCTTCTTCGACCAGCTCACGGCCGGGAGCTTCCCCGCGAGCGCGCGCGCCGCCTCCGCGATCTCCGTCTGCACGGCGCCGGGGAGCGGCACCGCGACGAAGCTCCGGAGAGTGGAGGTCGCTTCCGTCATCGTCTAGCGCTTGCGGGTGTCGAAGTAGCGGCGCGCGAGGTCGAGCGCGTAGTAGGCCGCCGCGACGCGCACCCGCTCGCGGTTGCCGGCGAAGAGCTTCGTCGACGTCCGGGTCGTGCCCGGGCCGCACACGGCGAAGCAGACCGTGCCCACGGGCTTGTCGGGCGAGCCGCCGCCCGGCCCCGCGACGCCGGTGATCGACACGGCGACCGACGAGCCGCAGACACGCTTGGCACCCTCGGCCATCTCTCGCGCGCACGGCTCGCTCACGGCCCCGAAGTCGGCCAGCGTCTCGGCCTTGACGCCGAGCACGCTCGTCTTCACGTCGTCGGAGTAGGCGACGATGCTGCCGCGGAAGAAGCTCGAGGCGCCCGACTCGCTCGTGATGAGCTCGCCCGCGAGGCCGCCCGTGCACGATTCGGCGATGGCCAGCGTCGCCGGCGGATCCTGCGCGCGCAGCGATCTCGCGACGGCCGCCGGGAAGCTCTCGCCGTCGACGGCGTAGATGCCCGGCCCGATGCGCTTGCGCAGCTCGGCGTCGATGCGCTCGAGCGTCGCCTGCTCCTCCTCGACGCTCTTGCCCCGCACGACCACCTTGACGTGGTTCACGGGGTGCGAGGTCCGGAAGTGCAGCGTCGCGGTGACCGAAGGATCGACGCCGTTCAAGAGCCCGGCCAGGCGGTGATCGATGTGCGACTCCCCCATGCCGTAGACGTGCCAGGTGCGCACCGCCGCGCGCGGCACCCCGGCCTCTGCCATGCGCACCGAGAGCCGCGGCGCGACCTGATCGAGGTACATGCGCTCCATCTCGCGCGGCACGCCCGGCAGGAAGTAGGCGTCCGCGCCGCCGAGGCGCACCACGAACCCGGGCGCGATGCCGGCGCTGTTGGGCAGCGCCTTCGCCCCGACGGGGATGCGCACCTGCCGCAGGTTGTTGGGCGTGAGCTCGAAGCCGTGCGTCGAGAAGCGCTTCTTCATGGCGCCGAGCGACGGCTCGTCCGGCACCGTGCCCGTGCCGAAGATGTCCGCCACCACGTCGACCGTGCGGTCGTCCTCGGTCGGCCCGAGCCCGCCCGTCGCGACGATCACGTCGGCCGTCGCGCGGAGGCGCACGAGCGCCCCGCGGATCTCGATGGGGTCGTCCGACACGACCGCGTGCTCGACGACCGAGAACCCCGCCTCGAACAGCCGATCGGCGATGAAGGTGCCGTTCGTGTTCGCGATCTCCCCCCGCAGCACCTCGTCGCCGATGGCCAGCAGCACGGCGCGCTGCGGCTTGGGCGATGTGGACCGTTCGACCTGCCCCTCAGGACTAGACATTTGAGCAGTACCCTACCCGCGTCATTTTTCCGTGTCAACGAAACTTCCCCTGCGTCCATCCGATCTTTTCCCCATGACCGGCCCCTTCGAGCGAAGCCTCGAATTGACGCCCCACACCGCCGCCATTACCTTGGATGGTCCCTGAGCATGCGCATTCGCTACGCGGCCAAGACCGACGTCGGGATGAAGCGGACCCACAACGAGGACTACTTCTCGTTGATCGAGGACGAGCAGCTTTTCCTGGTCGCAGACGGCATGGGCGGTCACGCCTCGGGCGAGGTCGCGTCCAAGATGGCCGCCGACGTCATGCAGGAGTTCTTCACCCGCAGCAAGGAGGAGGAGGCGACCTGGCCGTACAAGCTCGATCGCCACCTCTCGTACGTCGAGAACCGTCTGGTCGTGGGCATCAAGATGGCCAACCAGCGCATCTTCCAGTCGGCCGCGCAGGACGTGAAGTACAAGGGCATGGGCACGACGATCGTCAGCGGCCAGATCGTCGGCGACAAGTTCTACATCGCGCACGTCGGCGACTCGCGCTGCTACCGCATCCGGCCGAGCGGCATCCTCCAGATGACGCGGGACCACTCGCTGCTCGAGGACTACAAGGACGCCAAGCCCAACATGTCCGAGGACGAGCAGCGCAAGTTCCCGCACAAGAACGTCATCACGCGCGCGCTCGGCATGCGCGAGACCGTGCAGGTCGACGTGCTCGCGCACGACATCCACGACCAGGACATCTTCATCCTCTGCTCGGACGGGCTGTCGGGCATGATCGAGGACCCGAAGCTCCTCGAGGTCGTGCGCGGCGCGCCGAACCTCGAGGCGGCCGTCTCGGGCCTCGTCGACGCCGCGAACCAGGCCGGCGGCACGGACAACATCACCGTGCTCGCCCTGCAGTGCCTGGCGAACGGGGCGTCATAGCCCTCGGCCCCGCCCTCTCCCGCGCACGGGCGAGGGCGCCGGAGCGTCAGCGCTTGGCGCGGGCGCGCGCTTCATCGCCCGGGCAGCGGCCGCCGGACACGCCGCGGGCCTTCTCGCACAGGCCAAAGAGCTCGTGGCGGTGGCGGATGACGTTGAAGCCGAAGCGCCTGGCGGCGGCGTCCTGCAGCTCCTCGATCTCGTCGCTCTCGAACTCGGTGATGTAGCCGCAGCTCTCGCAGATGAGGTGGTCGTGGTGCGCGCGCCCCTCCGAGACCTCGTACAGCGTCTGGCCGGGGCCGAAGTGCCGCGCCGCCGCGATGCCCGCCTCCTCGAGCAGCTTCACGGTGCGGTAGACGGTCGCGAGGCCGACGGAGGGCTGCTTCCGCCGCGCGTGCGTCAGCAGGTCCTCGAGGTTGACGTGGCCCGAGGTGCGCAGGAAGGCGTCGACGATCGCCTCGCGTTGCTGGGTGGTCTTGAGGCCCTTCTTGCGCAGGTAGTCGCGCCAGGGCGCCTTCGCGTCCTTCCCGTTCGTCCCCTCTGCCTTCGCCGCGCGCGTGCCTGGCCCCATCCCTAGCTCCGCCATTTGATCGAGCACCCCATCGACGGCCGCTGCTGGGCGGCCGGCTTTTCGCCCGCGAGCAGCGCGTCCAGCGCCGCGGCGAGCTCGCGCGAGGTCACCTTGCTCTCGTCCTTCCACGAGTCGTCGATGCGGCCGCGGTAGGCGAGCCGGCGCGCGCCCCGCTCGTCGCATGGACCGTACACGAAGATGTCGGGCGTGCACACGGCGCCGAACGCGCGCGCGACCGTCTGCGGCTCGTCGTGCAGGTACGGGAACCCGTAGCCGCGCGCGCGCCAGCGCTCGGCGAGCTTGTCGAAGGCGTCGTCGGGGTACGTCGCGGCGTCGTTCGAGCACACGCCCACGAGCTGCACGCCCTTCGGCCCGTACTCGCGCGCGAGGCGGATGATGCGGTCCTCGACGGCCTTCACGTAGGGGCAGTGGTTGCAGATGAACATCACGACGAGGACGCGCGCCTGCGCGAAGTCGTCGCGGGCGTACACGCGGCCGTCGACGGCCGGCAGCCGGAAGTCCGGACACGCCGCGCCGAGCTCGCCCGGTGGGGTCTCGATGGCCATGACGCCGGTCATCTTAGCAGGGATATGAGATTGAAAAGCCCGGCGAGGAGACGTAGAAAAACCGCATGCCGAAGGGGACCAGCACGGACGAAGGCGGCGCCGCCGGCGACGCGCCCGCCGAACGCTTCGAGGACCTCCTCGGCCGGCTGCGCGGCCTCGTCGAGCGCCTCGAGAGCGGCAACCTCCCCCTCGAGGAGAGCCTCAAGGCCTTCGAGGAGGGCATGGAGCTTTGCAAGCGCGGCGCCCTCGTCCTCGACGGCGCCGAGAAGAAGGTCGAGATGCTCCTCGGCACGGGCGCCGGCGGCGCGGCGGCCACGGCCCCCTTCTCGATGCCCGAAGAGTGAGCGCCGCGCCCGAGCTCCTGGCGGACGACTGGGTGCGCGCGCGGCGCGCCGAGATCGAGCGTGTGCTCGACGCGCGGCTGCCGGCGCCCGCGGACGGCGATCCGGGGCGGCTCGTCGAGTCGATGCGCTACTCGCTGCTCGCGCCGGGCAAGCGCCTGCGCCCCCTGCTCGCGCTCGCGGCCGCCGAGACCCAGGACGGCGCCGGCGGCGACCCGAACGTCACGCTCGCCTGCTGCGCCGTCGAGCTCGTGCACTGCTACTCGCTCATCCACGACGATCTCCCGGCGATGGACGACGACGACCTCCGGCGCGGCCGTCCGAGCAACCACAAGGCCTTCGACGAGGCGACGGCGATCCTCGCCGGCGACGCGCTCCTGACGCTCGCGTTCGAGTGGCTGGCCGAGGCGGGCGAGGGCTCGGGGCGTCCCGCCGCCTTCCTCGCGGCCTCGCGCGCGCTCGCGCGGGGCGCCGGCGCGCGCGGCATGGTGCGCGGCCAGGCGCGCGATC
>DASZWW010000027.1:0-3165 GCA_035546175.1 Polyangia bacterium
GGGCCTCGCGCGCGACCCCGCGCGCGGGCGGCGGCGTCTCGACCTCGGGCTCGGGCTCCTCTGCTTCGGGCGCCTCGGGCTCGGGGGTCTCGGGCTCGAGGGCGCTCGTGCGCCGGCGCGGCAGCTCGCGGGCGGGCCGCCCTTCGCCCGCCTCCTCGATCAGCCGGCGGCGCGCCGCCCGCGCGCGCCGCACGACGAGGTAGCCGAGCACGCCCGTGCCGAGGACGCCGCCCGCGACGCCCAGCAGCTCGTAGATCTCGGTGGGGGAGAGCCCAAGTCCAGGGTCCATCGGGGGTGGGACACTAGCACCAAACGTGGGGGGTTTCCGCCCAATCGGTCCCCGCCTCCGGGCGGTCCGCTCCGACGGAGACGGCAGAAAAGTTGCCTTTCTGGCGGGCCTGGCGGAGCCTCATTTACAAGTACCTGTCCCAGGTGTTAAAGGAGAGCCTACGGTGACCATACGTTTTACGTATTGTCACGCTGTTGAACAGGCCCGACCACGAGGGCCTCGCGACCCGGCCGACCGGAGGGACTCTTGAAGATCAAGCGCATCGAGATCAGCGGTTTCAAGTCGTTCGTCGACAGGACGTCGATCTCGTTCCCCGATCCCATCACCTCGATCGTCGGCCCCAACGGGTGCGGCAAGTCGAACGTCGTCGACGCCATCCGCTGGGTCATGGGCGAGCAGTCGGCCAAGCACCTCCGCGGCCGCGCCATGGAGGACGTCATCTTCTCGGGCTCGGAGTCGCGCGGCCCGGCGGGCATGGCCGAGGTCTCGCTGATGTTCGACGCGAGCGGCCTCGCGGCGACGGCGAACCCGGACGGAGTGCCCTGGGGCGCCGTCGGCCCCGAGGAGATCGTCGTGACGCGGCGGCTGCACCGAGACGGCGAGAGCGAGTACCTGCTCAACGGCGTGCCGTCGCGCCTGCGCGACGTCGTCGAGTTCTTCCTCGGCACGGGCGTCGGCTCCAAGGCCTACGCGATCATCGAGCAGGGCCGCATCGGCTTCATCGTGTCGTCGCGCGCGGAGGACCGGCGCGGCCTCATCGACGAGGCGGCGGGCATCACGAAGTACAAGTCGAAGAAGCGGGCCGCCGAGCGGCGCATGGAGTCGACGCGCCAGCACCTGCTGCGCGTCTCGGACATCATCGGCGAGATCGAGAGCCGGCTGCGCTCGCTGCGCCTGCAGGCGCAGAAGGCGGAGCGCTACAAGCGCTACAAGGGCGAGCTCAAGGACCTCGACCTGTGGTCGTCGGCGCAGCGCTACCTCGGCCACCTGGCGGAGGAGAAGTCGCTCGCCATCGAGCTCGAGGCCGTGCGCGGCCAGCACGAGGCGATCGCGGGCACCCTCGAGGTCGAGGAGGCGTCCATCGAGGCCGAGCGCCTCTCGGTCGCCGAGGAGGCACACGAGCTGGCGACGGCGAAGGACGAGCTCTTCGCGCTCTCGAACAAGGCGCAGCTCGGCCTCGCCCGCGCCCAGCACCAGGACGACGAGGCGGGGCAGCTCGAGGCGCGCGCCGAGGCGGCGCGGCGCGAGATCGAGGAGCTGGCGGCGCGCGCCCGGGAGCAGGCCGCGGCCATCGAAGAGCTCGACGGTCAGCTCGCGCGCGTCGAGGAGGAGGCCGAGGCCAGCCAGCAGGCCTACGCCGGCAAGCAGGCGGAGCACGACGACCTGCGCGCGGGGCTCGCCGAGGCGCGGCGCGCCCTCGACGAGGCGGTCGCCGAGCTCGCGACGGCGCGCGCGCGCATCGCGCGCAACGAGGCCGAGCGCGGGGCGGCCGAGGCCCGTCGCGACGATCTCGCCGCGCGCCTCGAGGGCATCGCCGCCGAGGAGGCGACGGCCGCGGAGCGCGTGACGGCGCTCGCCGCGACCGACGAGGGCCTGCGCGCGAGCCTGGCCACGCTGCGGGCGCGCAGCGACGAGCGCAAGGCGCGGCGCGAGGAGGCCGCCGCGCGCCAGGCCGCGCTGCGCGGCGACGTCTCGCGCGGCGAGCTCGAGCTCGAGACGCTGCGCGAGGAGGCGCACCGCCGCCGGTCGCGCCTGGCGTCGCTCACGGAGATCCAGGACCGTTACGAGAGCTTCCAGAAGGGCGTCCGGGCCATCATGCAGCACCGCGAGAGCGCGGGCGGCGCCGGCATCCGCGGCGTGGTCGCCGACATCGTCCAGCCGCCGCCCGATCTCGAGACGGCCGTCGAGGCCGTGCTCGGGGACCGCCTCGGGAACATCATCGTCGAGTCGCACGACGTCGGCGTCGAGGCCATCGAGTTCCTCAAGCAGAAGAGCGAGGGGCGATCGTCCTTCATCCCCGTGGACCTGCGCCCGCCGGTGCCCGTGCCGCTCGCGGCCGCTCCCGCGGGTGAGGTCGTCTACGACGCGACGGGGAGCCTGGCGACGGAGGTCGGGGCGTCGGCGCCCGTCTTCGTGTCGACCTCGCCCGTCGACACCGACGCGATCTGGCCGAAGGGCGAGGGCGTGCGCGGACCGCTGCTGGACCTCATCGGCTACGACCGGCAGTACGACAAGATCGCCGCCTATCTCCTGGGCGACGTCGTCGTCGTCGAGAACCTGCGGCGCGCGCTCGAGCTCTGGCGCGAGACGCAGACGACGAAGACCATCGTCACGCTCGACGGCGAGGTCATCGATCCGCAGGGCGTCGTCACGGGCGGCGCGCGCGAGTCGGCCGTCGCGGGCGTGCTCGAGCAGAAGCGCGAGATCCGCGAGCTCGAGGAGGTCGTCGCCAAGCTCGAGGCGGACACTGAGCAGGCGCTGGCCCGCCACGTCGGCAAGAAGCAGGACCTCGCGACCGTGACCGAGGAGCTCGAGCGGCTGACCGCCGAGCTGCGCGCCGACGAGCTCGAGCTCTTCGGACAGCAGAAGGACCTCGACCGCGCCACGGAGGAGCTGCGCCGCTTCGAGGCGCGGCGCGCGCAGCTCGAGGCTCAGGCCGGCGACCTGCGGCGCGCGCGCGCGCAGGCCGAGGCGCGCGCCGCGGCGGCCAGCGAGGCGCTGGCCGCCGACGCCGCGATCGTCGAGGGCGCCGACGCGCGCACCGGCGAGCTGCGCGCGCGCACGGCGGAGCTCGGCGAGCAGGTCGACGCCGTCGTGGCGGAGCTGACGGCGCTCAAGGTCGCCGCCGCGCAGGCCGAGGACCGGCGCCAGAACGC